>NZ_JBEXME010000041.1:0-34101 GCF_040610355.1 Nocardia sp. NPDC004168 | reverse complement strand
GAATCAGAAATATCTAAACTAGAGTCCGAAAACCCAGCAAAACAATCGCCAGCCGGAAATTAGCTGACTAAAAATGTCCGACCCTCCACACGGGGAGTGAAAAGGCCGGAACCAAAAAATATTTGGCACTGACATTCATCGACACACTATTGAGTTCTCAAAGAACACACGCACACACATCCGGGCCAGTCTCGACCGGACCTTCTGTGAGGCAACTTTCCCAGCCTAACCAAGCAACCAACCGAAGTCAAGACCATCGGCCGATCTGCGTCATACTGGGCTGACAGGCGCTCCTCGTACTACCTCGTTTCCCGGTCCTGCTCGGCGTTTCCGCTTCGCTTGGCTCCGGGTCGGAGTCCGTGTCGCTCTGACTTGGACTAAGTTACGCGGCGGATAACGCTACGTCAAATCGCCTGAACAACTTGGCGTTTCCGCAGGTCAACGGTGCGCGATCGGAGTGATCGGCGGCTTGAATCACACGGATGTGATTCAAGCCACCGCGACCGTCATGCACCTGCCCGAAGAACCCCCGCCAGGTTCTTCTTGCCGCGCCGCAGCACGAGCCAGCGTCCGTGCAGGTAGTCGGCCTCGGCAGGCGTCCATTCGATGTCGGAGATCTTCGCGTTGTTCACGGCGGCGCCACCCTCGTTCACCGCGCGCCTGGCGGCGCCGCGGCTCTCGCACAGGCCGGTCGCGACGAGCAGATCCACAATGGTGTTCGATTCACCCGCCTTGATCTGCGCGACCTCACCGTCGACGGCGGCTTCGCGCAGGGCCGCGCCGAGCGTCGCCTCGTCGAGCTCACGCAGTTCACCTCGGCCGAACAGCGCCTGGCTGGCCAGTTGCACCGCATGGGTGTGGGCCTCGCCATGGACCAGGGTTGTCATCTCGGCGGCCAGCCTGCGCTGCGCCTCCCTGGCGTGCGGACGCTCGGCGGTCGCACGCTCGAGTTCGTCGAGTTCCTCGCGGGACAAGAAGGTGAACCAACGCAGGTAGCGCACCACGTCGGCGTCCGCCGTGTTCACGAAGTACTGGTACCAGGCGTACGGGCTGGTCATCTCGGGATCGAGCCACAGGCTGCCGCCGCCGGTGGACTTGCCGAACTTCTTGCCGTCCGCCGAGGTCACCAGCGGAACGGTCAAGGCGTGCACGGCCGCGCCGTCGACCCGGCGGTTGAGTTCGACGCCCGCGATGATGTTGCCCCACTGGTCGGAGCCGCCGACCTGCAGCGTGCAGCCGTAGTTGCGGCGCAGCTGCAGGTAGTCGTTGGCCTGCAGGAGCATGTAGCTGAACTCGGTGTAGGAGATGCCCTCGCCGTCCAGTCGTCGCTTGATGGTGTCGCGCGCCAGCATGACGTTCACCGAGAAGTGCTTGCCGATATCGCGCAGGAAGTCGACGGCGGACAGCGGCCCGGTCCAGTCCATGTTGTCGGCGATGACCGCTCCGGTCGGGGAGTCGTCCAGGTCGACGAAACGCTCGAGCTGGGAGCGGATCCGCTCGGCCCAGCTCGCGACGGTGTCGGTGGAGTTCATGGTCCGCTCGCCGACGTCGCGCGGGTCACCGATCAACCCGGTGGCGCCACCGGCCAGCACGATGGGTCGATGTCCGGCGCGCTGGAAACGCTTCAGCGCGAGCAACGGCACCAGATGGCCCGCGTGCAGGCTGGCCGCGGTGGGATCGAAGCCGGCGTAGAGGGTCAGCGGCCCGGCGGCCGCCGCCGCACGCAAGGCATCCAGGTCGGTGGACTGCGCGATCAGACCGCGCCAGGTCAGTTCGTCGATGATGTCGCCGCTCACGATGTCCTATCTTTCCGCACGAGGTTCGGGGCCACGTGTGCACCTCGGTCTCGGGCGCGCGGCGGTGTCGGTCGAATGATTTACATGCGAGCGGTCGAGGTGTCCGCCCGACCCGTTCGCGGAGACGGATCGCCGTCCGGTCTCGCCGCGTTCGGTGAACGAGCACAGGTGCGAGGTTCCGTGCCGCATCGGACCGCTACGCGGCGCTCGCCGCACTCGCGCGAGAGTTCGTGGTGAATGGCCGAGGCTCGCGGTCGAGACGGTCGTTCGACGACGAGCCCGGCAGAGTGATCGACGGTAGCGAGCACCTGGTGAGCGCACCGACCCAGAGCGCCCCAGGCGTCCACCGCGACGTATTACCCCGTAATGCGCATCGACGGTCGGTGGACCGGAGTCCACCGACCGTCCACTACGCGTGCACTCAGCGCGGCAGCATTTCCCGGACCGCGGCGATGCTGTCGCGGCGCTGGTAGGCGATCCAGGCGAACACGACGGCCAGCACCAGCGGGAACGGAGCCAGCGCGGGAGCGCCCAAGAGGAATGCCTGGGTGGCGGCCGCCAGCACCATGGTGACCGAAAGGCCGGAGGCGGCCAGTCCACTCAGCCGCGGCACGAGCAGACCTGCGCCGCCCGCGACCTCGACCAGGCCGGTGAGGTACCGGAACCAGTCGCCGAATCCGATCTCGTGGAAGATCCGCACCGCGTCGGACTGACCCACCAGTTTCGGCAGGCCCGAGGCGACGATCAGGAACAGGCCGAGCAGGATCTGCAGGGTCCACAGGGTGCGGTTGAGCGCCTTGCCGGGGCGGGCTACGGCGACGGTGCCGGTGGTGGCGATGGCGGTCATGGTTCTGTCCTTCGGGTCGGTGGCGCCGGGTTGGTGGCGCGTTCACCTGATAGGACGGGAACCTTCGCGAAAACTCATCGCGCCGCGGCGAAAAGTCTCGACGAGCCGTCAGACCGACTGCGCGGCGGACAAGGGAGCGCGCGGACTGCGCCGGTACACCGACACCGCCCGCGAACCCGGAAGCCAGAAACGCCACGGCACATCCGCCGCGCTGCTGACGCCGACCCGTGGGCCACTCGCGATCTCGGCGGCGTCGACGGGGCTGTCCAGTTCCAGCCGGATCGGCGACGACGGATCGAGCAGCGGAGTTCCGTAGTCGCTCAGAGTGATTCCCAGCGCACCGCCGAGATTGCCCGGGCCACGGGCCAAGTCGAGATCGGATCGGGCGCCGGGACGTCGCGCGCGCGCCGTCTCCAGTCCCGCGACGACCTCGCCGGAGCGGATGAGCGCGGCGCTGGCGATGCCGTCCGGTCCGCTCGTCACGTTGATGCAGGTGTGCATGCCGTAGCTGAGGTACACGTACAGCACACCGGCGGGGCCGAACATGACGCCGTTGCGCTTGGTCCGGCCGCGACCGGAATGCGATGCCGGATCCGGCCACGGCCCGGCCGGGTCTCCCCCGTAGGCCTCGACTTCGACGATCCGGACACCGACCGGGCCCGACCACAAGGTAGCCCCGAGCAGACGGCGGGCGGCGGCGGGAGGTTCGACGGCAAGTTCCTCGACAGATTGGGCACACACAGCCGCCATTGTCCTCGACGGCGACAACGGAGGCGGGGCAGCGCAGCCGCTCGGCACGCGTACCGCCTCGGCACGAACGATCGCGACGAGGACATGACGGCGTGCCATGTGGCGTGAGCGCCGATGCGCACAGACCGACCCGACCCGCGACGACCGGCGGAAATCGTTGACCCGGCCGACCGGAGCAGACAGTGTGCGCATTCAGAAGTACGCGCTGTGCTCGCCGGACCGCAGTGTGAGCAAGTCGTCGGCGATCACGGCGGCGTACGCCACGACCACGATCGCGGCCAGTTGCGCCCAGGAGACCCAGTAGACGCCGATCGGGGTGGTGGCCGCTACCGCGAGCGCCGCGAGCAGGCGCGCCCAGGGACGCGGCAACCGCAGTGCCAGGCGGAAGAAGAACTGACCGAGGAAGTACAGCGCGACGCCGCCGGAGAGCGCGGCGGCCACGGCGACCGGGCTCGCCACGCCGCCGCGGGCGATGCTCATCTGGATGCCCGCCGCGGCCACGATGACGCCGATCAGCAGTGGGTACAGGGCGTAGCCGTAGGCCAGTACGGCCGGCCGGGACCGTTCCCGGTCCGGCACCGCGGCCAGCACATGCTCGCCGCGCTCGTCGTCGACGCCGAAGTACGCCCACCACAGGACGTAGGCCAGGCAGAGACCGAGGCCCACGGTGGCGATCAACTCCGGCGTGATCCGCTCTCCGGCCAGCCCGGCGCCGATGGCGACGAGGGATTCGCCGATCGCGACGATCACGACCAGCCCGTGCCGCTCGCAGAAATGACTGGCTCGGACCACGAAGTCGCCCGTGTCGACCAGATAGGGGCTGATCACCTGCACCGCGAACGCCGATATCCAGCAGGCGTACTGCACCCAGTCGTGCACGAACCCACCCGCCAGCACGAGGGCGGCGGCCAGGGCGTTGAGCGGGGCGATCCGGCGGATCGCGGTGGTCGCCGACGTGCCGCCCGCCGAGGCGAACAGCGCGGTATGCACGGCGGTGACCAGGACGTATCCGAACCCGAAGGCGATGCCGGTGCCGTGGAACGCGTCCGGGATGGCCAGAGCGAGGACGAAGAAGGCGAACATGCCGACCAGCAGCCAGGTCCGCCGGGCGGAACTGTTCGGCGCGACCTCGTTGGTGAGCCACACGTAACCGGAATACATCCACCAGATCACCCCGAACAGCAGCGCCACCTGCGCGAGTGCCTGCCAGCCTGGATGGTGTGTGTAGACGTGCGACAGCTGGGTGATGGTGAGAACGAAGACGAGATCGAAGAACAGCTCGAGCGTCGAGGCCCGTACCTGTCCGCCGTCAGCGGACAGGGCACTCTGGTTGGTCACGGCTGGAGCCTAGAACGGCGGAAGATCACCCGAGCGCGTCGGTGCCCATGGAAAGGCCCTTCAGCTTGTACGGGTTGACCTGGAACCGGAGGTTCTGGATTCGTCCGTCGACGATGTCGTAGGTGAACGCGGCCACCGGGGAGCCGCCGATGAATACGAGCGCGCCGAGTTCACCGTTGATGCAGGCGGATTCGAACACGAAGCCCGCGACGACCGGCTTGGCCAGCACGCCGAGGATCCAGCGGGCCACGTGGTCGGGTCCGTACAACGGTCGGCGCGCCGCGGTGACCACGCCGCCGCCGTCCGACCACGACGTGACGTCCGGGGCGAGCAGATCCATCAGCGCGTTGAGATCGCCGCCGGAGCAGGCGGCCATGAATCGGGCGGTGACATGGTCGCGCTGCGCCTTGTCGGTGTCGAACCGCGGCCTGCGGGATTGCACGTGCTGCTTGGCGCGGTGCGCGATCTGCCGGATCGCGGGTTCCGGCCGGTCCAGGGTCTCGGCGATCTCGGCGTGCGAGTAGCCGAAGACCTCGCGCAGCAGGAAGACCGCGCGTTCGACAGGACTGAGCGTTTCGAGAACCACCAGCATCGCCGTGGAGACGGTGTCGGCCAAGTCGGTCTCCTCGGCGATGTTCGGTGCGGTGAGCAACGGCTCGGGCAGCCAGGGGCCCACGTAGTTCTCGCGGGTGGCCTTGGCCGAGGTGAGCCGGTTGAGCGACAGGTTGGTGACCGTGCGCACGAGGTAGGACTTGGGTTGCCGCACCGTCGACCGATCGGTGTCGTTCCACTTCAGCCAGGCGTCTTGGAGGACGTCCTCCGTATCGGTGACGGTCCCCAGCATCCGGTACGCGGTGGCGAACAGCAGACGTCGGTGTTCGAGAAACGGGTCCTGCTCGGTTGTCCGGTCGGTCATGGCTGAATTCTCCTGGTGGCTCGGCCACCTTTCGACAGCGCGACCGACACCGTCATCCGCTTGCTCAGCGCGAAGGTCGGTATCGGGCTGCTGCTGACGGCCTCCTTGTAGATGACCGCGGCGCGTCCGGCCAGGTAGCCGCGGCGCGGGCGGTCGTCGGCTTTGGTGAACTGGATGACCGCGTCCTTGCGACCGAGGCTGACCGGCTGGTGGAAATACCCGAAGCGGAACGGCCGCACGCGCTTGCCGCGCAGTTGCCGCGCGATGACGTCGGCGGTGTAGGCGGCGGTAGGCATCCCACTCTGGCAGGTGCCGTGGATCTGCCCCCACGCTTGACGGACCGCGGCGGCGTCGCCGATGGCGTGGACGGCCGGATGCGACACCGACCTCAGGGTCGGGTCGACCACGATCAGCCCGTGCGCGTCGGTCTCGATGCCCGCCCGCGCGGCCAGCGGTGACACGCGAACACCCGCCGTCCACAGCGTCAGGTCGGTGGGCACCAACTCGCCGCCGGCCAGTTCGACGGCGTCGGGCAGCACCTTCACCACGGCCCGGCCGGTCTCGCGGGCGACGCCGAGGCGATCGAGCGCACGATGCAGGTACGCGCGGGCGTTCGTCCCCATCATGGCCCCGAGCTCGCCGGTGCTGATCAGGGTGACGCGCGCGCCGGGATGACTCTCGGCGATCTCGGCCGCCGCCTCGATGCCGGTGAGGCCGCCGCCGCAGACCGCGACGGCGCCCCCGCGCGCCGCGACCTCGGTGAGGCGCTCGGCGAACCGGTGTGCGGTGGCGGGGTTGTCGAGGGTCCACGCATGGTCTGCGGCGCCGGGCACGATGGTCGTGTCCGCGGTGCTGCCCAGGGCGTAGATCAATTCGTCGTAGGGAAGACGAGTCGTCTCGTCGACGGTCACCTCTTGGTTCACCGGATCGATGGCCGTGGCCCAGCCCTGGACGAAGGCGACCCCGGTGCCTTCCAGCAGCGCGGGAATCCGGTGGTCCGCGAGTTGCTGACCGGCGGCCACCTGATGCATGCGCAGACGCTCGGTGAATCGGGCCGAGGGGTTGACCAGCGTGATCCGGACGTCGAGCGCTCGGGTGCGCCGGGCCAGCCGCACGGCGGCGAGCATGCCGGTGTAGCCGCCGCCGAGGACGACGATGCGATGTTCGGTGTTCATGGCAGTGCTCCAATGGTCGGGTCACCGGGGCAGGAATGGCGGATGGTGACGACCATGGGACAAATGACCGGACCCGGACGTGACACCCCGGGCTGTGTTCTGGGTCACAGTACGCCAGCCGCTTCCGATCGGTGCGTGATCCCGCACCCGGAAAGCCCGGACGCGGGCATCAGGGGTGGACCGGGGTGGAAATAGGGATGCTCCCGGATGCGTTGGGGCACTTGCCATTTCTACCGTCGGTCCATGCCTTCGGATTTCCGGCCGCGCAAGCGGCGGTGGTTGCTCATCGTTGTCGTCTGCGTCGCGGCGTTGCCGGTCCTCGTGGTCGGTGGCGTCGCCTGGGTCTACGCCCGAGCGGACGTGTCCACGGCCGGGAAGACGGAATTCCGGAACGAACTCGCCATTCCTCCGCTGGCGCCGTCGCGGGTGGGCGCCGACGGGACGCGCACGTTCGAACTCGACATGCGCGCCGGGCGAAGGGAATTCCAGCCCGGCCGGACTACGGAGACGTGGGGATTCAACGGCGACTACCTCGGGCCGACGCTGCGGGCGCGGCACGGGGAGAACGTGGCCGTCACCGTGCGCAACACGTTGCCGGAGGCCTCCACCGTGCACTGGCACGGCATGCACCTGCCCGCGGCAATGGATGGCGGGCCGCACCAGATGGTGGCTCCCGGCGCGGCGTGGACGCCGCGGTGGACCATCGATCAACCGGCCGCGACGCTCTGGTATCACCCCCATCCGCACGGTGCGACCGAAAAGCACGTGCGCCGCGGACTGGCGGGTATGTTCCTGCTCGACGACGAGGTGTCCACCGCCTTGCCCCTCCCCTCCGACTACGGGGTGAACGATCTGCCGTTGATCGTCCAGGACGTGCGGTTCGACGGCGCGGCGTTCGACTCCGCGCATGCGATGTTCCGCGACGTCGGGTTTCTCGGCGATCGGACGATGGTCAACGGCACGCTCGCGCCGTACCGCGACGTCGGTGACGAACTCGTCCGGTTGCGTCTGCTCAACGCCTCGACCGCGCGGATCTACACCTTCGTCTTCGCCGACGGGCGGCCGTTCTCGCTCGTCGCGACCGACAGCGGGCTGATCGAAAGACCGAGCACCGTGGACCGGCTTCGGCTGTCACCGGGCGAGCGGGCGGAGATCGTGGTCCGGATGCGGCCGGGCGAGCGCACCGTGCTGCGCGGCGGCGAACTCGACGCCGGGCTGGATTTCTGGACTCAGCGGTTCTCCGGCGGCGACGACACTTTCGACATCCTCGAACTACGCGCGGCAAGCACGTTGCGGCCCGCGCCGGAACTCCCCGCGGTCCTGGCGTCTCCGACCACCCCGGACGGCGGTGATTCGGTGCTGGAACGGCATTTCGACCTGAACCTGGCCGGGATCAACGGCAGGCCGATGGCCATGGACCGCATCGATTTCGCGGTCACGCGCGGCACGGCGGAGACCTGGGTGGTGCGCAACAACGACGGCATGCCGCACAACTTCCACATCCACGACGTGCGATTCCGCGTGCTCGCGGTGGACGACGAGCCGCCGCCCCCGGCACTGACCGGCCCGAAGGACACCGTCTTCCTGCCGCCGAACAGCACGGTCCGGCTGGCGATGCGCTTCGACGGCCCGGCCGATCCGGACGCGCCGTACATGTATCACTGCCATCTCCTCTGGCACGAGGACCTCGGAATGATGGGCCAGTTCGTGGTCGTGAACCCGGGCCAGGCGGCGGGAACACCGCCGGTGCGGCACGGCCACTGATTCCGGGAAAAGCACTCTTGCCGGTCGAGCGCGAGCGCGCTAAATTCATCGTACAGTGAATTCAACACTCGATGAATTGAGGCGACCGTGTCGCAAGCCAGCCCCTCCCCCGCCGTCGAGGTACGAGATCTGCGGGTCCACCGCGGCGGCCGTGAAGTCCTGCACGACGTCTCGCTGGCCATCCCGCGCGGCTCGATCACCGGGCTGCTCGGTCCGTCCGGATGTGGCAAGACGACGCTGATGCGCAGCATCGTCGGCACCCAGGTCATCGAATCGGGTGAGGTCACCGCGCTCGGCCACCCGGCGGGCTCCACGACGCTTCGCCATCTGATCGGGTATGTCACGCAGGCGCCCAGCATCTACAACGACATCAGCGTCCGGGAGAACGTCGCGTACTTCGCCGCGCTCTACGGCCGCGATCGCGCCGACGTGGACGACGCGATCACGGCGGTGGGCCTGGCCGATCACGCCCAGCAACGCGGCGACGAACTCTCGGGCGGCCAGCTGACGCGGGCGTCGCTCGCGTGCGCGCTGGTCGCCCAGCCCGAACTGCTGGTGTTGGACGAACCGACCGTCGGCCTGGATCCCGTGCTGCGCGTCGAGTTGTGGAAGCAGTTCCACGAACTGGCCGCGAACGGGACGACACTGCTGGTCTCCAGCCATGTCATGGACGAGGCCGAGCACTGCGACCGGCTGCTGCTGATGCGCGACGGTCAGTTGCTGGCCCAGCTCAGCCCCGACGAACTGCGCGCGCAGACCGGCGAGCAGAACTTGGAAACCGCCTTCCTCACCCTTATCACGATGGGACAGAACGCATGACCGCCATCTCGGAAGCCGCGCCGAAGCGGACGCCGACGCTGCGCCCCTACGCCGCGACCACCGGCCGCATCCTGCGGCAACTGCGCAACGACCACCGCACCGTCGCCATGATCCTGGTGGTCCCCGCCCTGCTGATGGCGCTGCTGTATTTCATCTACAAGGACACTCCGACCAACCCGCTGAACCCGGTGCCCCTGTTCGACCGGGTCGGCATCAGCATGCTCGGCATCCTGCCGTTCATCGTGATGTTCCTGATCACCGCGATCGCCATGCAGCGGGAACGCACCTCGGGCACGTTGGAGCGACTGCTGTCGACGCCGCTGACGAAACTCGACCTGCTCGCCGGATACGGCACCGCGTTCTCGCTGGCCGCCGCCGCGCAGGCGATCGTCGCCTGCTTGGTCTCGTTCGGTTTGCTCGGACTGGGCTCGGCGGGCAGCCCCGCGTGGGTGGTGCTGATCGCCGTCATCGACGCGGTGTGCGGGGTGGCGCTGGGTCTGCTGGCGAGCGCGTTCGCCCGCACCGAATTCCAGGCCGTACAGTTCATGCCGGTCGTGGTCGCCCCGCAGATCTTCTTGTGCGGCTTGCTCGTTCCCCGCGGCCAGCTGCCCGATTGGCTGGAGGTGATCAGCAACGTGATGCCGTTGAGCTACGCGGTCGACGCGCTGCAACAGGTGTCGACGCATCCGGAGGTCACCGGCCAGATGTGGCGCGATCTGGCCATCGTCGCCGGGTTCGCGATCGTCGCCCTGTGCCTCGGCGCGGCCACGCTACGACGGCGGACCGCGTGACGGCAGGCAACGGCGCCGAGCGTCCCGCTCGCACCGGCCGCCGACCCGGGCAATCGGGCGCCCGCGAGGCCATCCTCGCGGCCGCCCGCGCCCGGTTCGCGGATATCGGCTTCGACAAGACCTCCGTGCGCGCGGTCGCCACCGACGCCGGGGTCGATCCCGCTCTGGTGCATCACTACTTCGGCACCAAGCAACAGCTCTTCGCCGCGGTGGTGGAGTTGCCGGTGGATCCCGAGGCGACCTTGCGCGTCATCGAGGCCGCACCGCTGGACCGGTTGGGCGAGACCATTCTTCGCACGGTGGTCGCCGTGTGGGATTCGCCCGCGGGTCCCGGCGTGGTCGCGATGGTGCGCAGTGTCCTGGCCGGCAGTCACGATCCGTCCCTGGCCAGGGCGTTCCTCTTGGAGGTCGTGCTGGAACGCGTCCGCAGGCGGATCGCCACCCCGCAGGACGACGGCCGCGCCCGGATCAGCCTGGTCGCCTCGCAGATGATCGGCGTGCTGGTCGGCCGCAAGGTCATCGGAGTGGAACCGCTGGCCTCGATGTCCGCCGCCGACCTGGTCGCCGCCGTGGGCCCGACGCTGCAGCGCTATCTGACCGGTGACATCGGCCAGGAACCGGTGTCCCGGTGACCGCGACGAGGGGACGCCGGGGCCGTCACTCCACGACTTCGACGACGTCACCGGGCCACAGGTACTCGTAGAACGCCTTGGCACCCTCGTAGGTCATCCGGACGCAGCCGTGCGACTTCTTCTCGATCGGACCGACATGGAAGGCGATGTCGCCGTTGAAGAAGGTCGCGTATTCCATCGGAGCGTTGTGCATGGTGCTCCAGTGGAACTCCTTCTTGAACGAGACGTGGAAGACGCCGGGCGGCGTCTCGTATCCCGGCATGCCGTGCGAAATCGGCGTCGGGCCGTAGACCACCTTGCCGTCGTCCATCAGCCACGCCTCATTGGTGGACAGCCGCATGCACGCACGGGCCGCGGTGGAACACGGCGCCACGGCCGGAGGGGGCGGCGGAGGTGGAATGAGCGCGGGCAAACCGGGGATGTCCGGGCCACCCGGCCACAGTGGCTCGGCCTGCGCGGGCGTCGCCATGGCGAATCCCGCCGCCGCGACTGCGCAGGCCATCGCGCATCGAGCCGTCCAATTACGTAAACGCGAATCGCTCATGACGTTCCCGACCTCTCTCTCATACGCCACCTGTGCGCTGATCAGGTCGGTCGCAACGCCCCTGTGCTGGAGCGAGATGACCGTCTCGAAGTGCAAATGATCATGGCGGAGCCGGCTTCGAACGGTCAATGGACGCAAAACGACCGTGACGCATCCGTTGCCGCGCAGTGGGCGAGTCGTGAGAGAAAGGGGACGGCCGCGCGGAGGGTCAGGCGTCGCCCTGAGCGGTGAACGCTTCGTGCTCGGCGTCGGTGACGTCCCTGGCTTCGTCGACGAGCAGCACCGGGATGCCGTTCTCGATCGGGTATGCCCGCCGCAGGCGCGGGTTGTAGAGCAACGCGCTGTCGTCGGCGGCGCGGACCAGCCGCAGCGGGCCCTTGTCCTGCGGGCAGGCCAGCAGGCTCAGCAGTGTGGCGTCCAGGGTGGTGTGCTCAGGCATATCAGGAACCTACCTTCCGGCCGGGCCGGAACGAGAACCGTCCGCATCGGGGGCGGGCGTCCGGCGGAACGAGATGTGGCGATGACCGAAGAAGCTGGCGCCCGCCACCAGCGCCATCACCGCGATCGCCGACGGAATGCTCGGCAGGTGCAGCACCGAGACGCCCAATTGGAGCAGCACCATGTTCAGCACCAGTCCGCCGGAGTTCACCGCGACGAACGCGACGAAATCCCGCACCGTGCGCCCGCGCACCCGGAACACCAGGGTCCGGTGCAGGACGAACGCCACGAACACGCTGATCGAGTAGGCCAGGGCGGGCGCGAGCGCGGCGGGCGCCCGGTCGCCGAGTACCGCCAGCCACAGCACCGTCAGGGCCATGCCGAGGCCCGTGTTCACCATGCCGACGATGGCGAACGCGATCTCTTGCCGACGCACCAGGCGCAGCAGCGGACCCGGGTCCGCGCTCTTGGCTCCGGAACCCGTCTCGGCCGTGACACCCGCGGCATCGAAGCGCCGCGCGTCCGATGCAGGCGCGCCGACGTCGTCCGCCGCATCCGCGCTCATCGGGCGGCGTCGGCCAGGTGGGTTTCCGGCGTCACGGCCGCGTCGAGCGGGGACGGCTCGGCACCGGAACCTTCGTCGAGCCGCCGCCTGCCGCGCAGATACGCCCACTGCGACAGGCCGACGATGAGCAGGCCGAGCAGTGCCGCGGCGACGCCGATCCGCCACCCCGGCGGCTGCCACGACACCACCAGGTCACCGGAGCTGCCAGCCGGAAGATCCACGGCGACAAAGGTTTTCGCCACCAACGTGGAGGGTGTCTCGCGACCGTCGAGCGTCACGCGGTAACCGGGCCAGCCGAGCCGCGCGAAGACGATTCGGCCGCCCTCCGTGGAACTCACCCGCACCCGGCTGGTCGTGTCCGACTCCCCGACCGAGGTGGCAGTCACGCCCTGGGTGGCGGCGATCCGGCCGTCCCGCGCCGAGATCGAGCCGTCGGTGCGCTCCAGCACCGAGATGTACTTCTCGTGCCCGGGGTAGTCGACCCAGCGCCAGCCGGGCGGCGCGGGCTGGTCGCGCGCGTCCGGGTACAGAGCGCGATGCAGTACCACCCGGTCGACTTTCATCAGGTCGACGATGGTCCGGCCGGTGGTCGGCTCGGTCGCGAACGCGCGCCGGTAGGCATCGGGACAGACGCTGGTGTCCCAGCGCATGCACAACGTCTCGCCGAACCAGTAGTGCCCGTTGGGGGTGTATCCGCTGACGTAGGTCAGCTCGAGGTCTTTGGCGTAGTTGCCGAATACCAGCGATCCGTACGCGCCGGGCAGATTCCGTTCCTGCGGCGGGATGAGCATGCGGTCGCCGAGTTGCAATGTGGTGCCGGGGAAGTCGGGGAACGCGGCTTTCATCTCCGAGCGGTTCTCCGGCAGATTCCAGCCCATCGGCGTCGGTTGCGCGTCCCGCACCTGGAGGTACGCGATGGGGAAGACCGAAACGACGATCAGCGCGCACGCCGCGGCCACGCCCCGGCTGCGCCCGAGCCATACCGCGACGGCGCCGAGCGCGGCCACCCCGAGCGCCGCGACGACGTGCCGGATCACCTCGTGGGGCGCGGCCGAGAAAGTGCGCACCCACAGCAGGCCGATCAGCACCGCGGCCGCTGTGCCACGCCGCCGCCAGTCCCGCACGGTCGCGAAACGGCCGAGCAGCACGCACACCAGCACCAGCAGGCCGAGCGCGATCATCGGCAACACCCGCGCGGGCCAGCGCAACGGTCCGACCGCGCCGGGACCGGCCGTCCACATCAGCGCCATCACCGCGAACAGCCCGGGCGCGACGAGCTCACGCGCCGCGCCGAGCGCCTTGCGCCAGTCGACGAACGCCAGGGCGGGAATCAGGAACCACGCGATGTAGACCACCGGCATCGGCTGCACGTAGCCCCACCAGGAACTGAACGCGGGCAGCGTGCTGGGCAGGCTGGCGTTCAGCGACTCCGACCACGGCACCGTGAGGAACTGGTCGTTGTTGATCTGCGCGGTGCCGCGCCAGGTCACCTTCGCCGACAGCATGCTCGGCAGGTAGGTGGCCAGTCCGGCCAGCGCCGCACCGGCGGCGACGGTGAGCAGACGCACCGACGGACGCCACGCCTTCTGGTACACGAGTTCGCCGATCGCGACCGCGACCACCATCAGCCCGGCCTCGACCGCCGGGAAGATGTACTGCACCGAGATGGCCAGATACAAGAAGACGAAGGTGGGAATCGGCCCGCTGCGCCCGCGGGCGTAGCGCACGCCGGAGGCCCAGGCGTGAGCCATCCAGGCGGTGCCGGTGAACGCGGTCATCCAGCTGGACTCGTCGAAGAACAGCAGCCATCCGGTGAACGGAATGGCGGCCCCCGCGACCGCCGCCCACGGCGCCTTCGCTCCGTAGGCCAGGCAGATCCGGTACACCCCGAGCGCCAGGATGATCGCGAAGATCAGTTTCACCACGGTGGCGTACAGCGCGAGGTTGTCGACCGAGGGCGCGATCAGATCGATCAGCAGTTGCGGCGGATTGAGCAGCCCGGCCTCTTCGATGGTGTAGTTGCCCGCCATCCAGTGCTCGGGGATCATGCCGGGCAATCGTCCCTCGCGCAGGTACCGGCCGAGCATCACCCACAGCGGCGCGTACTGCGATTCGGTGTCGTCGGTATAGAAATGCCGGACGTTGGCGAGTAGCACCGCACCGTATCCCGCGATGACCCCGAGCGCCGTGATGACGCCCCATGTGCAGACTTCGCGCGAAGGAAAGGTGCTACGTTCGGCCACGAGTTCCAGACCCTACCGTCACCGCGGTGCCGCTCCGGCAAGCCAGTACCGGGATGCCATTCGGTGACGCGTCATCCGGTCGCGTTCTCGGTCCGCGCCTCCGGCTTGCGGCGGAACGAAATGTAGCGATGGCCGAAGAAACTGACGACGGCGACCAGGCCCATCACCACGACGGCCGACGGAATCCGCGGCAGGTGCAGCACCGAGACCGCCAGCGACAGCAGCACCGTGTTCATCAGCAGCCCACCGGAATTCACCACGACGAAGCCCGCGAAGTCGCGCAGCACTCGGCCGCGCACCCGGAACACGAGCGTCCGGTGCAGGACGAAAGCGACGACGATGCCGACGGCGTAGGCCAGCACGACCGCCACGGCGGGCGGCCACGCGTCACCCAGCACCGCCAGCCACACCACGGTCAGCGCGATCCCGAGCAGGGTGTTGCACGCGCCGACCAGCGCGAAGGCGACCTCCTGCCGCCGGACCACCCGCACCAGGAGTCCGGCCGCGGGCCCGTCGCCCACCGCGTCGGCGCCCACGGCGACCGGAGGCGGGTTCGTCGTCACGAAACGACGTCCGCCAACTGGCGATCCGGTTCGGCGGGCTCGGCGGCGGCGCTCTCCTCCGGCTCCTCGCGGCGCCGGGACCGTACGTACAGCCACTGCAGGACGCCGATGCCGAGCACACCCGCCACCACGGCGGCGATGCCGATCTTCCAGCCGGGCGGACGCCAGGTCAGCACCAGTTCGGCGTCCTGGGTGCCCGCGGGAACATCGACGGCGATGAAGGACTTGGCGACCGTCGTGATCGGAAGCGACTTGCCGTTCAACGTGACTCGGTACCCCGGCCAGCCCAGCCGAGCGAACACGACCCGGCCGCCTTCGGCCGAGGACACGCGCACCCGGCTGGTGGTATCGGTCTCGGAGATCGATGTCGCTGTCGCTTTCTGGGTCGCCGTCACGCGGCCGTTCGTCGTCGAGATCGGTCCGCCGACGCGTTCCAGCACCGCGATGTAGCGCTCGTGCCCGGGATACTCGACCCACGTCCAGCCCTCGGGTGCGGGCTGGCCGGGCGCGTCCGGGAACAGCGCCCGCTGCACCACCACGCGGTCCAGGTTCATCAGATCGACCAACGGCCGCCCGGTGGTCGGCTCCGGCGCGAACATGCGCCGGTAGGCGTCCGGGCAGACACTGCCGTCCCAGCGCATGCACAGCAGCTCACCGAAGTAGAAATGGCCGCTGGGGGTGTACCCGTTGACGTAGTTCAGCTCGAGTCCGCGGGCGTAGTTACCGAAGACGAGCGAGCCGTAGGCCGCCTCGATGCTCTTGTCCTGCGGCTGCAGCAGTCCGCGGTCGCCCAGCTGGATGGTGTTGCCCGCGAAGTCCGGGAACGCGGCCATCGCCTCCGAGCGCTTCGTCGGCAGATTCCACGACATCGGCGTGGGTTGCGCGGCATCGACCTGGAAATAGGCGATCGGGAACATCGCGACGATGGTCAGGGCGCACGCCGCCGCGGTGCCCTTGGCGCGCCCGAGCCACACCACCGCCGCCACCAGCGCCGCCAGCGCCAAGGCCGCGATGACGTGCCAGATGGCGTCGTGCGGGTCGGCGGAGAAGGAGCGCACCCACAGCAGCAGGATCAGCACGCCCGCCGCGATGCCGCGGTTCTTCGGATCGCGGAACGTCCCGAAACGCCCCAGCAGCACGCACACCAGGACCAGCAGCCCGATGGCCAGCATCGGCAGCACGCGTGCGGGCCAGCGCAGCGGCCCGACGGAACCGGGGCCCGCCGTCCACATCAGCATCATGATCGCGAAGATCGCGATCGCGCTGAGCTCCCGCCACGCCTCCTTGGCTCGCCGCCAGTCGACGAACGCCAGGGCGGGGACCAGGAACCAGGCGATGTAGGTGACCGGCAGCGGCTGCACGTAACCCCACCACGACGTGAAGGCGGGCATCGAACTGGGCAGGCTGGCGTTCAGCGACTCCGACCACGGCACCGTCAGGAACTGGTCGTTGTTGATCTGCGCGGTGCCGCGCCAGGTCACCTTGGCCGACAGCATGCTCGGCAGGAAGGTCAGCAGGCCCGCGAGCCCGGCGCAGCCCGCCGCCAGCGTCAGCCGCAGCACCGGCTGCCACTTGCGCTGGTACACGAGCTCGCCCACGGCCACGGCCAGCAGCATCAGCACCGCTTCGACCGCGGGGAAGATGTACTGCGTCGAGATGGTCAGGTACAGGTAGACGAAAACCGGAACGGGCCCGCCTCGACCGCGCGTGTAGCGGACCGAGGCCGCCCAGGCGTGCACCATCCACGCTGTGCCGGTGAGCGCGGTCATCCAGCTGGCTTCGTCGAAGAACAGGAAGAAGCCCGACAGCGGCAGCGCGATACCCGCCACCGCCGACCAGGCGGGCCGCCCGCCGTAGACGAGGCAGACGCGGTACACGCCGAGCGCGGCGATGATCGAGAAGATCAGCTTCACGACGGTGGCGTACAGCGCGACGTTGTCCACCGAGGGCGCGATCAGATCGATCAGCAGTTGCGGCGGGTTGAACAGGCCCGCGTCGTCCATGGTGTTGTTGCCCGCCATCCAGTGCTCGGGCACCATGACCGGAAAATCGCCTGCGCGCAGCGCACGGCCGAGGCCGACCCACAACGAGGTGTACTGGGACTCGGTGTCGTCGGTGAAGAAATGCCGGGCGTTGGCGAGCAGGACAGCGAGGTAACCCGCGACCACTCCGAGCGCGGTGATGACCCCCCACCGGTAGACATCTCGCCGCGAATACGCGTCCGGCGGCGAGTCGAGCACTGCACTGTCCGTCACGAGTTCCAAACCCTACAGGGCGGCTCCCGGCTTGGCATCGGTCGCGGACGCCACCAAGATGAGGGCATGATCAGCTGCTCCGCTGGCCACCCGGCGCACCGTGCTAGAGTCCACACCGGTTCGGGCTCCGCAGTTCTGCCACGAGTACCGGCACGCACCGTCATCGAAAGTCGATCCAGCTGATGCCGATCCCACCTGCCCGCACACTCCGTTCCGGCGCCCCCGCGACGAACGGTGACCCGGCACGGCCCGGCGTGGACCGGCCGCACACGGTGTCGGTGGTCGTGCCGGTGTACCGGGGCGAGGACACGATCGCCGGTCTGGTCGCCGAACTGCACGATCTCACGCGCACCACCGAGACTCCCGGCGGTACCCCGTTCGTCGTCTCCGAGATCATCCTGGTGCACGACCACGGCCCGGACCGTTCCGACGTGGTGCTGCAAGAACTGCAACGGACCTATCCGACCGTGCGCACCGTCTGGCTCAGCCGCAACTTCGGCCAGGACGCCGCGACGATCGCCGGGATGTCGGCCGCGGCCGGTGACTGGATCGTCACCATGGACGAGGACGGCCAGCACGATCCCCGCTTCATCAGCACGTTCCTGGACACGGCGCTGGCGCAGCGCGCCGATCTGGTCTACTCCAAGCCGAGCAACACCAGGCCGCACGGCTTCCTGCGCAATCTGACCTCGCGCGGAGCCAAGCTGGTGCTCGCGACGCTGTTCGCGTTCCCGGATTCCACCCGGTTCGAGAGCTACCGGCTGATCCGCGGGGACATCGGCAGGCAACTGGCCGAGGTCGCGTCCAACGGCGTCTACCTGGACGTCGCGCTGACCTGGGTGGTCGGCGCCGTCGCGCAGGCGCCGGTGGTGCTGCGCGCCGAGGGCAGGGAGGAGTCCGGCTACAACTACCGCCGCCTGTTCTCGCTGTTCTGGAAGATGGTGCTGTGCAGCGGGACCCGCGGGTTGCGGCTGGTCAGCCTGCTCGGCGTCACCCTGGCGCTGGCCGGCGGCGTGATGGCCGCGGTCGTCGTGATCGAAGCGCTGACCACCGACGGCTGGGCGCCGGAAGGCTGGGCATCCACCATCGTGGTGCTGCTGCTGTGCTCCGGCGCCATCCTGTTCTCACTCGGACTCATCGCCGAGTACCTGGGCGTGGCGCTGCACATCCTGGTGGGCAAACCGCTCTATCTGACCGTCGAGACGCCGACACCGCGTCCGGCGGACACTTCGGAAATGACCGCGACCACCGCCAGCAGGGGGACCGACCGGGTTGAGCACTGACCGCGTCATCTTCAGCCGTCCGTACCGGGCGCGCCGGGAATTAGCGAATCTGGAGGCCGTGCTGGCCTCCGACCACAGCCACGGCGACGGACAGTTCACCGCGTCGGCCACCGCGAAGCTGAAGGCGATCACGGGCGCTCCACACGCCCTGCTCACCACCTCCTGCACTTCCGCGCTGGAAATGGCGGGCCTGCTGCTGGAGTTGGGGCCCGACGACGAAGTGATCGTGCCCAGCTTCGCCTTCACCTCCACCGCCACCTCGATGGCGCTGCGTGGCGCCACGTGCGTCTTCGCCGACATCGATCCGGCCACCGGGAACCTGGACCCTGAGTCGGTGGCGGCCGTGGTCACCGAGCGGACGAAGGCCGTGGTGGTCATCCACTACGGTGGCGTCGCCGCCGACATGGCCGGACTGCTCGACCTGGCGAACGCGCACGGCTTCGCCGTCGTGGAGGACAACGCGCACGGACTGGGCGGCACCTGGCGTGACCGGAAGCTCGGCACCATCGGCACGATGGGCACGCTGAGCTTCCACGACACCAAGAACGTGCACTGCGGTGAGGGCGGCGCGCTGCTGCTCACCGACGAGATCCTGATGGCGCGTGCCGAGATCATCCGGGAGAAGGGCACCGACCGGGCCCGGTTCCTGCGCGGCGCGGTGGACAAGTACTCCTGGCAGGACATCGGCTCCAGCTACTTGCCCAGCGAGCTGAACGCGGCCGTGCTCGACGCGCAGTTGGACGAGTTCGACACCATCCAGGCCGGACGCCACCGGGTGTGGGACGCCTACGCCGCCGCCCTGCCGGATTGGGCCGAGCGCAACGACGTCCGTCTGATGTCCGTGCCCGCCGATCGCGGGCACACCGCGCATCTGTACTACCTGCGGACCCCGAACGAGCGCCGCCGCGACGACCTGATCGCGCACCTCGCGGCGCGGGGTATCTCCGCACCGTTCCACTACATCCCATTGGATTCCAGCCCGGCCGGGTTCAAGCTCGGCCGCACGCCGCGGGCCTGCGCCCGCAGCGCGGAGTTCTCCGGAACCGTCGTGCGTCTGCCGCTCTGGCCGGATCTCACCGACGCGCAGGTGGCCCGCGTCGTGGACGCGGTCACCGCGTTCACCGTGTGAACCGGCCCGGACGCCGGTTCACGCGGTGAGTATGTAGAGCTTCTCCCGCCCGCCCGCGATGAGGGACTGCCGCGCCACCCGCGGGCCGTACGCCGTGAAGAACTCGTCCAGCGTCCGCTCGGTGAAGCGGTGCGCCTGCTCGCCGTCGCCCGCGTCGGTGAACCGCTTGCCGATCGTGGCGAGGACCGGATTGTCGCTGGTGGCCAGGTTGCGGACCGGTTCGGCGACGATCACCCGGTCGGTGGCCGCAGCGAGCATCCGATCGAGCAGCGGGCGCGGCTCGGGCAGGAAGTGGTAGAGGCTGGCCTGCATGATGACGTAATCGGCCGTGGGCAGCGCGTCGCCGGAATGCAAATTCCACACCTTGCCCCGCCCGCCCGCTTCGTTCACGCGCGCGACGAAGCGCTCGTTCAGATCGAGCCCGGTGTAGTCGACCGACTTGTGGCGCAAGTAGCGGGTGTAGAGCGTCGCGGGTCCGCAGCACAGATCGACCACGCTCGCCCCTTCCGGGACGAGTTCCGCGATAGCGCGATACCGAGCCGTGTAGTGCTTGCCGTACAACCCGCGCATCAGGACCTCGTAGACAGTCCCGTTGCGGTAAATGAGGCTCGTTCCCACAGGCACTCACTATGCCATCGGTCGATGAATCCGGCTCTTCGGCAACATGTATCGCGTCAGCCACCGAGCAGCGCGCGCGCTTGGTCGTCGGTGAGGATCTCGTAGGCGTCCGATGCCCGGTTGTACCACCAGGTATCCGGCCCCGGCTCCGGCCTGCCCGCCGCCTGCACGGCGCGGGCGGACGGACGGAACGACGGGCTGCGCGGGATGTCGTCCACCACGTACACCAGGTCGGGCCGCTGGTCCGGGTCCAGCACCCGCAACGCCTCGGTGACATCCTTCGGGTCCAGGCGGAGACCTTCGCGCACGCTCACCGCGGCCACCGCGATGCAATGGTCGTCGACGTTCAGTCCGTAGGTGACTTCCATGTCCACAGCGGTGATGTCGTTGAGCACGTCGACGATCGGCTGACCGAAGACCGGCCCGCGCCGGGTGTGGATCACCGTGTCCGTGCGGTCCATCAGCCAGTAGTCGCCGTCGCTGTCGCGGCGGAACAGATTCTCCGTCGGCATCCAGGAGTCGCCCGCCGTGAAGACCCCGCGCAGGCCGCCCGCGGAGATGTCGACGCCGTCGGACGCCTTGCCGATCAGCAGACCCACCTCGTTGTCCGCGCAACGGCGGGCGTAGCCGGATCCGTCGACCAGGATGCGTTCGGTGAGCGGGTCGTAGGCGACCAGTTCCACCTTCGCGGTGCCGGGAACCGGCCTCCCCTTGCATCCGCGTTTCACCCCGGCCACGTTGGCCAGCACCACGTCACCCTCGATCGAGGCGTAGTACTCGAGCACGCGGGCGGGCTCGAATTGCTCCACGGTGCGCCGCCACAGTCCGGCGGGCATTCCGGAGCCGATGAACAAACGGATCGGGTGGCTGTGGCCGTCCGGGAACACCTCCGCGTCGAGGATGTCGCGCAGCATGGTCCAGGTGTAGGTCACCACGGTGACGCCGTAGCGGTGCACCTCCTCGGCGAAGCGCGCCGGGTCGAGCGACCGGGCCAGCGAGACCCGGCTGCCACCCGCGATCGCCCCGCCGAGACTGACCAGCAGCCCGGACGAATGATGCAGCGGCGCAAGGCAGTACACCGTGTCCCTGCGATTGAGATCGGCCGTGGTCGCGGTGCCGAACGCCGACAGCGCCCAGCGGTGGTTGGTGATGTACTTCGTCTCCAGCCGGTCACCGGTGCCGGTGACGAGCACGAACGCCAGCTCGCGCGCCAGACCGGGGTCCGGCCGGTACCAGGCGGGCACCCGCACCCGCGCCGGGTCGATCTGCTCGAGGTCGATCAGGCGGTCGGTCGTGGGCAGCGCCAGCTCGCGCGTGCTACCACCGCCGAGCACCAGCACCCTGGCGTCGGTCGCGGCGGCCTGCCGCAGGTTCTCCGGATCGGAGATCAGCGTCTCGACGCCGGTGAGCTCGATCGCGCGGCGCAGGTCGCTGTGCGGGGCGAGCAGCACCGCCACCGCGCCCAGCCGCGACAGCGCCGCGACCGAGGCCAGCGCGCTGGGCCGGGTCTCCATCACCACGCCGACCCGCATGGCCGGGCGCACGCCCACCGAGATCAGGCCGCGCACCACGTTGTCGATGCGCTCGTTGACCGCCGCGTTGGTGTGCACGCGGTCGTCGAACAGGAAAAGGTCCCGCTGCGGCGCGCGGCGCGTCTGCTCGGTCAGCAAACGGCCGAGCGATATGCGGGTGTGCGGCTGGATCATGCCGAGGCGGGTCAGCCTGGGCAGAGCCCGCGCGGCCTCTCCCGCCAGTTCGATCGATCCGCGCACCGTGTTGCTCGCGATGCCTTCGAGGGCCTTGCCGACGCCGGTGCCCGCCTCGGCCAGCGTCGCGGCGGTGTGCACCACCCGGGTGGCCGCCGAGCGGGGGCGATTACTGGGCACGTGCTCGGTCATCGGCACGATCTCAGGGGGCAGCGGCTTGTCGCCGTTCATCCATTCCACCCACTGCCGCACCAGCGGCCAGGTGTGTTTGCTGGCCATGCTTCCGGCCACCAGGCCGAAGTGGCCCGCGACCAATGTCGCCTCGTAGACCTCCGCGTTCGGCGCGGCCCGCACGATGCCGCGCACCGCGGCGGGCTGTCCGATGTCGTCGACCTCGCCGACGAACGCCAGGATCGGGCATTTCAGTTCGGCCAGCGAGATCGGGTGATCGCGAATCACGAAACCGCCGAGCATCAGTCGGTTGTGCGCGACGAATTGCTTGAGCAGATCCGCCGCGGCCGGGCCCGCGTAACCGACCCAGCCTTCACTGTTGAGGAATCGGCGCTGGCGCTCCTTCGGCAACAACGCCTCGCGGTCGTGCAGCTGAAGCAGGAAGTCGATCCTCGACTTGGCCGTCTTCACCGGATCGAGCAACTGGAAGCCGATGCGCACCATGGAGTCGGTGATCGGCAACCGGGTGACCACATGATCGGCCAGGAAGTCCGCGACGTCGGAGACCATGCCGTAGGGCAGCCCGAACGGCATGCCCGCGACGATGTCGACCGGGCTGCCGAAGGTGACGATGCTGTCCACGCCCTTGCCGTACCGGTAGGCGGCGGTCTGGTAGGCGAACATGCCGCCCTGCGAGTAGCCCATCAGGTGCACGCCGCTGCCGGTGGCCTCGTTGACGGTGTCGATCGCGCTGTTGACGGCCAGCACGTGGTCGGCGAGATCGCGCTGCCAGCCGCCCTCCTCGCTGGCGGGCGAGCCGAAGTCCACCACCCAGCAGTCGATGCCGCCGCGGTGCAGGATCCCGACGGCGCCCTCTTCGGCGTTCACATCCCAGATGTCGGCGTTCACCATGAGCGGCGGGACCAGCACGGCCACCGGGCGCCCCGGCGTCGTGTCGTCGGGGAAGTAATGCCGCAGCCGGTACATGCGTCTGCGTTCCACGACCTCGAACGGCGAGGACGCCACGTCAGGGGTCAGTCCGCCGAAGCGGATGACCTCCAGGCCGTTCTGCGCGGTCGCCATCAACCGCTGTACCGAGCCCACCACAACCTTCGCATTCAACTTCACCATCGCTCCTGGCCCTACCCTAGAACGTGACCCGCATCACACACGGCGACGTGTTCAGACGAGCTTCCCACACCACTTGTCCATTATGTGTCCGCTGTGACACGTCACATGCCAGGTTGCCGCAGTCGGCTCCCTGACGGTCACGTATCGACGCGGAAACATTCCATCGCGGCAGCCCCGGCCACCGGCAACCCGGATAGGTCAGCGTCATCGGTGTGCCCGGGCGCCCGCCACCGTTTTCACGCCGCGCCGGAATACGGGCGCACATCGATCGAGGGGTCACCTAGTCGACCCGTATCCCGGCAGCACCCACGCCCCGGCTCGGACATGGCTTACGTCCGGCAGCACAGCGGGTAGGGACATCGCTCGCGACCGGTGGATGCCACGGCATGGCCGCGATGGCCACTCCGGCCGCCCGATTCGCCCACATCGAGAGAGCGCCGGGCACCGCTTGTGGCCGAGGCAGTCGAACGCTCACATAGCTGATCTGCCGCTACCAGAACGCAATTCGGACCGAACCTCCGGACGCAACCCGCCGTTACCGGAATCGACCGCGTGTCGTGACCATCCGGCGGGCGTCGGAACGATCTTCGAAATTTTTCTGTGCACAGCCGCTTTCGGCGTCTACCATCGATCACGTCTGGAACGCCCTGGCGCGTAGGCAAATTCGATCGATGAGCTGTCCGCGGGCACGCCCGCTGCTGTTTGATGTGAACACCCGGCGACTCTGAACTATCGACGATCTCGAATCCCCTGCTCCACAACCCGTCACCACGTCTCGGTGGCCGTCTCGAGGTGAGGACCACGCATGACCATTGAAATGCCAGTCCAAACGGAAAACAACGTGCGCAGGAGCCTGAGCACCAGTACCGCGGGCCTGCTCGCGCACACCACCAAATCCGAACCGCAGATGCAGGGCATCAGCTCGCGATGGCTCACTCGCGCGCTGCCGTGGACGCAGGTCAACGGCGGTGTATACCGAGTGAACCGCCGCCTCACCCACACCGTGGGCAACGGCGAAGTGGAATTCGTCATCGACGGCTCCACCGCACGCGTCATTCCCCTGGAATTGCAAGAACTTCCGGCGCTGCGCGGATTCGATGACGAGGACGTGCTGCGCGCCCTCGCGGACCGTTTCGAACAGCGCGATCTCGAACCGGGCATTGTGGTGGCGGAATTCGGCAATCCGATGGATCAAATTCTGCTGATCGTGCACGGCAAATTGAGCAAAATCGGGTCGGGTGAGTACGGCGAGCAGACGAAGCTCGGCATCCTCGGCGGCGGCGACTTCTTCGGCGACACGATATTGACCGAACCTTCGGCGATCTGGCCGGTCACCATCAAGACGGTCACGCGAACAACCATGTTGGTCCTTCCGCGACGATCACTCACAGAGTTCATCGACAGAACTTCGGCATTGCGCGAGCAACTTTCTCGCGTGGCTTCCGCACCCACCCATCCGCAGAACAACAAAGGCGAGGCGGACATCGCGATCGCCTCCGGCCACGCGGGCGAGCCGCTGTTGGAAGGCACGTTCGTCGATTACGACGCCGCCCCACGCCAATACGAACTCAGCCTGGCGCAGAGCGTGCTGCGAGTGCATACCCGAGTCGCCGACCTGTTCAACGACCCGATGAATCAGGTCGAGCAGCAGCTGCGCCTGACCATCGAAGCGCTCTACGAACGCCGCGAATACGACCTGGTCAACAACCCCGACTTCGGGCTGCTGCACAACTGCGATCTCAAGCAGCGCATCTACACCGAGACCGGCGCGCCCACCCCGGACGACTTCGACGAACTGCTCAGCATGCGCCGCAGCACGAAACTATTTCTTGCCCATCCGAAGGCGATCGCCGCGTTCGGACGCGAATGCACCAAGCGCGGGCTCTACCCGGATCCGGTCGAGGTGGACGGGCACCGGGTTCCGGCGTGGCGAGGCGTACCGATCTTCCCGTGCGGCAAGATCCCGATCAGCGACACCCAAACCACCTCGATCCTGGCCATGCGCACCGGCGAGAAGGACCAGGGCGTGATCGGCCTGCACCAGACCGGGATTCCGGACGAATACGAGCCGAGCCTCAACGTGCGCTTCAAGGGCATCGACGACCAGTCGATCATCTCCTACCTGATCAGCTGCTATTACTCGGCGGCCGTGCTGGTGCCCGACGCGCTCGGCGTGCTCGACAACGTCTCGGTCGCCCGGCAAGCCGACTGACCGGGGTGATGGGCATGTCGGTGCTCTCCCGCGCCGCGGCGGCGCACGCCACCGATGAGGTGGCCGCCACCGTCGTCGCGCTACTCACCAATACCCGGACAACCGCTCCGGCCGACCTGTTGTCGACGAAAGCGGCTGATTCGCCGAATATTTCGTCGGTGGCCGGACAGGCGGGGGTCATACCGTGCGCTCTGCTCGGTCCGTCCGGCCTGGGCGCCGCCGCGCTGTTGCTTCCCCGTACCGGCGCGGACGCTGCCACGACGCCCGCCGTGGCGGCGACTTCCCCTACCGCTGTCCGCGCCGGCACACCGGGAGCAGCCATCGAAGGGGCAGCCGCAGTTCTCGCCACCGCACCGGGGCCGCCCCTGGTGACGGGACGAACTCCGTTGCCCGCAGCGCCACGCATTCCCACCGGACCCACCGGGCTCGGCACGCCGTCGGCGCTGCTACACGGCCTCGCGGGGCCACCTCGCACGGGCACGCGGACGCAACCGAGCATCGGGTCGGATGCCGCGGGCGGTCCCGCACGGGTGCCACGCACACCGACCGGATCCGGCACCGCCGAGGTGTGCCGCGATCGGCAGGATCCGATTCCACCGCTGTACTGCCCGCCGCCGCTGCGTGACGATCCGGCTCTCGCCGAGGCCGTCAACATCGGCATCGTCGACTGGGCCAGGGACATCGGGTTGTACGAGGGGCGGCTGCAGGAGTTGCGCGACGCCGATTTCGGCCGGCTGATCATGCTCGCCCACCCGGACTGCGACGATGCCGACCGGCTGCTGGCGGCGGCGAAATGCGCGGTCTCGGAATGGTCCGTGGACGACTACTACTGCGAGGAGGATGCCGACGACCGGGCACCGGACGGCACCCCGTCCAGCGCCGAGGCGGAGTTGGGTCCCCGGCTCGAATTGGCGGCCGCCGCCATGGACCCGGTCCATCTTCCCGCGCGTTACGTCGCCCAGCTCGAGGCCGCTCTCGAAGCCGATCCGATCCTGCGCGCGTTTCGCACGTCCTTCGAGCACCTCGCACGCTACGCACGCCCTGCGCAACTGGCCCGGCTGCGCACCGAGATCGCGGGCTGGTTCATCGCGCTCGGAGCGGAAGCGGGCTGGCGCTCGGCGGGGCGGATGCCGCCGGTGTGGGAGTACCTCGCCAATCGGCAACCGCACAGCTTCCTGCCGTGCATGGCGCCGACCGATGTGGTCGGCGGCTACGAGTTACCGGCCGCCGAGTACACCGACCCCGCGGTGCGCCGCGTGGTCACCACCGCCGCGCTGGCCAGCCAGATGGTCAACGACCTGTATTCGATGGCGCGCGAGGATCTCTCCAACGGCAGGGAGTTCAACCTGCCGACCGTCCTGGCCGCCGAGGAGCGCTGCTCGCGCCGCGAGGCCGTGCTGCGCACCGCCGAGGTGCACGACGAACTCGTGCACCGGTTCGAACGGGAAGCGGCGCCCCTGGCCGCGCTCGGCTCGCCGGAACTACGCCGTTTCCTCGCAGGCCTGTGGGCCTGGATGGGAGGCAACCGCGCCTGGCACGCCGACAGCAAGCGCTATCGCGACCCGCACCAGAGCCACCTGTAAGAGAGCAACGAAGCAGTACCGCACCGAGAGAGGATGATCGCGCATGACCATGCTCAACCCGGAGACCGGGACCGTTCTGCGTACCAGCTACCAGAAATCCGTCGCCGCGTACTGGAACAACAACCCGAACGACGACCGGGTCAACACCAAACTCGGTGAGGTCGACGGGCTCTACCACCACCACTACGGCATCGGCGAGCCGGACCTGTCCGTGCTGACCGGCCCGGCGGACACCCGGGAGGAACGCATCGTCGCCGAACTGCACCGGCTGGAGACCGCGCAGGCGGACTTCCTGCTCGACCACCTCGGCGACGTCCGGCCCGGCGACCGGCTGCTCGACGGCGGCTCGGGGCGCGGTGGCACCAGCTTCATGGCCAACCAGCGCTTCGGCTGCCAGGTCGACGGCGTGACCATCTCCGAATATCAGGTCGGCTTCGCCAATGACCAGGCTGTTCACCGCGGCGTCGCGGACAAGGTGCGGTTCCACTTCCGCAACATGCTCGACACCGGCTTCGAGACCGGTTCCATGCGCGGGATCTGGACCAACGAGACCACGATGTACGTGGACCTCTTCGACTTGTTCAGCGAGTTCTCCCGCCTGCTGGAGCCGGGCGGACGCTACGTGTGCATCACCGGCTGCTCCAACGACGTGACCGGCGGTCGCGCGTCCTCGGTCAGCTGGATCGACGCGCACTACGGCTGCATGATCCATCCGCGCGGCGAGTACTTCCGCGCCCTGGCCGCGAACAACCTGGTGCCCATCTCCGTGACCGAACTCACCGCGGCGACCATCCCGTACTGGGAGCTGCGCACGCATTCCGAGCTCGCCACCGGCGTCGAGAAGCCGTTCCTGACCGCGTACCAGGAGGGGAGCTTCCACTACCTGCTCATCGCCGCCGATAAGGTGGGCAGGTGACCGACGCCCTCGCCCAGCCGTACACCGACCGCGAGGCCCTGCCCGTCGAACTCGTCGACGACGCGGGCCGCGCGGTCGGCGCGTGCACGGTCGCCGAGGCACACCTGGCCCCGGGACGACTGCACCGCGCGTTCTCCGTCTTGCTGTTCGACTCGGCGGGCCGGGTGCTCTTGCAGCAGCGTGCGGCGGTCAAGACCAGGTTCCCGTCACTGTGGGCCAATACCTGCTGTGGCCACCCCGCACCCGGCGAACCGGTCGCTGCCGCGGCGGGGCTGCGGCTGGCCGAGGAAATGGGCCTGACGATCGCGCTCACCGAGGCCGGGATCTACCGCTACCACGCGGCGGACCTGCGCACCGGCCGCGTCGAATCCGAGTGGGATCACGTTCTGATCGGGCGCCTCGACATCGGCAACCCTCGACCGGATCCGGCCGAGGTCGCCGACTTCGCGTGGATTCAGCCGGACGCGCTACGCGACGCGCTGGCCGACAACCCGGACGCCTACACCCCATGGCTGGCCGGTGTCCTCGACGTCGCGGAACACGCGCACGTCACAGGAACCTCTGCGCACTGATTCGTCGTATCGTTTTCTCCTGGTCCGAGGCAGCCGACCACATCTCGCCGACTGCGCAGGCGGCGCGGCTGCCTCGATCCAGCCGGCGAATTCACGACGGCTTTCCCTCCCGAGCCGTTTGTAGCTCGACATTCGCGCTGGTCGACACACTCGGCACGGTGCGTGACATCGATTGATGCGCATATCCATGTAACAACATGGAGTGAAACTGAGAGAACTCATAGGAACGGCACAGGCTGTGACCAGGACCGTTCTGCATCGTTGAGAGGTACGAGTTCTCGGTGAAATGAGGTGCGTGATGGTGGAATTCGAGGTCACCGGAACGACGGTGACGGTGCACGTGCTCGGTGCGCATCAGCTGCTGGCGCTGCGCGACCAGCTGAGTTTCGACCTGTCCGCCGTCACCGCGCTCGGCATGGCCGGGGTCGACCGCCGCCCGCCGTGGGTGCGCACGCCCGGCACTTTCTTCCCCGGCGTGATCGCGGCGGGGACCTTCCGCGGCAAGGGCCGCAAGGAATTCTGGGACACCCGATTCGACGGACACGCCATCCGTATCGACTTGGCGGGCGCGGACGTCACACGGCTCGTGGTCGACGTGGCCGACCCGGACGCCGAACTGCGCAAGCTCGCCATCGCGGTAGCCGCCTGAGCCTCGCTCAGGCCCCGAACGATCGCAGCGAGCCGGTGTAAGGCTTCGGCGGCGGCGCGGCGAATTCGCCCCGGCCGGACTTGCGCAGACCGAGCGTGAGCAGCGATTGGACGGTCAGGGTCGCCGCCGCCACACCGTCCACCACCGGCACGCCGACCTCGGCGCGCACGTGCGCGGACAGATCGGCCATCCCCGCGCAGCCGAGGACGATCGCGTCGGACCGGTCCGCCTCGACCGCTTCCCGGCACGCTTCGGTGACGATCTTGCGCGCGTCCGGATCGGTGTCGAGGGCGAGCACGGGAATCTCGCAGGCGTGGATACCGCGGCAGAAGTGCCGCATCCCGTAGCGCTCCGCCAGATCGGCCGCCCGGCCGACGGTCCGGCCCAGGGTGGTGACCACGCTGAACCCGCGACCGAGATGAGCGGCGGTACGCATAGCGGCCTCGGCGATCCCGATCACCGGTCCCCTGGCCAGCTCGCGCGCGGCGTCGAGACCGGGGTCGCCGAAGCAGGCCAGCACGTAGCCGTCGACCCCCTCGGCCTCCCCGCGCCGGATCGCGGCGAGCAGGCCGGGAACGCTGAGCGCTTCGTCGTAGTGACTTTCGATCGAGGCCGGTCCCATCTCCGAGGTCACCGCGTCGAGCAGGGTGCCAGGACCAGCGACGGCCCTGGCACACCGCTCGATCGTGTCGGTCATCGCCCGGGAGGTATTGGGGTTGACCACACGGATATGCATCAGGCCGCGCTCTCCCGCATCGCCGGCCAGGTGCGTGTGGCAAGGACGTAGTAGGCCACGAAGCCGAGGCCGCAACCGATGAACCAGCTGTACTGTGCCGCGGTGTACATACCGGTGACATCCTTGGCCAGCACCGGCATCACCGCGGCCAGCGCGCCGACGACCGTCGCGATCACCGCGGCCGGGTTGTATCCGCCGCGATACCAATAGCGTCCGCTGCTGGACATCGTGAACAGGTCGTCCACCGCCACGCGTTGCTTGCGTACCAGGTAGTAATCGGCGATGAGCACCCCGAACAGCGGGCCGATGAAGGCGCCGAGCACCTCCAGCGTGTAGTGGATGACCTCCGGGTTGTTGTAGAGATTCCACGGCGTGATCAGCACCGAGCCCACCGCGGCGATCATGCCGCCCGCGCGCCAGCTGACGCGCTGCGGACTCACGTGCGAGAAGTCGAAGGCGGGCGAGATGAAGTTCGCGACGATGTTGATGCCGATGGTGGCGACAGTGAAGGTCAGTGCGCCGAGCACGATCGCGAAGGTGCTGTCGATGCGCGCCACCGTGGCGACCGGGTCGGTGATCAGCTCGCCGTAGACCGGCACCGTCAGCGAGGCGGTGATCACCACCAGCAACGAGAACAGCAGGAAGTTCAGCGGGAGACCGAGCAGGTTGCCCCGGCGCACCACGGCGAAGGACTTGCCGTACCGGGAGAAGTCGCCGAAGTTCAACATCGGCCCGGAGAAGTAGGAGACCACGAGCGCGATGGCGCCCAGCATCACGGGCACCGAATCCCATCCGGTGTACCGCACCGCGCCCAGGTTCAGATCGATCGCGCCCCAGCCGGCCTTCGCGATCAGGTAACCGCACAACAGGAACATCACCACGTACACCGCGGGCCCACAGAAGTCGATGAACCGGCGAATGGACTCCATGCCCTGCCAGAAAACGCAGGCCTGCACCACCCACAGCGTCAGGTAGCTGCCCCAGCCGAGCAGCGACAGACCGAGGAATCCGTAGTCGCCTGCCACCGCGTACGGCCCGAGGGACGGAAACAGCTTCACCAGTACGACATCCAGTGCCGCCGAAGCGAGGAATGTCTGAATGCCGTACCAGGCCACCGCGATCAGCCCGCGGATGATCGCGGGGATATTGGCGCCGAGCACGCCGAACGCACTGCGGCAGATGACCGGGTACGGCACGCCGGTCACCTGACTCGGCTTGGCGACCAGATTGCAGAAGAAATACACCAGGGTGATCCCGATCAACAGGGCCACCAATACCTGCCAGCTGGCCAAGCCGAGCGCGAACAAGCTACCCGCGGTGACATAGCCACCGACGCTGTGCACGTCCGACATCCAGAACGCGAAGATGTTGTAAGAGCCCCAGTTCTGCTTGCGCAGCGGCGCGAGATCGTCGTTGGTGAGCCGTGGGTCGTAGCCGGCGGGGGCGATCCGCTCGGGAGCGGGTGCCGCGGCGATGGTTTCGGTCATGGTGTTTTCCCATCCGAAGGGTGAAACTGTGATCGAAACGACGGTAGGAATCGGCTATTGCCCGTCCATTGCGCGGTTATTGCCCGGCTATTGCGCGGCAGATATATCTTCCGGCGCGAGCAGACCGGTATCGGTGGGCAAGGTCGCGATCACGGACTCCAGCCTGCGATGGTGATGTTCGGCGACGAGCAGCAGGCGCTCGACATCCCGGGCCAGGAACGCGTCCAGCATCAACGCGTGGTCGGTGTGCAGCCGCACTCGGTCGGCCCGGCCGATGTGCACCATCGACTGCACCGGCTCGGTGACGTTCCACGCCGCTTCGAGCATGTGCAGCAGCCGGAACATGCGTGACGGCCGGGTCAGCGCCACATGGAAGGTGCGCGACCCACGGTGGTAGGCGGCCGGGTCGTCGTCGCGTATCGCCTGTTCCATGGCCTCGTTCACATCCAGCAGTTCGGCGCGGTCGGCGGCGGAGTGGTTCATGGCGGCCGCGGCGAGCGAGGCCGTCTCCAAGGTCTGCCGCACGATGTACATCTCGCGCAATTCGGCGGCGGTCAGTTGCGCCACCGTGTATCCGGCGTGCGGCTCGTGGGTGACCAGCCCCTCCCCGATCAGCGTCTTGAGCGCCTCGCGCACCGGAATATGGCTCACGCCGAACAGTTCCGCCACCTCGCGCAGCGGGATGACGGTACGGGGCGGCACCGCCCCGTCGAGGATCACCCGGCGCAGTTCGCCGAGGATGATCTGCGGGCGGCCGGGTGTGTCGACGACCAACCTCGCGAGCAGCGCCGAACGTCGTCTCGGGGGCATGACAACACGCTAGGGGCAGCGTGTTGCGTTCCCGGTCACCCGTGTGACGGTCAGGAAACGTCTTCTCACAGTACCGACCGGTCGCGTGGTGGGTGCGGGTCCCGGCCACCGGTCTCGAGCGAAACGAGACACCTAGCATTGGATTGTTCGCGACGCCGCAGGCGCTGAAAGACAGGCACAGGTTTCGATGACAGTTTCGGCAGGACAATTCGTAGATCGCCGCTTCGCGCGATTAGTGGCGGAGTTCGACCGGCTGTTCCGGCGTCCGTCCGACGGCGGCGGAGCGCTGGCGGTCTACTTGCACGGCGAGCCGGTGGTCGACGTCTGGGCCGGTTACGCGCATCCGGATGTCCCGTGGGCGCACGACACCGTCGCGATGGCGTTCTCGACCGGCAAAGGGATCGCCAGCACGCTGGTGCATCGCCTGGCCGAGCGCGGCCTGATCGACTACGACGAGCCGCTCGCGACCTACTGGCCGGAGTTCGCGGCGGCGGGCAAGGAGCGCATCAGCGTGCGGGCGATGCTGACCCACCGGGCCGGGCTGCACCGGCTGCGTGGGCTGCTGCCCGGACCGGTCGAGCGATTCTTCGACGACGCCGCGGTCACCGCGGCGCTCGCGGCCGCCGCGCCCGATCCGCGGCACAAGGTGACCAGCGGCTATCACGGCATCACCTACGGACACCTCGCCGCGGAGCTGGTGCGCCGGGTGACCGGAACGGAATTCACCGACGCGCTGCGCACCGAGATCGCGCTACCGCTCGCGGCCGAGGAACTGTGGTTCCGGGTCCCGGCAGCCGAGCGCGGGCGTATCGCCACCAATTTCCCGCGCCTGACGGTCGCGGGCATGAGCTGGGAGCGTGGCTCGCGGATGCTCGCCCGCACCCGCTTCGCGGCCGCCGCCGACACCACCCCCGTGGGTTTCGCCGAGCTGGTGGCCGATCCGCGCCTGCACGACTCGGTGATGCCCGGCCTCAACGGCGTCTTCTCCGCCCGCGCGCTGGCCCGCGTGTACGGCGCGCTCGCCAACGGCGGGCAACTGGACGGGTATCAGCTGCTGCGCCCGGACACCATCGAGCAGATCACCCGGCGGCAGGTGTTCACCCCCGACTACGTGCTGGCCTTCCGTATTCCCTGGGCGCTGGGTTACCACGGCGTGCCGATGAAGCCGTCCAAAGCCGAACCCATCTCGGCTTTCGGCCATTTCGGCCTCGGCGGCTCCGGCGGTTTCGCCGACCCGGCGACCGGGATGTCGCTCGGCTTCGTCACCAACCGCCTGGGCAGCCGGATCACCCCGCTCGGCGACGCGCGCCTGGCGCGCTTGGGGACGCTGGCCCACAACCTCGCCAGAGCCGCCTGATCTCGCCTGCCCGAGTGGCAGCATGGCGCTATGGAGACCGTCGACATGCCGCGGATCGCGGCGGCCACGCGGCTGCTGGACCCGGTGATCCGGCGCACGCCGCTGCTGGCCTCGCGAGTGTTGTCCGAGCGCGTGGGCGCCGAAGTGTGGCTGAAATGCGAGAACCTGCAGCGCACCGGGTCGTTCAAGCCGCGCGGGGCCTACAACCGAATCGCGAATTTGCCGCAGGAGGTTCGGGAGCGCGGCGTCGTGGCCGCGAGCGCCGGTAACCACGCGCAAGGCGTCGCGTGGTCGGCGGCCTCGCT
>NZ_JBEXME010000040.1:0-42417 GCF_040610355.1 Nocardia sp. NPDC004168 | reverse complement strand
CACGTTTCGGCGTGAACCCCTTGAACACCAACCGCCGCATCCGCAGATGCCGCGGATCATCCATCGCCAGGAACGACATGGTCCGATGCGCGTGCGGACCCCACGCCGCCGGATCCAGCGACACCCCGTTCGCACTCGACAACCGCACACTGTCACGGAACGCCCCCACCACATCCGGATGCCGCGACAACGCCCAAAATCCCAGACCCGGGTTGTGGTACAGCGGCGCTTCTTCCCGCAACCGCCGATACGTGGGATATGGATCCTCATGAAACCCGTAGTCATACGGGTCGAACACCAGCGGCCCCACCACAGCCGTCATCGCCCACACTCCGAATTCGATAACAAGTTCTCAACAAGGATCGTCCACCCAACGCTCCGTAGAGACACATAGCTGGACATGTGTCTGGACGGTACCACTGACAGTTTTTCAGGACAATCCCGAACAAGCGATCTCGCGGAAAGAAATCCGCCGTCCGATCGCCAGGCCGACACACACCACGAATCAAGAACACGTTCTTGTAGGCAGCTCGGCGATCGGACTATATTCCATACAACTGTCCAGACACGGCGGTTCGCAGCACGCGGCCACCTTCGCCGATGCCGTCACGCGGGCAGCGCACGACAGCTCGTCGAACGACCAGACAAGGATTTCCATGCGATTCGGCATCGTCCTGTTCACCAGCGACCGCGGCATCACTCCCGCCGCGGCGGCCCGAGCGGCCGAGCAGGCGGGGTTCGCCTCCTTCTACGTCCCCGAGCACACCCACATCCCGGTCGCGCGCAACGCGGCGCACCCGCAGACCGGCGACGCGTCGCTACCCGACGACCGCTACCTGCGCACGCTGGACCCGTGGGTCGCACTGTCCATGGCGGCGGCAGTCACCGAACGCATCGAGCTGGCCACCGCCGTCGCGCTCCCCGTGGAGCACGACCCGATCACCCTTGCCAAGACGATCGCCTCACTGGACCACCTCTCCGGTGGCCGGGTCGTGCTGGGGGCCGGATTCGGCTGGAACACCGACGAACTCGCCGATCACGGAGTACCCGCGAACAAGCGACGCACCGTGCTGCGCGAATACCTGGCGGCGATGCGGGCGCTGTGGAGCCGGGACGAGGCCGGTTTCGACGGCGAGTACGTGCGCTTCGGCCCGAGCTGGGCGTGGCCGAAACCGGTCCGGCGCTCGGTGCCGGTGCTGATCGGCGCGGCGGGCACCGAACGCACCTTCCGCTGGATAGCCGAGTCGGCGGACGGTTGGATCACCACCCCGGGGGAAACGGAGATCTCCGATCGTCTCGCGTTGCTGCACGAGATCTGGCAGCAGGCCGGGCGACCCGGACGTCCGCGCGTGGTGGCCCTGGACTACAAACCCGACGCCGCACGCCTGGCCGAGTGGGACCGCGCCGGCGTCACCGACGTCGTGTACGGACTGCCGGACAAAGACGAGCCCGCGGTGTGCGCCTACCTCGAGCGGTTGTCCGGCAAACTGACCGACATCGGCCCGCCGCTCGGCGCGGCGAGCCGGCCGTAGCGAATTACGTGGCCGAACACACAACTATTTCCGCAGCAGGAAAGTTGCTCGAACGAAATAACGACACTACCATCTAGACACATGTCCGAAAGCGATTCCAGAACCGTCGAAGCCACGCGGCGGCGCTTGTCCGGAAAGCAGGCCGACACCGTCGACAAGCTCACCAGATCGGCGTTGGAAGTGCTTTCCCGGGAGGGTTTCGCCGGCATGACCATCCGGATGGTGGCCGCCAACGCCAAGGTCGGCACCGCCACCGCGTACACCTATTTCTCCTCCAAGGAGCACTTGGTCGCGGAGATCTTCTGGCGCAGGCTGCGCGCACAACCCTCCCCTGTGAGCGAGGATCCGGACGCCACCGTGCGGGTGATCGCCGAACTCCGCAGCATCGCGTTGCTGGTCGCCGACGAACCGGAATTGTCCGGCGCGGTCACCAGCGCGCTGCTCGGCCGCGATCCCGACGTCGAGCATTTGCGGTCGCGCATCGGCTTGGAAATTCGCACCCGCCTCGCGCACGCGCTGTCCGGAAATCCCGACGCGGATATTCTGAAATCGCTCGAATTGCTCTACGCGGGTGCGCTGGTCCATGCCGGGATGGGCTACGAATCGTATTCCGACATCGCGGACCGCATCGAGCGGTCCGCGATGCTCATCCTGAAGTGACGCGTCGCGTTCCGCGTCACTTCAGGCCAGGCCCAATTTCAGCGACGCGCCGCCGTCGACGAACATCTGCAAACCGGTCACGTAGCGCGACTCGTCGGAGGCCAGGAACGTGACCGCGTGCGAGATGTCCGAGGACTCGACGAAGGGAATCGGCATGGCCTGCATGAAGGGAAAGGTGACCTCGGCGTCCTCGCGCGTCGGGTTCTGTACGTCGGGACGGAAGATCTGGTACATCCCCGGGTTGTGCAGCATGTCGGTGTCGACGTTGGTCGGATGCACCGCGTTGATGCGGATCGAGCTCGGCCCCAGCGTCAACGCCAAAGTCTGCGTGTAAGAACGGATCATCTTCTTCGACAGGCCGTAGCCGTCGCCGCCGGGACCTTGCAGTGCCTGCTGGCCGTTGAATCCGGTCTGCGGCACCAGGCCCGCGACCGATCCCGTCACGATGATCGAGGCGCCCGCGCCCAGATGCGGCAGCGCGGCGTGCACGGTGTTCACCACGCCGACGAAGTTGACGTCGAAGACATCCACGAAGCCCTGCAACGGCACATGGTGGCCCAGCGGGCAGATCCCGGCGTTCGCCACGACCACGTCCAAGCGCCCGAGTTCGGCGACGCCCGCCGCGATCGCCGCTTGCAGCGCGGGGCGATCGCGCACGTCGACCTGTGCGGCCACCACCCGACGGCCGGTCTTGGCGACCAGTTCCTTGGTCTCGGCGAGATCCGCTTCGGTCGCCAGTGCGTATTCGTTGCCGGCTATGTCGGCGCAGATATCGAAGGCGATGATGTCGGCGCCTTCCTCGGCCAAGGCGACCGCGTGACTGCGGCCCTGCCCCCGTCCCGCACCGGTCACCAGGACGACTTTGCCGCTGACCCGATCCATGTTTCCTCCACCGTGCTCGTCGCCGGTTCCCGTCACCCCCCGCGACACGCGCCGCACATATATGGAATAGTAACCGGACATCTGTCTGGACGATACTACGGACAAAGGTATGGATCAATCACTCGTCACCGCACCCGATTCCGCGGCCGCATCCCGGCCCGAGCGGGGTGATCGTTGATGCCCAAGCGGCCACGCAACCTCGACTCCCCGCTGGTCACGACCGTCATCAAATACATGTCCAGAGCGCAGACCTGGGCGTACCGCCGGACCGGAGGGCGCGTCGGCGCACGATGGCGGATCGGCGCCGGCTTCCGCAAGCCGGTACCCACCTTGCTGCTCGAGCATCGGGGTCGCAGATCGGGCAAGTTGTTCACCGTCCCGCTGCTGTACCTCGTCGACGGCGCCGACCTGGTAGTGGTCGCCTCGCAAGGCGGGTTGCCGAATCACCCCCAGTGGTACTTCAATCTCCTGGCACATCCCGTGACCCGGGTACAGGTCGGGGCCGAGCACCGACGCGTCCGCGCCCGCGTGGCGAGCCGGGAGGAGAAGAATCGCTTGTGGCCCTTGCTCGTAGCCCTCTACGCGGACTTCGACACCTACCAATCCTGGACCGAGCGCGAAATCCCGGTGCTCATTCTTCAGCCGGAGGACCGGCTGCACTGACCCGGCGCGTCGAGCGAGGTCCGCGGCCACCCTCCCCCATGATGTTCAGCGTTCCCGGCGCGATGGGCGCCGCCCGCCCGCCGGAGCAGTGCGACGCAATCGATCGACTCGACCGAGGATGGGAGAGCGTGTGGCGAAGATGGGTAGGCGGAAACGGTCCAGGCTGATCACCGCCGGAATGCTGCGGGAGAAGCACCAGCAGGAAGAGCACGACGCACCGGCGCGACCGGCGCCGCTGCCCCCGGACGAGGTCGAGACGGCCATCGTGCTCGATCTCGACGGGCTCGCCACGCGCGTGCGTGCGCGGCGGCGCGAGATGAAGTGGACCCAGGCGGATGTGGCGGGCAACGGCGGCCCGCCGGCCAAGGTGATCAGCGAGATCGAGCGGTCCCGCAATCCACGGCCTGGTACCGAGGTGCTCGACCGGCTCGACGCGGGACTCGAGTGGCCGCCCGGCACCAGCGCGACGATCCTGCGCGCCGAGCGGGCAAGCGAACTGGCCACGGCGCGCTGAGCGCCGGATCCGAAACTCGGCCGGTCGGAGAATTTTTCGATATCTCCGACCGGTCGAGCCGGAACGCTCATCGGTAGCTGTGGGCGCTGCTAGGCTGCTCAGCGACCCTAGACGACTGCTCTTGCGCCGCCGGAGTGCGCGGGTCCGGCCGTGCTGGACGCAGGTGTTAACCCGATGAAGGAATGGACGTAACATGCAACTCCGCGGCATCACTGCGGCAGCGATACTCGCCATCGGCTCGCTGACCGTCGGCGCGGGCGTCGCCCACGGCGAGCCCGCTCCCGACATCACCTACTCGGCCAAGATCGTCGACCAGACGGTGGTCGCCGCGCTCCGGGGCGGAACCTTCCAGTTGTCCAAGGCACTGCGCGATCAGCCCGCGGGCGACGAGAACACGCGACTAACCGAGCGCGACGGGGTGCTCGTCGATCATGGGGGCGCCCCGGCCGACATCGCGCAAGTGATCGACGTGGTAGACATCCGGGACCGCGACGGCCACGTCGCGATGACGTTGCCGCTCGACTTCCGGATCGCGGGGACCGCCATTCCGGTGCGCCCGGAGCTGAAGAAGGACAGCACCGTGCTCGAGCTGAAGCCGTCCAGGCCGGAGGGCATCGCGATCACCGAGCCACTGGTGGCCAAGCCGGTCGCGTCCATGACCGAGAACCAGCGCGCCCGTGACGAATTCGCCAGCCAGTTCGGGCTCGCCACCGCCATAGGCGGTTTCGTCGGCACCGCGATCGGCGCCACGATCGGCTGCCTGGTCACCATCGCCGTGGGCTGCGTGGCCGGTCTGCTGACCGGCGCGAGCCTCGGCGGCATCCTCGGAACCATCGCGGTCGGCGGGCCCACGCTCGTCGTGGCGGGTGTCGACCTGCTCACCACGTTGCAGGCGGCCGACGGCACTACCCGCTTCGCCGACAAGCCCGTCCAAACCGCTCCGGCCCAAACCAAGTAGCCGTGTCCCGGCGGCGCAGCAGCGCGCCGCCGGGCGGACTTCCGATCGACCGCGTCGCTACAACGGCGCGGTCGTCGTGTTCGAGCGACCCACGCGCTCGTCGTTGATCAAGTGATAGGCGCGTCCCAGATCGTCGAGCGCACGCTCCCATCTGGTGTCCGCGTCGTGGCCACGGGGATTGCGGCTGAGCAACAGCAGGACCTCGGCCGCGTCCGCCGACCGCGCGGCGGCGTCCAGCAACACCGGCACCGGTTCCACGGTGGTGCCCGCCGCCAGCGCGCCGATACGGTCGTGCAGCCAGTGCGCGTCGAAACGCGCCTGCTCCGTGGGGTTCTCCCCGTTCACCGGCAGGGTGCTGACCGCGGCGGCCCGTGCGGCCTCCTCGTCGTCCATCGTGGTGGTGACGACGTCGCGCAGCTCGCTGCTCGCGATCCGGTGTAGCAAACCGATCAGTAGGACACGTTCGGCGTCCGGACCGTGCAGACCCGTCTCATCCGCCCGTGCGCCGACCTCGTCCGGGTCCACGCGCAAGATCGACAGAACCGCTCGCAACTGCGCAATCGTTACCACTTCGTCCGCCCCTCCTCATCGTCGCGGCCCCACCATCACACCCTCGGCGACAGCCTGCCAAACGCGAGGCGCGTTAACCGTCCGGTAGCCCTTTTGCCGATACGGCGTGTCTTCACACTGCGTTCCAGGTCACCTCGAACCGCAGGGTAAACGAGGGTCCAACTTGGGTACTCCAGACATCATGAGAGCGATACCGGCGCGGGTCACTGGTGACACGACCACGCCCGCAGTGCGCGAATCCGAACACGGCGGTGCGATCGCGAGCATGAGATGGCGGCGGATCAGGGAGGTGATCGCCACCCGAACCGTCTCCGATGCCACGCGAGAGGTCTCCATCGAGGTGGGGAAACCGCAGATGGCACCGGGTGACACCGGTGTGGTGTGCGGTTTTCGCATCCAGGGAATCGGCGAACGATGGGCGCACGGCGTCGATTCCATCGCCGCGCTCTACCGCGCGTTCCAGGACATCGCCCAAGAGCTGCGGCAGGCCAACAGCCACGGTGCGCACTTCGCGGTGACCGAGCCGTCCGACCCCGGCTTCCCCGCCGCGCCCACCCGTCCCTCGCGTGCCGCCACGACGGTCGCCTACGAGCCGCAGGCGCTCATCGCGGCCCGCACCCTCTACGAAGCCGACAGCTCGTTGTCGATCATCATCGGCAGGCCGTATCTGGCGGCCGACCGGCGCAAGCACCTGTGCCGGTTCCATATCAGCAAGCAGGGCGCGTCGCTGGCCAGCGGCATCGATGAGATCCAGGCCCTGCACAGCGCGATCAGCATGATCAGCGAACGCCTCGCACTGCCGCAGGATTGGCCGGTCAGCCGCCTGTCCTGAGGCCCGCGCGCACAATTTCGCGACGAACCGCCCAGCCGGTACGGATTCGGCATCGAATCATCGGTTGGGGATCGTCGTTCGACCGGCGTAGATCTCCCAGCGCCATGAGCAGTCCGGCGGCCGTCCCCATGTCCGGAACCAGACCGTGGCGAGGCCGCGGCGTCGCCAGGAGGGAACTGCCCATGGAATTCATCTCGCCGGTGGACGCCCTGTTTCTCATCGCGGAATCACGCGAGCATCCGATGCACGTCGGTTCACTGTCCATCTTCGACCCCGTGGAGGGCACCGGACCCGAATTCGCCCGGCGCGCGTACGCCACGCTGGCGGCCGACCGAAATTTCCACCCCACGTTCCGCAAGCGCCCGGCTCGCCTGTTCGGCACTCCACAGCTGGCCTGGACCGTGGACAGCGCCGTCGAGCTCGACTACCACGTTCAGCGGTGGGCACTGCCGGAAGCGGGTGGCCTGGACGCCCTGACCGAAGTAACGGCGGGATTGCACAGCACCCTGCTCGACCGTCACCGGCCGCTGTGGGAAGCGCATCTGGTCGAAGGGCTCGCCGGCGATCGGGTCGGCTTGTACGCGAAGATGCACCACGCCCTCATCGACGGCGTCGGCGCCCAGCGCCTGTTGCAGCGAACGCTCACCACCGACCCGGAATCCGGCGAAGCGCTGGTGCCCTGGCATCTCCCGCCTTCGACCGGGCACCGCCCGAATCCCCCGCAGAGGCAAACGCTCGGCACCCGGGCGCGCGCCCTGCTCGCCGCGGCGGGCTCGGCGCCTTCGGCCTTGCGCCTGGCCCGTACCGCGCTGCTCGAGCAGCAGTTGACGCTGCCCTTCGCCGCACCGCGCACCATGTTCAACGTCCCGATCGGCGGGGCCCGCCGCTGCGCCGCCCGCTCGTGGCCGCTGGACCGGATCCGCCAGGTCAAGAAGATGACCGGCACCACGCTCAACGACGTGGTGCTGGCGATGTCGGCGGGTGCGCTGCGCACCTACCTGCTCGAACACGTCGCCTTGCCGGACAAGCCGCTGATCGCCATGGTGCCGGTCTCGCTGCGTCCCGAATCCGACGACGGTGACGGCGGGGGCAACGCCGTGGCGGCGCTGCTGTGCAATCTGGCCACCGACCTGCCCGACCCGGCCGCGCGGCTGGCGGCGATCAGCTCCTCGATGCATCGCAGCAAAGAGATCTACCGCGCGCTGTCCCCCGTTCAGGCGGTCTCGCTGTCGGCGCTGACGCTCAGTCCCCTCGCCCTGTCACTGCTGCTTCCCGCCACGGTCGCGCTGACCAGCCCGCCGTTCAACATCGTCATCTCCAATATTCCGGGACCGCGTGAACCGCAGTACTGGAATGGAGCTCGCGTCGCGGCCAGCTACCCGCTGTCGATCCCGCTCGACGGGCAGGCGGTGAACATCACCCTCACCAGCAATGCCGACAGCCTGGACATCGGCATCGTCGCCTGCCGCCGCAGCGTGCCGGACGTGGCCAGGCTGCTCGATCACCTGGAATCCGCGTTGACCGACCTGGAGGACACCGTCTACTGACCGCCGGGCGCTGCCGCCGGATGTTCAGGGTGATCCCGCGGTGCCCAGACCGTTGATCGACGGCGGCAGCTCCGGTTCGGCCGCGCCGGGACCGGCCAGCAGACGCTTGAGGATCTTGCCGGTGTCGCCGCGCGGCAGCGCCGAGAGGAAGGTGACGTCGCGCGGCACCGAGAAGCGGCTCAAGCGGTTGCGGATGTAGGTGCGCACCATGTCCGAATCCAGGCCGGACCCTTCGCGTTTCACCACGAACGCCGCGAGCCGCTGGCCGAATTCGTGGTCCGGCACACCGACCACGGCGACGTCACTGACCTGCGGCAGGTGCGCGAGCGCCTCCTCGACCGGACGCGGGAAGACGTTCTCGCCACCGGAGATGATCATCTCGTCGTCTCGTCCCGCGATGAACAACCGGCCCGCGGCGTCGAGGTAGCCGAGGTCGCCGGTGTCGAGCATGCCGTGCGCCTCGTCCGGTGGCGCGGAGTTGACGTAGCCGTCGAACAGCATGTGGTTGCCGACGAAGATGTGTCCCGTGGCGCCGATCGGGAGTCTGCGGTGGTCCGGCCCGAGCACGGCCACCTTGGTGCCCAGCGGCGGGCGTCCCGCCGTGGTCGGCGAGGTGTGCAGGTCCTCGGGGGTCGCGATGGTCGCCCAGGAGACCTCGGTGGATCCGTAGACGTTGTAGAGCACGTCGCCGTAGGCCTCCATGAACCGCTCGACGGTCGCGCCTGCCAGTGGCGCACCGCAGCTGATCATGTGCCGCAGGCTGGAGGTGTCGTAGCGAGCACGCACGTGCGCGGGGAGGTCGAGGATGCGCTGCACCATGGTCGGCACGACGATCACCGTGTTGACCCGGTGCTCGGCGATGCGGCGCAGGCAGTCCTCCGCGTCGAACCGTTCGGCCAGCACCACGGTCGCGCGCAGCGCGGTGCTCAGTTGCAGGCCGGCCAACCCCCAGGTGTGGAACAGCGGCGCCGGGATCAGCATGGTCTCGTTCATCTGCATCGGGATGCGCGACAGCAATGCCGCGATGGACCCGAAGCCCTTCGGATGCGGCCTGCGCGCACCCTTGGGCGTCCCGCTGGTCCCGGAGGTGAGCACGACGAGCCGTCCCGGCTGGGCAGGGGTGCGGAAAGTCGTGTGCCCCTCCGCCACCAGTTGGTCCACGGTCGTCCGGTCGGGTACCGGCGGACGCTCGTCGGTGTTGTAGCGCGGGATGTCGGTATGCAGATAGCGCACCAACTCCTCGAGGTCACCGTCGACGAACAGCGCCGACAGGCGGTCGCGCTGGACGATCTCCTCGATGGTGCGGCCCGCCAGCCCGGCGTTCAGCAGTGCCACGTCCACACCCAGTTTGCCTGCGGCGACCATGCATTCGACCATGGCCGCGTGGTTGCGCGCCAGCAGGCCGATGGCGTCGCCCGGGCCGAGGTCGTGCGCGGCCATCGCCGCGGCCAGCGCGTTGGTGCGCTCGTGCATGTCGGCGAAGGACCGGGTGCCGCGGTCGTCGATGATCGCGGTCCGCTCCGGGGCGTACGCCGCGCCCGCGGCGTATCCGCCCGCCAGGTTGAAACCCCATTTCGCCAGTGAGCGCAGCTGTTTGAGAGTCCGATCGAAACGAACCGGCAACACGACGCCGGTGGCCACCATCTGCCGCGCCACACCCGCGTTGCGCCGGATCGGCGAATCCTCGCCGTTGACGACCAAGGATGTCCGCGCGCCCTTGGCGACGTCGGCCACCCGCTTCAGTCCGGCCTTGGTCCACTCGCCGATCGCCACATTGGACAGCTCGCTCACCCGCGGGTGCACCCGGCTCGGCGCGAAATACGTGACGGTGACCTTGGTGCGGTCCTCGTCGCCGTGCAGTCGCACCGACGCGAAGCTGCCCAGTGCGGCGTATTGCATCTCGAAGCTCTCGTACCACCGGCCCACGCTGATCCGGATCTGGTGGGTGCGTATGCCCGACCCGTAGGTACCGACGCGCATCTGCCAGACCACATTGCCGTCGGCGGACTGGATCTGCTCGCACGCGCCGATACCGGTGAACATGCGCGGATAAGTCTGCGGTTCGAGCAGCAGATCCCAGATGGTCTTGCGGGCGATCGCGAATTCGGCGACTACGTCGATGACATCGGTAACCAACTTGTGCACTTCTCGTCGGCCGGTTCGAAGAACTTCGGGTCGGCGGGTAGCTCCTTTGTAACGTCAGTCACAAGCGAGGTCAAGTAGCCAGGGCATCGTCGCTACTACCAGCGACACGCAGGAAATACGCTGCGATTGCCCAGCATTCACCTGAACCTGGGAACCGGCCCAAATCACCCGCGCGACGCCTGTGAATCAGCCCAACGATCATCCGAACTCCCGCCGGGCGGCGACCTCCGACCTAACGTCACAGACGCCTGCTCGGCAGGACCGAACGCTGGCTGGAGAGGTTATGGACGACAAGCCCGCACGACGAATCGCGCACGCCCGCGCCGAGGAGATCCTCGATTTCTTCGGCAAATGCCGAGCGTGCGGATATCCCGCTTACGCGGAGAGCACCACGCTGCGCTACGACAACGGCGACTTGGAGACCAAGATCATCGCCAGCTGCGCCCTGCCCTGCGGCTGGACCGGCGAGGTCTCCGCCACACCGATGACCGGCGCGGCCGCCCGTCCACGCACGTGAGCGAACTCAGGCCGCGCTCGAAACGAGTTCTTCCGGGCCGAGCGCGCGTTCGCGCAGGTCTTTGAGAATCCTGGCGAGAATGCGCGACACCTGCATCTGGGACACACCCAGCTCTTCGGCGATCTGACTCTGGGTCCGCGACTCGTAGAAGCGCATGACCAGCACCTGTCGATCGCGCGGCGGCAACTCGGCGATGAGCGGGCGCACGGCCATCGCCTGCTCCAGCAGGTCGTAGCACGGCTCCTCGGAGCCCAGCGTGTCGGCGAGCGACTGCGGCGCACCGTCGCCCTCCTCTCGGCCTGCCGCGTCCAGCGAATTGGCCTGATAGGCGTTGCCCGCGATGAGCGCCTGCGTGACCTCACCGAGGTCGACGTCCAACTCCTCGGCGATCTCCCTGGCCGTCGGCATCCGGCCGAGGCGATGCGACAACGTCTCGGTGGCCGGGCCGACGCGCAGCTGAATCTCCTTGAGCCTGCGCGGCACTCGCAACGACCACGTGTTGTCGCGGAAATGCCTGCGCACCTCGCCCATGATGGTGGGGACCGCGAATCCGAGGAAGGAACTGCCGCGCGAGACATCGAAACGGTCCACCGCGAGCACCAGCCCGACCCGGGCGATCTGCAGCAGGTCCTCGTAGTTCTCGCCGCGGCCGGAGAACTTCCTGGCGATGTGCTCGGCGAGCGGAAGACACCGCCGGGTCACCTCCTCGCGCAGCGCCGCGCGGTGCGGATCCCCCTCGTCCATCGCGGCCATCTTCTCGAACCACGGCTCGATGTTGTCGTAGCTGTCGCCCCCGCGGGTGCGCCTCGCCGTGTCATTTCCGTCGGTCGTGAACTCACGTTTCATCAAATGGTCCTCGTTCCCAACTGAATTCGATAACGGTCGGGTACCCGCCGAGTTCGGAATCAAAAGGGTCACGGGAAATTGATAGGGAGCGGGTGAGCATGCGCACCAGTTCCCAGCTCAACGGATCGCTGCGGAGCTCGCCGCCGACCACGGCGGCGGCGTCGACACGCACGCTCATCCGGCCGAGGCCGTAGGTGAACGCGCAGCCGAGCATCGAGCCCGGCATGGCGTCCGCCAGCAGCATCGTGACCGCCTCGTTGATCGCCAAGCGGATGTCCGAGGCGGCGTCGAGCGGAACCTCGGCGACCAGGCACACGGTGTCGGTCATCGCGCGGATCAAGGCGAGGTGTCGCGCGTCGGCGGGGATCCGCACCGTGACCGTGGCGGTCTCCGTGGCGGGCGCGCCGAACGCGCACGTGATCACCCGCATCACACCGTGGCGAGCTGCGCTTGCCACATCCAGTGCAACTGCTCCAGCCGCGCCGCGATCGCCAGGAACAGATCCTGGGTCACCGGATCGGCCTTCTCGGTCGCCGCGATGCGTTCACGCAGCCGCTTGATCACGGCGGCGAGGTTGCCGACGATCGTGTCGATGACGTCGGTGTCCTGTTGCCAGCCCTCGCCGATGCCGATCGCGCCGGAATCCTTGGCCACGCTCGCGGCGCGCCCGTCCGGGCTGACTCCCACGGCGGTGGCGCGTTCCGCGGCCGAGTCCGTGAACTCCCGTGCCACGATCACCAATTCATCCAGCGCCAGGTGCACCGACCGGAAGTTGGTGCCGATCACGTTCCAGTGCGCCTGCTTCGCGATCAGCGACAGGTCGATCAGGTCGACCACCGTCGCCTGGAGAGTTTCGCCCGCGACGCGCTGCTGCTCCGGGTCCAAAGTACTGGTGATGGGTTGCGACATGCGCTGAACCTTTCTGCCATCGATCGGGACACCGACGGTCTACCCAGCTCTGCGGCGATAAACCCCCCGGTAGCTTCCGCGGCCGGACGAAACGGGGTGTGCGCCCCGGCCCCTCGTCGGCCACGCGGCGGACAGAAAGAGCACGAGAACGGCGGTGACCGCCAGCTCGGCGGGCGTACCGTCATCCGCCCCGGAATGAGCGAGCACCCACAGATTTTTGCCATATCGGCAACTATTGTTGCTGGACTGACCAGTTTCCGGGCACCGTGAGGTATGACCGAGAAAGAGCACATGGACGTGGCGGCCGGTCCATCGGCGACGCCGACTCCGGCACGGGCGCGCCGGGATACCGAGCAGTTCTCCGCCGACGTCGAGCGAGCGAACTGCGAACGAGTATTCGGCGCTCGACGGCACGGCATGGATTCGCTGCTGCCGCCTCCGCAGGGCTGACCGGTTCCGGACTCCTGCTGCACTATGGTGTGATCCACACAACACGGGGAGGCGCGGTATGCCGGAACGGACAGCCACGCCCTTACGGGCGGCCACGATGCCCGACTTCGCCGATCGGATCTCGACACCGAGCTACGACCGATCCCGGATCACCACCGGCATAGTGCATTTCGGCGTCGGCGGCTTCCATCGAGCGCACCAGGCGATGTACGTCGACCGATTGCTCGAACGCGGCCTCGGGGACGAGTGGGGCATCTGCGGAGTCGGCGTGCTGCCCGGCGATCGACGCATGCGCGACGTGCTGCGGGCGCAGGACGGCTTGTACACGCTGTCGACGGTCGCGCCGGACGGCACGTGGACCACGCGCGCGATCGGCTCGCTGGTCGACTACCGGTACGCACCGGACGATCCCGGGACCGTCGTGGCGAAGCTCGCCGATGCGTCGACCCGGATCGTCTCACTCACCATCACCGAGGGTGGCTACCACATCGCCGCCGCTACCGGGGAATTCGACCCGGAAGACCCCGGAATCCGCGCCGATCTGGCCGGGAACGCGCCGCCCGGTACCGTTTTCGGACTCGTCACCGAGGCGCTGGCCCGCCGCCGATCCCGCGATATCGCGCCGTTCACCGTGCTGTCCTGCGACAACATCGAGGGCAACGGGAACGTCGCGCGCCGGATGTTCGGCGCGTTCGCCTCGCTGCGCGATCCGGGGCTCGGAGCCTGGGTGACGGAGCAGGTGCGCTTCCCGAATTCCATGGTGGACCGGATCACCCCGGTGACCCCGCCCGGAGCGACCGGCGAGATCGCGCGGCGCTACGGGCTCACCGACCGCTGGCCGGTGGTCGCCGAGCCGTTCGCGCAGTGGGTGCTGGAGGATTCGTTCGGACTCGGCCGTCCGGCCTTCGAAGAGGTGGGCGTGCAGGTCGTCGCCGACGTCACTCCCTACGAATTGATGAAGCTTCGGTTGCTGAACGCGAGCCACCAGGCGCTGTGCTACTTCGCGTACCTGAGCGGCTATCGGCTGGTGCACGAAGCGGCACAGGATCCGGTCTTCCGGCGGTTCCTGACCCGCTACATGGACGCCGAGGCCACGCCGACGCTGCGCGCGGTCCCCGGGGTCGACCTGGGCGACTACAAGCGGACGCTGCTCGACCGGTTCGCCAATCCCGCGATCGGCGACACCATCGCCCGGCTGTGCGCGGAATCCTCCGACCGGATCCCGAAGTGGCTGCTTCCGGTTGTCCGGGCGCAGCTCGGCAGCGGCGGCCCGATCGACTGCGCGGCGGCGGTCGTCGCCAGCTGGGCACGCTATGCCGAGGGCGTGGACGAGCACGGGCACCCGATCGAGATCGTTGACCGGCTCCGCGACCGGCTGGTCCCCCTCGCGCGGCGGCAGCGCGAGCAGCCCACCGCTTTCCTCGGCGAGCGATCCTTGTTCGGTGACCTGATCGACCACCCCCGGTTCGTGACCGCGTATCTGGCGGCTCTGGACAGCCTGCGCACCAGGGGCGCGCACGCGACCGTCGAACAGTTGGCCGGTTAGCGCGGGGTGACGCGGGCGACCGCCCGGCAGTCCGCGCCGACAGCGAACCACACGTCCAGGCTCGAGTCGGCCCGTCGGGCGACGAGCTCGACGTCCTCGCCGCATCGCACCGGTTTCCCGTACTCGACCACCACACGGTGCGGACCCGATTTCAGTTCGGCGTAATCGGCCAGGACTTCTTCGAGCGCGGTGAGGTAGACCGCGTTGTTCATATGGTCGAGCAGGTCTATGTCGGTGGCCCGTAGCGGGAAGGGCCGGATCTGCACCCCGGGCTCGCCCGCCGCGGGCATGGGATCGGTGAGCTCGGCTTTCCAGCGGAGCCGGTGCTCGGTCGTACAGGCCAGCATGGGGGCGAGGAATCGGTCGCTCATCCGCGCGGGTACGCCCGATTCGGTGCCGAAATGGATCAGGAAGCTCTCGGTCTCCACCAGCCCACCAGCGCTGCCGCCGATCTGGACCCGCATCGTGCACCACCGGGTCGACGTCGCCGAAGGCCATCGCCGCAACGTCGCCGACTCACCGAATCCGAGCGGTTTGAGCGCGTCGATCACCGTCCTGCGGATCACCCACAGGCGATGGATATCGCCGTCCTCGAGGACCTCGAGATGGTCGTAGCCGACGTCCTGCAGATAACGCGCGACACCGTCGAGTCGCAGGCGCTGGTCACGATCGGTGTCGGCGAGGCGCACGGGCCATCCCGTCTCGAACGGAGTCAGGACGGCCGGCGGTTCCGGCAGCACGCTGGGAATGCCCATGCCCGGATGATGCCAGCTATTTGCCACAGTTGTGGGCAGCACTGCCCATATCGTCATCTACACGAGAAGATGTCGCGTTTTATCAGGCATTTTGACCGGATTATCGACCATATACGTTCGTCCGCTAACAATTAGCTTTCATTCGCCATGGTGGGTTGCCCTCGCACCCGTCGTCGCCTATTTCTTCGAACGATCCCGCTTCTCCCGCACCCGCACCGAGATGCGGACCGGCGAGCCGTCGAAACCGAACTCCTCGCGCAACCTGCGCTCCAGGAAGCGCCGGTAGCCTGCCTCCAGGAAGCCGGTGGTGAACAGCACGAACGTGGGCGGCCGGGTGGTCGCCTGGGTGGCGAACAGCACGCGGGGCAGCCTGCCGCCGCGCATCGGCGGCGGGGTCGCCGCGATCACTTCCTTCAGCCAGGTGTTGAGCCTGCCCGTCGGAATGCGCTTGTCCCAGGACTCGAGCGCGGTTTCCATCGCGGGCACCAGCTTCTGCACCGCGCGGCCGGTGTGCGCGGAGATGTTCACTCGCTGCGCCCACGGCACCCGGACCAGCTCGCGGTCGACCTCACGCTCTAGTTGCAGCCGACGATCCTCGTCGACCAGGTCCCACTTGTTGAACGCCAGCACCAATGCCCGCCCGGAATCGGCGACCAGGCTGATCACCCGCAGATCCTGTTCTGTGATCGGCTGCGAGGCGTCGACCAGCATGATCGCCACCTCCGATGCCTCCAGCGCCGACTTGGTGCGCAGCGAGGCGTAGAACTCGGTGCCGCTGGCATTGGACACCTTGCGGCGCAACCCCGCGGTATCGATGAACTTCCAGACCTTGCCGCCCAGTTCGACGAGGGAGTCGACCGGGTCGACCGTGGTGCCCGCGACATCGTGCACCACGGAGCGCTCGTCGTTCGCCAGCTTGTTGAGCAGGCTCGACTTGCCGACGTTCGGCTTGCCGACCAGCGCCACGCGACGCGGGCCGACGCCGCCGGTTCCCTCGCGCGGAGTCTCGGGAAGCACCTCGAGCACGTCGTCGAGCAAGTCGCCGGTGCCACGGCCGTGGGCGGCGCTGACCATGCGCGGCTCGCCGAGTCCCAGCGACCACAGCGCCGCCGCTTCCGCTTCCACCCGCTGGTCGTCGACCTTGTTGGCGACCAGGATCACCGGGACGGCGGAGCGGCGCAGCTTCTTCACGGCCGCCTCGTCGGTGGCGGTGGCGCCCACCACCGCGTCGACCACGAGCAGGATCGCGTCGGCGGTGTGCATGGCCAGTTCGGCCTGGCGGGCCACCGATTGCTGCAGGCCCTTCGCGTCGGGCTCCCAGCCGCCGGTGTCCTGGACCAGGAAACGCCGACCCGCCCAGTTCGCCTCGTAGGACACGCGGTCGCGGGTCACGCCAGGAATGTCCTCCACGACCGCCTCGCGGCGGCCGAGGATGCGGTTCACCAGCGTCGACTTGCCCACGTTCGGGCGGCCGACCACGGCCAGCGTCGGCATCGCGACGTGCGCCGCGTCCTCGAATTCGCCCTCCAGGTCGGCGAGCTCCCAGTCGGCTTCGTCGCTCCAGACGCCGTCGCCTGCGAGTACGTCCCCACTCATCGGTCCCCTCCGGCTCCACACGTCGAGACCTGCTGCGCGACAACGCGATACAGCTCGTCGATAACCTCGTCCATGGACAGTTCGCTGGTGTCTACCGGTACCGCGTCCTCGGCGGGGCGCAGCGGGGACACCTTGCGGGTCGAGTCGAGGGTGTCGCGGCGCTGCACGTCGGCGAGCACGCCCGCGTAGTCGTCGCCCCTGCCCTCGGCGATGTTCTGCTGATTGCGCCGGTGCGCCCGCGCCTCGGCGGACGCGGTCAGGTAGATCTTGGCGTCGGCGGCGGGCAGCACGACGGTGCCGATGTCGCGTCCCTCCACCACGATCCGCCCCGCGGCCGCCGTGATGTCGCGCTGCATGGCGACGAGCAGCTCACGCACCTCGGGCACCGCGGAGACCGCCGAAACCGCCTTGGTGACCGCGTCGCCGCGAATCTCCGACCGCACATCCTCGCCGTCCAGCTCGATCACCTCGCGGCTGGGATCGGTGCCGATGGACAGCGGCAGCTCCTTGACCGCGGCGCCGATGGCCGCGGAGTCGGTCAGTTCGATGCCCGCCCGCAGCACGCGCAGCGTCGCCACCCGGTACATCGCGCCGGTGTCGAGGTACCTGGCGCCGAGCCGGGTGGCCAGGCGCCGGGACACGCTGGACTTCCCGGTACCCGACGGCCCGTCCATGGCGACCACCAGCGGGCTCGGACCGGCCAACCGCGCCGGCGCCTGCACCGGGATCTCCACACCGTTCACAACGACACCGCCTCGTAGAGTTTGCCGATTTCATCGCGGCCGAGTACGCGCAGCGTGCCGGGCCGCTGGTCGCCCAGCGCGACCGGGCCGATATGAGTGCGGACCAGCCGGATGACCGGATGACCCACCGCGTCGAGCAGGCGGCGCACGATGTGCTTGCGCCCTTCGTGCAACACCACCTTCACCAGAGAACGTCCCTCCCCCAGCTCGAGCACCTGGAAACGGTCCACCTTGGCGGGACCGTCCTCCAGCTCCAGGCCTTCCTTCAACCGCTTGCCGACCGCGCGATTGTTGACCTCGCCGTGCACCGTCGCCAGATAGGTCTTGGAGACCTCGAAGGACGGGTGCATCAGCCGATGCGCCAGATCGCCGTCGTTGGTGAGCAGCAGCAGGCCCTCGGTGTCGGCGTCGAGTCGCCCGACATGGAACAGCCGCTGACCCGCGGCGATACGCTCGGCCACGATGTCACCGACGCAGGGGCGCCCCAGATCGTCGGACATGGTGGACTGCCAGCCCTTGGGCTTGTTCAGCGCGACGTGCACCAGTTCCTCGCGCACCACCACGCGCGTGCCGTCGACGCGCACCACCGCGTGCTGCGGGTCGATACGCAGGCCCTGCTCGCGCACGATCATGCCGTCGACCTCGACGCGGCCCTGCGCGATCATCTCCTCGGCGGCCCGGCGCGAGGCCACGCCCGCCTTGGCGAGAACCTTCTGCAACCGCTCCCCCTCGCCCCACGGGAGCTTGGTGTGACCGCCGGACGAGTCCGGCTCCACGTTCTGGTGGCGCGCGGGCTTGGCGTTGCTCAGCAGCGGCGGCGGCGCGACCTGCCGCTGCGGCTTGGGCTTCTTCTTGCTCGCGGCCGCGTGCCGCTGCGGGTTCGGAACCGGGGCGGATCCGCGTCGGTCCGCTCGGCCCCCGCCGCCCTGCTGGGCGCCGCGGGCGGCGATACCCCGTTGGGCCGAACGAGCGTCGCGTGAGCTGGAGTTGCGGCTCGCGCCGCCTCGTTCGGGCTGTGCGCCGCGTTTCCTACGATCCGGTGTGCCATCTCGGCGAGCGGGCGTATTCATGGTGTCCTGTCATTCTTCGGTGCCGAGGTCCAAATCGGCCTCGGCGGGTTTCCTCAACCTGGTGTACCGGGGGTCCGTCTCCAGGCTCTCGTTGATCTCGTCGATCAGGTCGACGCCCGGAAGCAGGGGCGCCAGGGGTGGCAGATCGCTCAGCGAAGCGAGTCCGATCCGTTCCAGGAACAGCTCGGTGGTGCGGTACAGCGTCCCGTTGGTCTCCGGGTCCACGCCTGCCTCGGCGATCAGACCCCTGGCCAGCAGGGTGCGCATCACCCCGTCGACGTTCACGCCGCGCACCGCGCTGACCCTGGTCCTGGTCACCGGCTGACGGTATGCCACCACCGCCAGCGTCTCCAAGGCCGCCCGGGTCAGTTTCGATCGGGAGCCGTCGAGCAGCATCCGCTCCACATACGGCGCGTACTCGCTGCGAGTATAGAAGCGCCAGCCGTCACCGACGAAACGCAGATCTATCCCACTGGATCGCGCCGAGAGCTCAGCGGACATTTCACGCAGGGTCCGCTCGACGCGTTCGGTGCTGTCGCCCAATGCGGCCGCGAGCTGGTCTACCGGCGCGGGAACGTCCACGACCAGCAGCATGGCCTCCAGCGCCGAACGGAAATCGGCGTCCGCGAGCGGTTCGGGGGTGAGTTCCACCACTGCCTCACTCACGACCGCGCCTCACCGGAGTTCGCCTCCGCCGTGCGCGAACGCGCGCTGTGCTCGCTCACCCGTAGTCCTCCTCGATAGTCACGGTGTCCACCTGTTGCGCGGCCTCGTCGCCGATCCAGCTGACCGCCAAGGGACCGAGCGGATCGGGCTGATCGAACTCGATCGTCTTGCCGCGATACAGCTCGAGCAGCGCCAGGAAGCGGGCGACGATCTGGACCGGTACCTCACAGTCGGCGACCAGCTCGCCGAAGGATGTCCACGCACCCGCACCACGCTGTTTGAGCCGCTCCAGCACCAGTGCCGCCTGCTCGGCCACCGAGATCGCGTGCGTGTGCAAGTGGTCGAGCCCGACCTTGGGTACCGGACGGGGCCGGAAGGCCGCCGCGGCGATCGCGGCGAACTCGGCCGCCCCGACACCAAGCCTAACCTCGGGCAGCAGACCGGCGTAGCGCTCCTCCAGGCCGACCGCGCGCGGATAGCGGCGCAGCGCGGCCGCCTCCAGTTCGCCGAGCAGTTCGGCGACCTGCTTGAACGCGCGGTACTGCAGCAGCCGGGCGAACAGCAGGTCGCGCGCCTCGAGCAGTTCGAGGTCCTCGGCGTCGGTCATCTCGCCGGACGGCAGCAGGCGCGCCGCCTTCAGATCGAGCAAGGTGGCGGCGACGACCAGGAATTCCGTGGTCTGGTCCAGGATCTTGTCCGCGCGCAAGGTGTTCTGCCGCGCCATGTTCGCGGTCAGCGCCTTGGTGTAGGCGATGAACTCGTCGGTGACCTTGTGCAACGCCACCTCGGTGACGTCCAGCTTGCGCGAACTGATCAGGGTGAGCAGCAGGTCGAACGGCCCCTCGAAGTTGCTGAGTCGCAGCCGGAATCCGGACGCGTGCGGCTCGGCCGTCGGCTGTTCTTTCGCCTCCGACGTGCCGGGCGAGGGATCGGATGCGTCCGATGTGTCCGGCGGAAAGCCAGAGGCGTCCGACCCGCCGGGCGTAGCCGACGCACGGCCACGTGCATCCGGCACGTCTGACGAACGGCCCGGTGCGTCCGGCACGTCAGCGGGCCGATCGCCCACTGTCTCGGAGTCCTCCCGCGCGACATCCTCGGTGGGCTGCGTGGATGGTTTCGGAGACGGTTCGTCCGCGCTGTCCCGTGCCGGGGAGGCCTCCGCCTCCGGTGCGGGCCGAGGCGTGGCGCCTCCGACGACGGCCGGGTTCGCGCGCCGGGGGGCAGCGTCCCGGCCTGCGGCGATGAATGCGGCGGCCGCGTTGCCGAGTGCGGGACCCCGCCCAGGGCCGGCCGGGTCCGGCCCACGAGAATCGGACGCGCGGTCGTCCGGCGTGGATGTCGATCCCGCCGCGGAAGACCCTTGGCCGGACGGGTTGTGGTGGGACGCAGACGAAGGGTCCGAGTGGACGGTCACCGGCCGGATCGGTGGATGACTTCCCGAGCCATCGACCGATACGCCTCGGCGCCACTGGATTTCGGCGCCCACGTGGTGATCGGCTCGCCCGCGACGCTGGCGTCCGGGAAACGGACGGTGCGCGCGATGGCGGTGTCGTAGACCAGGTCACCGAACACCTCGACGACCCGCGCCATGACCTGGCGGGAATGCAGCAGTCGAGAGTCGAACATGGTGACCACTATTCCGTACAGGCTCAACCGCGGATTCAACCGGTCCCGCACCTTCTCGACGGTGTCGTTGAGCAGCGCGAGCCCGCGCAGCGAGAAGTACTCGCATTCCATCGGGATGATCACGCCGTCCGAGCAGGCCAAGGCGTTGACCGTGAGCAGACCGAGCGAAGGCTGGCAGTCGATGAGGATGTAGTCGTAGCGGTTGCGGATCGGCTCCAGCGCGCGGCCGAGCGACTGTTCCCGGCCCACTTCGTTGACCAACTGGATCTCGGCGGCGGAAAGGTCGATATTGCTTGGCAGCAGGTCCATGTTCGGGACCCTGGTCTGCATCAGCACGTCGTCGATCGACACCTTGGAACCGATGAGCAGGTTGTGCACGGTCAGGTCGAGATCGTGGTGGGCGACGCCGAGACCCGCCGACAGCGCGCCCTGCGGGTCCAGGTCGACGAGCAGGACGCGACGGCCGTATTCGGCCAGTGCGGCACCGAGATTGATGGTGGAGGTGGTCTTGCCGACGCCGCCCTTCTGGTTGCACATGGCCACGATCAGCGCGTCACCGTGCTGGCCGACCGGCGGCGGGTCCGGCACCAGCCGCAACGGCCGTCCGGTCGGGCCGAGCGTCGCGTCCTCCGGGACCGGCTCCACTCCATGGCCCCACAGCGTTTCCGCCGCGGCGTCCGAGTACGGACCCGGTCGCGAGCCCGTAAGCGGCTCCGCCCCAGCACCCATCGGCGGCTCTGCCGCGCCGGCTGTCGTCACGATCCGCTGCTCCTTATACGTCCTTGCCGGTTGCCTCGCCGAGCGTAGCGAGGCCGATCGGTGCCGACCTCGCTTTCGTGCGGTCCAGCTCTCGATAGACGCTACCGCTTGACGGCACTCGAGTGCCGCGCCTGCGCGCGGCGTGTTCGTGCCGCGCTGGTCAGCGCCACTGCGGTCCGCCATCGAAATGAACGTCGAACCGGTCGTGCAACTCGTTCATGCTGTCCCAGTCCGCCTCCCCGCGCGCGATCCGGCCGAGTTGCCGGAAGTACTCGAAGCGGACGATACCGGGTGTGAGCACAGCCAGAAACTCGGCGGGCCCTTCGGCGGTGGCCCCGAAGGCGTGCACCGTGCCCGGCGGAACCACCACCAGACCACCTTCGCTCACCGCGGTTCTGGCGCCGTCGACGAGAAAATCCATTGTGCCGCCCAGCACATAGAAGATCTCGGTCGACTTCGTGTGATGGTGCGGCCGGGTGCCGTCCGCACCCGCGGCCAGGGTCAGCCGATTGGCGCCGAAGAGCCCTTCGGAGTTCTCGCTGTCCTCCAACAGCCGGAAGGAGCCGCCGCCGGGCAACGGAATCGCCTCGACATCGGACTCGTGGACGATGAAAGACTTTGCCATGCAATTCACCTCGCGTTGTGGTCGGGAACCGAGCCGTCGGTGACAGCACCGCGCTCACCCGGCGAACCAGCACAACCGGACTACAGTCCACTTTGTTCCGTCACATCGCGCACGCGAAGTTCCCGACGCGTGCAACGGATTACCGGGCGCGGGGATGCGCGGTGGCCCAGACCTCGCGCAGGGTGTTGACCGTCACCAAGGTATAGATCTGGGTCGTGGTCACCGAGGCGTGGCCCAGCAATTCCTGCACCACCCGCACATCGGCGCCGCCGTCGAGCAGATGGGTGGCGAAGGAATGGCGCAGGGTGTGCGGTGACACCGCGGCCGCGATGCCCGCGCGTTCGGCGGCGGTGTGCAGGACCTGCCAGGCACTCTGCCGGGACAGCCGGGCGCCGCGTACATTCAGGAACAGGGCTCCCGCGTTGGCTTTTCCGCGTGCGGCGAGCACGGGCCTTCCCCGCACCAGATACGCGTCCACGGCGGCGAGCGCGGGCCGCCCGATCGGCACAAGACGCTGTTTCCCGCCCTTGCCGCGCAGGACGACCGCCCGTTCCTCGATGTCGAGATCATCGACGTCCAGCCCGACCGTTTCCGAGATCCTGGCGCCGGTGGAATACAGCAATTCAAGCAGTGCGCGGTCACGCAGGCCGCGTGGTCCGCCGTCTACGCCCGCAGCGGGATCGCCTTGGCCGCCGCCCGCCGCCTCCAGCAGTTTCAGCACCTGGTCGTAGGGCAGCGCCTTGGGCAACCTGCGCCCCGGCGCGGGCGGCTTCACCGCGTGCGCCACATCGGTGTCGGTCAAACCCTCCGCGGCGGCGAAGCGATGCCAGCCGCGCACCGCGATCAGCGCGCGGGCCACCGAACTCGCCGCCAGCGGCGGGTGCCCGGGGCCGCCCGAGCGCAGCGCCATGGTGAACTCCGCGACGTCGGACTCGTCGACCCGGTCGAGCGAGCCGATGCCGCGCCCGGTCAGGAAGTCCAGATACCGACCGAGATCACGCCGGTAGGCGTTCAGGGTGTTGGGCGCGACGCCGCGCTCGACGGTGAGGTGGTCGAGATAGGTGTCGAGCTCGCGACCGAGCACCTCCGGTCAGTCTTCGGACTTCTGGGCCGCCTTGCGGCGGAGGAAATTCGTCGGCTGCCCGTCCCATGGGGCGTCCGGCGGCCGCGGTTCGATGCCGTCCGCCCGCGCGGCCGCCAGGGCGAGCACGCCGGCGACCGCGGTGGCGTTGACGATCTCCCCGCTCAACGCCGCGCGGACCGCCGCGTCGACCGGCATGCGGACCACTTCCAGGTCCGCCTCCTCGAATTCCGGCTCCGGACGATCGGTTTCGTACAACCCGCGAGCCAGGTAGATCCGCAACGCTTCGTCGGTGAACCCGGGCGAGAGCGCCACGTCCACCAGGACCGCCCATTCCCGGGCGGCCAGCCCGGTCTCCTCGGCCAGCTCACGACGCGCCGCGAGCAGCGGGTCCTCCCCGGGCACGTCGAGCAAACCGGCGGGCAGTTCGAGCAGCCGCCTGCCGATCGGATGACGGTACTGGTTGATCAGCACCACGTTGCCGTCGTCGTCGATCGCGGCGACCGCGACGGCGCCGTGGTGCTCGATCACCTCGCGCTCGACGACCCGGCCACCCGGCATCCGCACCTGGTCGAGCCGCAACGCGAGGATCGCGCCGCTGTAGACGGTTCTGCTGGATTCGATCTCGAAGTCGTGGCTGCCCGGCTCGGCAGCGCCCCCGTTGGTCATGCCACTACGCCTGTTCCGCCGCACCCGCCAGTTCTTCGCCCGGAATGTCCACCGGAAGTCGTTCGGCCGCTTTGTATTTCAGCGCCGCCGAGATGAGCGCCGCGAACAGCGGATGCGGGCGGGTCGGCCGGCTCTTCAATTCAGGGTGCGCCTGCGTGGCGACGAAGAACGGATGCACGTCGGCGGGCAGCTCGACGAACTCGACCAGGTGCCCGTCCGGCGAGGTGCCGCTGAACTTCAAGCCGCTCTCGGCGACCTTGTCGCGATAGGCGTTGTTCACCTCGTAACGGTGGCGATGACGCTCGGAGACGTGCTCGCTGCCGTAGGCCTGGGCGACGACCGAGCCCTTCTCCAGGGTCGCCGGGTAGGCGCCGAGCCGCATGGTGCCGCCGAGGTCGGCCTCACCTGCCACGGCCTGCTCCTGGTCGGCCATGGTGGAGATGACGGGGTGCGGCGTGTCCGGTTCGAATTCGGCCGAGTTGGCCTCCGCCAGCCCCACCGTGCGCGCCGCCTCGATCACGACGCACTGCAATCCGAGACACAAGCCGAGCAGCGGAATGCCGCGGGTACGCGCGTAGTGGATCGCGCCGACCTTGCCCTCGATGCCGCGGATGCCGAAGCCGCCGGGAATCAGCACGGCGTCCACGTCGCGCAGCGCGTGCTGCGCGCCCGCGGGAGTCTCGCACTCGTCGGAGGGCACCCAGCGGATGTTCACCTTGGCCCGCGAGGCGAACCCGCCCGCGCGCAGCGCCTCGGTGACCGAGAGGTACGCGTCGGGCAGATCGACGTACTTACCGACCAGCGCGACCTCGACCGTCTCGCGCGGCGCGTGCACCCGGTCGAGCAGGTCGCCCCACACCGTCCAGTCCACGTCGCGGAACGGCAGGCCCAGCCTGCGCACCACGTAGGCGTCCAGGCCCTCCCGGTGCAGCACCCGCGGGATGTCGTAGATCGACCGCGCGTCCGGCGTGGAGATGCAGGCGTCGACCTCGACGTCGCACATCAGCGCGATCTTGCTCTTCAGCCCTTGCGGGACCTCACGGTCGCAGCGCAGGATCAGCGCGTCGGGCTGGATGCCGATATTGCGCAGCGCCGCCACCGAGTGCTGGGTCGGCTTGGTCTTCAGCTCCCCGGAGGGCGCCAGGTAGGGCACCAACGAGACGTGCAGGAAGAAGACGTTGTCCCGGCCGACGTCGTGGCGGATCTGGCGGGCGGCCTCCAGGAACGGCTGCGACTCGATGTCGCCGACGGTGCCGCCGATCTCGGTGATCACCACGTCCGGCGTCTGGCCCTGCAGATCCGGGCCGCGCATCGCGAGGATCCGGCTCTTGATCTCGTCGGTGATGTGCGGGATCACCTGCACCGTGTCGCCGAGATACTCGCCGCGGCGCTCCTTGGCGATGACCGACGAATAGATTTGCCCGGTGGTCACGTTCGCGTCGCGGGACAGGTCCCGGTCGAGGAAGCGCTCGTAGTGGCCGACGTCCAGGTCGGTCTCCGCGCCGTCCTCCGTCACGAACACCTCGCCGTGCTGGAAGGGGTTCATCGTGCCGGGATCGACGTTCAGATACGGGTCGAGTTTCTGCATCGTGACGCGCAGCCCACGCGCCGTCAGCAGCTGACCGAGGCTGGAGGCGGTAAGACCTTTACCCAATGAGGAGGCGACACCACCGCTGACGAAGATGTGCTTCGTGTCCGTTCGCGCCTGAATCCGTGTTTGACCCACGGGTCTTCACGGTAACACGAATCCGCCCGTCCGTTCGAATGCCACGCGCGTTTGCCCGCCGATCGCGGGACATCGATCAGAGCCCGCGCGGCCGGACTGTGGGGCGCGTCTCGTCGCGGTCGCCGACGTGCGGAGGAAGCGGGTGCCGCGACGCCCGTGATAGCGATCGATCCGGGCCCGGCGCGCGCATCCTCCAGTTGCCCGACGACAGTCTTCCGGCTGGTCAGCCAGGCACGACGGCCAGTGTGAGCGAGGCGGCCTCGGCGCCGGTGCCGTATCGTCCGGCGCCCCCGTTGAGCTGTTCGGTGAGCGCGAGCGCGGTCGTGACCCGGCCGAGCTCGCGCTCGACATTGTCGACGGTGCTCACCTGCGCCGCGAGCGCCGCGTCGGAGCGGACCACGGCGATCGGCCCCTGCCCGTCGGCGGCGCCCGCGCGACCGGCGAGCACCACTCCCGCACCCCGGCCGCGCAGAGCGCCCGCGAAGCGCGCGGTATTCGAGCCGACGCCGTCCCGGGCCGCGGCGGCGCCATCACCGGTGATCACGACCGCGATCTGCGCGGGTCGCACCGGCGTGTCGCCGTAGGCGAGGAAGCCGCCGCCGCGCAGGGTCTCCAGCACCAGCCCGAGTTCCTCCGGGGTGCTCCGGGTTTGCCCGTTGGCCGGATCGAGCAGCAGTACCAGGCCGAGCAGATCACCGGCCATGCTGCCCTGGTCCACCGCGCCGGTACGCAGCTGCGCCCCGGCCGGGATGACGTTCGTGACGGCCGTGCGCATCCGATCGCCTTCGCTGCCGTCGGCGAACGCCTCGGTGAGCGCGATCCGTCCCGTGACGCCCGCGCCCGCGGCCGCGAGCGCTCTGGTCACCGCGTCGACGTCCCCGGGATCGGCGTCCGGGGTCGTGAACACGACGACACTGCGGTCGGCCAGCGCACCGCCGAGAATGCGGCCCGACGAACCGGCGATGAACCGGTCGGCGGCCGTGGTCTGCTCGTCGAGCAGGCGGTTCCGCTCGGTCAGTGCGTCGACCTGCTGCCGCAGGTCGGCCTTGTCCGCCCGCAAGCCCGACAGCAGATCCGCCGCGAGCGTCTGGGATCCGAGCACCACACCGATCGCGAGCGCGAGAAAGATCGCGACGATCGAGATGGCGTGCTGGCGCATCGAAATCATCGTTCTCCTCAGAATTCTCGAGCTCCGACTTGCCCCTGCGCCCACCGCGCGAAGCGGTTCCAGTTGTCCACACCCCAGTCCAGGACGTCGCCACCGCTGTTGGACGCCAGCAACACGACGATCACCGCGACCAGCGCGGCGAGCACCACCAGCGCGACGGCGACTCCGGACACGCGGTTGCGGTACAAGGTGGCCACCGCCTTGGCGTCCATCAGCTTCGTGCCCACCTTGAGCCGAGTCAGGAAGGTGGCCGGATTGCTGTCGCGGCGGCCCCGGTCGAAGAAGTCGTCGAGCGAGGCGGGCGCTCCCGCGGTGACGATCAGCGCGGCTTCGTGATGCTCGGCCAGCAGCAGCGCAAGATCGGCGGGCGAACCGGAAGACGGGAAGGTCGTCGCGCCGATGCCGAGGTCCTGGATGCGTTCGAGGCCCTTGGCGTGGCCATCGGTGTCGGCGGGCAGGATCACCTCGGCGCCGCACTTCATCGTCGCGGTGGTGATCTCCTCCGGATCGCCCACGATGACGTCGGGCCGGTATCCACGCCTGCGCAGAGTGTCCGCGCCGCGCCCCACCCCGATCAGGATGGGGGCGTATTCCTTGATGAACGGCTTGAGCCGTTGCAGATCCTCCGCGTGGTCCGGTCCGTCGGCGACGACCACCACGTGCCGTTGCTTCATCACCAGATCCAGTTCCGGGACGCCGAACCCGTCGATGAGCAGCGCGCTCTCGGTCCGGATGAACTCGATGGTGTTGCCCGCGAAGGCCTCGAGGTGATCGGCCAGACCGTTGCGCGCCTCGATCATCCGCTCCGCGATGGCAGGCCCGGTGAGCTCGATGCCCTCGACGAGCACCTCGGGTTCCTTCTTGATCAGCCGATCGGCGTAGACCACGCCACCGTCGACGCGGACCTTGACACCGTCTTTGATCCGCTTGAACGCATCCGAACTCACCGTGTCCAGCAGCAGGATCCCATGGGACACGAGCGCCTCGGGGCCCAGGTTGGGGTAACGGCCGGAGATGGACGGCGAGGTATTGATCACCGCGCCGACGCGTGCCTCGACCAGCCGGTCGGCGGTCATCCGATCGAGGTCCATCTCGTCGAGGACGACGATGTCGCCCGGCCCGACCCGGCCGAGCAGCCGCCGGGTGTCGCGATCCACCCGGGCCGTCCCGATCAGACCAGGAAGCGTTTCGGTGTTTCTCGACAACAGCGCCGGCATCTTCATGCAGCGATGATGACCGCAAACCCTCAACCATTGGTGGAGGCGCGCCGTCTCACACAGCCCCATTCGATATCACGCTATGTACTGGCAATCCCATTCGCCGACAACACCGCCGTCACTCGATTCATGAAGCAGTCCCTGCATTTGTGTAGTGAGGCAGCGAATTATTCACAAACTGCCGAAGGTCGACCATCAGGCAACGCCCCCACGATCGACCCAGTCAGCAATCGAGTTGCGAATCCCGCTTCGAGTCACACTGACGGCGCGGCACAGTGCGATTCCAGTACATAGCGAATATCTCGCTACTCATCACCGGAAGCGATCTGATGCGGAGCGACTTCGCCAGCACGCGAGAACTCACCGCGCCCATCGCTGCGGCGGAGTTCGCGCCTCGTTCACCGGTCAGCACCACTTCGCCTGCGGACGGCACACAGTCCAGCCACTGCCGTCCGGGCGTTGAGTACGAGACCAGGCCGTTTCGCCAGAGCCGTCGCTCGCACCACTTTCGTCGGGTCGCGGCATGTTCTGCCGGTGATACTCACGCAGGGCATGCTGATGTTCGTTCTGTCGCAGCGAATTCGGGTCGGAGTGTCGGTATCCGAACGGATCGATCTTGTGCCACCCCGTCGAGTCGCCGTGCGAACCCGAACGCCCTGAGTGGTCGGAGCGCGACAAGGACTCCGCGGCAGCGCCGCCCGCCGCGGCGACCGTTCCGGCGGCGAGACCGGCGACGAGCAGGGCGAATGCGCCCTTCTTCGACCTTTCCCGGCCACCTCCGGTCGCCGAGCCGCGACACCCCGGTCCCCCCGTCGCGATCGTCACCGTAAGAACACTGCGCATGATGGCCCCTTTGCCTCGGCGCTTCCCATGTTCAGCGGAATTCACCCGCCGTTCACTTACTGACTTCAATAGTAGATCACTAAACGGACATTACGGACATTGATTCGCTCGACATCTACACCAGACGCGAAAATCCCTGATACACAACCTTTGACCGCAGCGAACTACCCATCGCTCCGGGGCCATCCTCGGGTCCGGCAACCAAGATCCGCATCCGTGACTAGATATTTCACGGATATCACCAGTAGATCTGACCGGTTATGCGCTCGACGCCCGTCGTCACAGCGCATCGACTCGGACACTTCGCGCCCGGACGGCAGCGGCGCGGAACACCGGCCACCCGAACGGCTCGCCGCCGATTGTGATGCGGACGACACGATCACCGAGCCGCGCCCGCTGTACCTATATGCTGCCCGTCACACGTAACTGGAAGAGGAGAATTCATGGCCAGCACCACCGTCGACGCCGTCATCGCCGCCCCGCGTGAGGTCGTGTACCGGCTCTTCGCCGACCGCGAGAGCATAAGCCCCTACGTTCCGGTGCAGGTCAAGCTGGTCAAACCCGGCGTGACCGAGCGGGAGGGCGTCGGCGCGCAGCACCTGATCGGCCTCGGCCCGGTCGGTGTCACGGAGGAGATCACCAAGCTCGTGCCAGGTGAGCGAATGGAGTACAAGATCGTCAAGGGCGCGCCGGTGAAGCGGCACGTCGGCATCGTCACCTTCGCCGACGCCGACAACGGCACTCTCGTCTCCTACACGATGGAGTCCGATCCGTCGCTTCCGGTGCCGGCCAAGGTGCTCGAGTTCGGTTTGAAGAACCTGATCGGCCAGTTCATCAAGGGCGCGCAGAAAGCGGTGCGCTGACCCGCGCGCTCAGCGCGTGGCCACCTCGGCGCCCGCTTTCTCGGCGCGCGCCGTCGCCAGCAGTTCCTCCGCGTGTGCCCGGCCGGTCTCGGTGTCGTCGAGACCGGCCAGCATGCGCGCCAGTTCCACCACCCGCTCGTCGTTGGTGAGCGCACGGACGCCACTGTTGACAGTGCCCTTGCCGTCGTCGGATTTGTCGACCACCAGGTGGGTGTCGGCGAACGCCGCCACCTGCGGCAGATGGGTCACCACGATCACCTGGTGGGTACGCGCCAGCCGGGCCAGCCTGCGGCCGATCTCCACCGCGGCTCGCCCGCCGACGCCCGCGTCGACCTCGTCGAACACCATCGTCGCTCCATGCTCGGACCCAGCGAGCACCACCTCCAGCGCCAGCATCACCCGGGACAGCTCACCGCCGGACGCGCTCTTGCTCAACGGCAACGACTGCGCGCCCGAATGCGCGGCCAGCCGGAACTCGGCCTCATCGACGCCTGTGGACCCCGCGTGCAATTCCTTGCCGTCGACAGTGAGCGGCGCCGAGTCCTGCGCGCCCGCGAGCATCGGCCGCACCTCGACCTCCAGACGCGCCTTGCCCATGGCGAGACCACCCAGCTCGGCACTCACCGCGGTCGCGAGCTTGCCCGCCGCCTTGGTCCGCGCGGCGCTCAACTTCTTCGCCGCCTCCCGCACCCGTTCCGCGGCGGTGTCCACCTCGGCGGCCAGCTTGGCCAGCGCCTCCTCGGAAACGTCCAGCGAGCCGAGCCGGGTGCGCGCCTCCTGCGCCCAAGCCAGTACGCCATCGATGTCCGGCGCGTACTTCCGGGTCAGTGTCTTCAATTCCGCCTGGCGGGTGAGCAGCGAATCCAGCGCACCCGGGTCCGAAGGCAGGTCCGAGAGATACCCGCTCAGCTCGGTGGTCACGTCGACCACCACGGCGATGGCGTCGGCCAGGCGCGGCGCGAGCGCGACCAGCGCCGGATCGTCGGCGGCTTCGATGCGGGCGCGCGCGGCGCCGAGCGCCTCCAGCGCGCCGGAACCGTCCTCGGGCACGTCGGCAGGCCCGGCCAGCGCGCCGTGCGCGGTGGCCGCCGCCTCCCGCAGCGAGTCCAGATCGCTGAGCCTGCGCACCTCGTCGACGATGCGCACGTCTTCGCCGGGTTCCGGCGCGATGGCGTCGATTTCGTTCAACGAGTGCTCGAGTCGCTCGGCCTCGAGCGCCAGTTCCCGGCTGCGAGCGGTCCGTTCGAGCAGTTCGGTGCGGGCGTCGAGCCACGATCGGCGCAGCACCTGGTATTTCCGCAGCAGCGTACCCACCGCGTCGCCCGCGAACTGGTCCAGTGCCGACAACTGCTGGTCGGGGCGCTGCAAACGCAGCTGATCGTTCTGCCCGTGCACGGTCAGCAGGGGGGCGGTGAAATCGGCCAGCACCGAGGCTGGGACGCCGCGGCCACCGAGATGCGCACGCGAGCGACCGTCGCTGCCGACCGTGCGGATCGCGATGACGCTGCCGTCGTCGTCCTGCTCGGCCGCGGCCGCCTCCAGTACCTGCGCGACCTCCGCGCGGGCGGCGTCGTTGACGTCGTCGATGGTGAACCGGCCCTCGACCACGGCACGGGACGCGCCGAGCCGGACCCGGCCCGCGTCCGCGCGCGCACCGCTGAGCAGATGCAGGCTGGTCACCACCATCGTCTTGCCCGCGCCGGTCTCGCCGGTCAGGCAGGTCAGTCCCGCGTGGAACTGCGCGGTCGCCGTGGAAATGACGCCAAGCCCGTCAATCCTGATCTCTGTCAGCACTTGTGCTCTCCGTTCGCCGTCGGCCACGCCAGCCTGTCACGGGCAATTGGAACTTGCGCACCATCCGGTCGGCGAACGGTGCGGAGTCCAGCCGCACCCAGCGCACCGGTCGAGCGCCGCGAACCGCTTCGACCCGTCCACCGCTGGGCAGTGCGAGCGTGCGCCTGCCGTCCAGGAAAACTATCGCATCGTGTCCGGTCGCCACGGACTCGACCGCGATCCGGGAATCCGGGCTGGTCACCAGCGGTCGCGCGAACAGGGCATGGGCATTGCTCGGAATCACCAGCAACGCTTCCAGTTCCGGCCACACCACCGGGCCGCCCGCGGAGAAGGCGTAGGCGGTCGATCCGGTCGGTGTGGAGATGAGGATGCCGTCACAGCCGAACGACGAGACCGGGCGCCCGTCGACTTCCAGCACCACTTCCAGAACCCCCATGCGCGAAGCGTTCTCGATGCTCGCCTCGTTCAGCGCCCATCCGCTGTCGACGACCTCGTCCTCGATCCGCACGGTGACGTCGATGGTCATCCGGTGCTCGATCGTGTAATCACGTCGGACCACCTGCGCGAGCGCCTCGTCCAAGTGCTCGGCCTCGGCCTCGGTGAGAAAACCGATGCGGCCGAGATTGATCCCGAGCACCGGCACCCCGGCCGGGCGCGCCAACTCGGCGGCACGCAGGAACGTACCGTCGCCGCCGAGCACGAGCACCATCTCGCAGCCGACCGCCGCCTCCGCGCTGTGCTCGACCACGCGCACCGGAAAACCGCCCGGCTCGGACTCGAACCGCGTGCTGTCCGCTTCGTCGGCGAGTACACGCAGGCAGATGCCCGCGTCGGCGAAGATCTTCGCCACCCGGTGGGCGGTTTCGATGATCTCCGCGCGACCGGGATGCGACACCAGCAAGATCTCCCGGCCGCAGGGCTCGGCCAGCGCGTTCACTGTGGACCCTCCTCAACCGCACGCTCGACCAGCGCGGCGACCTGCTCACCGTCGTATTCGAACGGCCCGTCGGTACGCAACCACAAGAAGTATTCGACATTGCCGGACGGGCCCGGCAGCGGGCTCGCCACGACACCGGCGGTACGCATGCCCAGTTCCGCGGCCGCGGCCGCCACCGTGCGCACCGCCTCGGCGCGCAACGCGGGATCACGCACCACGCCGCCCGAACCGACCCGCTCCTTGCCGACTTCGAACTGCGGTTTCACCATGGGCAGCAGGTCGGCGCCCGGCGCGGCGCACGCGGCCAGCGCGGGCAGCACCAGGCTCAGCGAGATGAACGACAGGTCGCCCACCACCATTTCGACCGTGCCGCCGATGGTTTCGGGCGTCAGGTTGCGCACGTTGGTCCGATCGAACACCCGGACCCGCTCGTCGTTGCGCAGGCGCCAGACCAGCTGGCCGTAGCCGACGTCGACCGCGAGGACCTCCCGCGCCTCCCGTGCCAGCAGCACGTCGGTGAAACCGCCGGTCGAGGCGCCCGCGTCCAGACAGCGCTTACCCGCTACGGACAACCCGTCCTGCTCGAACCGCTCCAGCGCCCCGAGCAGTTTGTGCGCACCGCGCGAGGCCCACGACACCTCGTCGGGCTCGTCGCGGACCACCAGCGGGGTGCCCGTCTCGACGGCGGTCGCCGGCTTCACCGCGACCGTTCCAGCTATCAGGACGCGGCCCGCGCCGATCAGCTCGACCGCGTGTTCTCGCGATCTCGCCAACCCGCGGCGAACCAGTTCCGCGTCCACCCGCGCGCGCCTGGCCACCTCAGATCTTGTCCACCGTGGCCAAGGCCTGTACCAGCACGTCATGTGCCTGCTCCAGGATGCGAGCGCGACGGGTGATGTCGACTCCGGCTTCGGCGCTGTCGGTCGCGACTCCGCTTCGGCCGGGGAAGTCGAGTTCGGCGAGCAGGCTGTCGACCTCGCCGCGAATTCGATCCGGATCGGCAGGCTCCGGGCGCCCTTGCGCACCCGGCAGGTGCTGACCGGGCAGTGGGGCCCCTGGGCGGGGACCCGGTGCACCGGCGCCCGTACCGGGGCCGTGCGGACGAGGCGTTGGAGTAGTCATCGTGGCGTCAACGCTATCGGATTTCCGAATCGGACGCGCGGACCGTCACAGCTCGCCCCGGGTTGCGCTGAAGCATCTCACCGAGATCGGCTTCCGGCTCGGCGGCAACGACCGCGTGGTTGAGGGCGTCGAGCGAGTCGGCGACATATGTCGGGATCTGCCCGTCCGGGGCTTTCCGGAGTTCGTCCAGCGTGCTGACACCGGTGAGCACAAGCAACGAGTCCAGACCGACACGGTTGGCGCCCTCGATATCGGTGTCGAGGCGGTCGCCCACCACCAGAGCGGAGCGGGAACCGGCCCGGACGAGCGCGTCCTCCAGCAGCGGCGCATACGGTTTGCCCGCGACGATCGGCTCCCGATCGGAGGCGGCGCGCAACGCCGCGACCATCGCACCGTTACCGGGCGCGAGGCCGCGTTCGTTCGGCAGGGTCCGGTCGGTGTTGGCCGCGATCCACAGTGCGTCCGCGCGCAGGGCGTAGGCGGCTTCGGCGAGGTCCGGCCAAGAAGTGTGTGGTGAATGTCCTTGCACCACAGCGGCGGGCGCGTCCCCGTCGAAGCGCCGGATCGGCCGAAGTCCGACGCCGTCCACCTCGGCGGCCAGGTCGTCGGTGCCGACCACCAGCACGTGCGCACCCGGGTCGAGCCGCTCGGCCAACAGCCGCGCCGCTGCCTGGGCGCTGGTCACCACGTCGTCGGTGGATGCGGGAAACCCGAGTTCGGACAGATGCGCGGCCACCACCTGCGGTCCGCGGCTGGCGTTGTTGGTGACGTACACCAGCCGCTGGTCCGCCTGCCCGTCCGCCGCCAGCGCTTCCGGCGCCCCTTCGATCACCGCGTGACCGCGATACAACGTGCCGTCCAGATCCAGCAGCAGGGCTCGGTAGCGCTCTCGTAGTCGCTTCACACCACTCTCACTCCGTGTCACCGATCGGCGCCGTGCCGACGCATCACCGCCGGACCCGCCGTCCGCCGAGTCCGAGACACCGACACTACGCCAGCGAGCGGACCGGAAAGACGTGGCGTCAGCCACTCCCGCAGCGTCGGATCACATACCCCGACGGCGGTTTCCGACCAGCGGCCACGTCCTCGGTATGCCCGCGTCCACCGGGCAATTCGCTCCGGACTCGGTATCACCGGGAGCGACCCGGACACGGGGTGAGGTCATGCAGTCGAAATCGCCTCAGCGCGATGCCGACAGGCTGCACACCCCGAACGATTGAGGTCCGCATGCGCAGTGTTCTTCCGGTGACGATCGCGGCAGGGGGAGCGGGTCGTCGCGGCCCGGCGACCAGAGGCAGCCGGGAAAAGTCGAAGCAGGGGGCATCCGCGCTGCTCATCGCCGGACTCGCCGCAGGAACGGTCGCCGCGTCCGACAGAGGGCGCATTCGGACGGCCCACGATCCGCCTCGACCGGGCCGAGTCCCGGCGACGACCTCGCGGGACCGGCACAGCATGGGCAACACTCCTTCCGGACACCACAGCGCCTCGGGTTGCCCGTAATCCACGAGATGAGCCTGCCGGTTTCTCCGATCGAGACCGCGCCGCACCCGATCCGCCACGACAGACCGCGGAGGCCAACCCATCTCCCCGGGTCCGAATCGCGGCGATGACCACGCGGGACGGGCACAGCATGGGCAACACACCTTCCGGACACCACAGCGTCTCCGGTTGCCCGTAATCCACGAGGTGGGCCTGTATGCTCGGCAACTCCGCCATGACGGGCCGTCGAGGGTAGCCCGCCTCCGCGGCTGCGATCGCAGGTTCAGATGTCGGTGTCGCCCGTGAGTTCGGCGGCGCGTTCTTCGGCGTCCGTCTCCGCGTCCAAGTCTGCGGAGGCGGCGTTCAGGAACCAGGTGAGGCCCTCGTCGGTTCGTCCGGCGGCGACCAGGGCGTCGGCGTAGGCGTAGAAGAGGCGGGCCGCGGCCGAACCCGTCCGAGACGGGTCCAGATCAGAGGTCTGGAGGGTCACGACGGCCTGGTCGTACTGGCCCAGGTCCATGCGCGCGCCTGCCACGACGATGCGCAGTTCGGCGGCATCGTCGCCGCGCAGGGCGCGCGCCTCGTCACTGCGACCGAGCTCGATCGCGCGCTCGGGACGCCCCAGGCCGCGCTCGCAGTCGGCCATGACCGCGAGCAGTCCCGAGCCACCGGACATCCGGCGCGCGGTACGCAACTCCGACAAGGCCTCCGCCCATTCACCGGCGTGGTAGGCCACCACTCCCGCGGTCTCGCGCACGACCGCGATCCGCCCGGCACGCTGCCGTGCAGCCCTGGCATGCGCGAGAGCGAGCCCGGGATCGTCATCGAGCAGCCGCACCGCCATCACCAGGTGCCGGGCGACCGTCTCCGCATTGCCTTTGTCCAAGCTGAGCAGATCCCGCCGCACGGCGGGGTCGAGATCGGTCGCTTGCACCTCTTCCGGCAGATCGGGTTCTTCCGGCCGCGGCGGGCGGCGGTCGAGCGAACGGCCTCCGCCGACACGAGCGCCTTCGCCGCCCCGGCGGCGTTCCTGCGGCGCCTCACCACGCGGTGCCGATGCCTCGCGGCCCACGTCGCGCCGACCTTCCCGGTCCGGTCCCTGGCGACGGCGATCGTCGTCACGGCGCTGGAAACCGGACTCACCACGCCGTCCGGCGTCGCCGCGATCCTCGAAGTCGCCACGCCGCTTGAACGCACCCCGCTCGCCCGTTTCGCCGCGGCGGGCATCACCTCGATCGCCGAAATCGTCACGGCGACGGTCGGATCCACCGCGCGGGGAATCACCACGACGGAACCCGCCGCGACTACCCGAATCGCCGCCGGGGCGGAAGCCACCCCGCGATTCATCGCGCCGCTCTTCGGAATCACTCCTGCGTTTGAAGCCACCGCGCTCACCGGAATCCTCGTACCGCTTGGAACCACCGCGGTCGCCCGGACCGCCTCGACCGGCGGCGCCACGGCCCGTGGGCTCGTCCCGGCGCTGGAAACTCCCGCGCCTGGGCGCGTCACCACCGCGACGAAAACCACCGGTGTCACCGGGCCGGTCGCCGGAGTCCCGGCGTCCGAATCCACCGCGCTCGCCGCCGCGCTTGTCGTAACCACCGCTGTCCCCGCGACGATCGGACCCGCCGGAATTGTCTCGGCGCTGGAACCCGCCCCGGTCGGACGAACCCTCTCGTGCACCGTAACCGCCCGAATCACCGCGGCGGCCGTAGTCGCCGCGTTCCCCGGAGTCACCTCGACGGTTGAATCCCCCACCGCGGCGGCCCGCGTCCTGGCTGTCGCCTCGCCGGCCGGACCCGGAATCGGGAGCGCCGCGCCGGAAGGGCTTCCGATCGTCGTTTTGTTCCGGCACGGTGCTCCCTTTCTGTTTCGAAAAGTCGATATTGCCCACAGATTCAATCACGTACCAACGGTGGGGCGCGGGCACGGCGGCTTCGCCGAAGCTCCAACAGGTGCTCAAACGACGATAGGGGACCCAGAGTCTGGGTCCCCTATCGTGAAAGGATGTTCCGGCGGTGTCCTACTCTCCCACACCCTGTCGAGTGCAGTACCATCGGCGCTGGCAGGCTTAGCTTCCGGGTTCGGAATGGGACCGGGCGTTTCCCCACCGCTATGGCCGCCGTAACTCTATGAAACTATCCACACCCCTCCCACACTCCCACCCTGCCGGGCGCACCCACCACCACAAATGGTGGATGGGAAACGGAATGTGTTCCGGGTATCTGTGTGTTGTTTCAGATACCGCACAGTGGACGCGTAGCAACCTTTGTTGGTAAGTCCTCGGCCGATTAGTACCGGTCACCTCCACACGTTACCGTGCTTCCAGTTCCGGCCTATCAACCCCATGGTCTATAGGGGGCCTTAACCACTCGAAGGTGGTGAGAAACCTCATCTTGGAACAGGCTTCCCGCTTAGATGCTTTCAGCGGTTATCCCTTCCGAACGTAGCCAACCAGCAGTGCCCTTGGCAGGACAACTGGCACACCAGAGGTTCGTCCGTCCCGGTCCTCTCGTACTAGGGACAGCCTTCCTCAAGTTTCTGACGCGCGCGGCGGATAGAGACCGAACTGTCTCACGACGTTCTAAACCCAGCTCGCGTGCCGCTTTAATGGGCGAACAGCCCAACCCTTGGGACCTACTCCAGCCCCAGGATGCGACGAGCCGACATCGAGGTGCCAAACCATCCCGTCGATATGGACTCTTGGGGAAGATCAGCCTGTTATCCCCGGGGTACCTTTTATCCGTTGAGCGACACCGCTTCCACATGCCGGTGCCGGATCACTAGTCCCGACTTTCGTCCCTGCTCGACCCGTCAGTCTCACAGTCAAGCTCCCTTGTGCACTTGCACTCGACACCTGATTGCCAACCAGGCTGAGGGAACCTTTGGGCGCCTCCGTTACATTTTAGGAGGCAACCGCCCCAGTTAAACTACCCACCAGGCACTGTCCCTGAACCCGATCAGGGTCCGAGGTTAGAAGTCCAATACGACCAGAGTGGTATTTCAACGACGACTCCACGAACACTGGCGTGCCCGCTTCACAGTCTCCCACCTATCCTACACAAACCGTACCGAACACCAATACCAAGCTATAGTGAAGGTCCCGGGGTCTTTTCGTCCTGCCGCGCGTAACGAGCATCTTTACTCGTAATGCAATTTCGCCGAGTCTGTGGTTGAGACAGCAGAGAAGTCGTTACGCCATTCGTGCAGGTCGGAACTTACCCGACAAGGAATTTCGCTACCTTAGGATGGTTATAGTTACCACCGCCGTTTACCGGGGCTTAAATTCTCAGCTTCGCGCCCGAAAGCGCTAACCGGTCCTCTTAACCTTCCGGCACCGGGCAGGCGTCAGTCCGTATACATCGTCTTACGACTTCGCACGGACCTGTGTTTTTAGTAAACAGTCGCTTCTCTCTGGTCTCTGCGACCACACCCAGCTCGGACCGTAAAGATCGTCACCAGACGTGGTCCCCCTTCTCCCGAAGTTACGGGGGCATTTTGCCGAGTTCCTTAACCACAGTTCTCTCGATCGCCTCGGTATTCTCTACCTGACCACCTGTGTCGGTTTGGGGTACGGGCCGTGTACCAACTCACTAGAGGCTTTTCTCGGCAGCATAGGATCACTGAATTCGCCTCAATCGGCTACGCATCACCTCTCAGGCACATGTTGTGCGGATTTGCCTACACAACGCCCTACCGGCTTACACCAGGTAATCCACCACCTGGCCCAGCTACCTTCCTGCGTCACCCCATCGCTTGACTACTACAGCAGGGGTCGTGCGCAGCCGCTTCAAGCTTCCCGAAGGAAGTCCATCCACATTTGGGCACTTAGCACCACTGATTCGCCATTGGGCGCGGATACACGGGTACGGGAATATCAACCCGTTGTCCATCGACTACGCCTGTCGGCCTCGCCTTAGGTCCCGACTCACCCTGGGCGGATTAACCTGGCCCAGGAACCCTTGGTCATTCGGCGGACGAGTTTCTCACTCGTCTTTCGCTACTCATGCCTGCATTCTCACTCGCACAGCCTCCACAACTAGGTCACCCCGCTGCTTCCACGGCTGCACGACGCTCCCCTACCCATCCCAGCTCCTGGCTCGAAAGCAGAATAATGCTGGAATGCCGCGGCTTCGGCGGTGTACTTGAGCCCCGCTACATTGTCGGCGCAGGATCACTTGACCAGTGAGCTATTACGCACTCTTTCAAGGGTGGCTGCTTCTAAGCCAACCTCCTGGTTGTCTTCGCGACCCCACATCCTTTTCCACTTAGTACACGCTTAGGGGCCTTAGCCGGCGATCTGGGCTGTTTCCCTCTCGACTACGAAGCTTATCCCCCGCAGTCTCACTGCCACGCTCTCACACACCGGCATTCGGAGTTTGGCTGACTTCGGTAAGCTTGTGGGCCCCCTAGGCCATCCAGTAGCTCTACCTCCGATGTGAAACACGTGACGCTGCACCTAAATGCATTTCGGGGAGAACCAGCTATCACGGAGTTTGATTGGCCTTTCACCCCTACCCACAGCTCATCCCCTCAGTTTTCAACCTAAGTGGGTTCGGGCCTCCACGACGTCTTACCGTCGCTTCACCCTGGCCATGGGTAGATCACTCCGCTTCGGGTCCATGACATGCGACTCAAACGCCCTATTCGGACTCGCTTTCGCTACGGCTACCCCACACGGGTTAACCTCGCCACACACCGATGACTCGCAGGCTCATTCTTCAAAAGGCACGCCATCACCCCACCACAAAAGGGAAGGCTCTGACGGATTGTAAGCGTTCGGTTTCAGGTACTATTTCACTCCCCTCCCGGGGTACTTTTCACCTTTCCCTCACGGTACTAGTCCGCTATCGGTCACCAGGGAGTATTCAGGCTTACCGGGTGGTCCCGGCAGATTCACAGCAGATTTCACGGGCCCGCTGCTACTCGGGCACCCACTACAACAGAGCACGCATTTTCGCCTACGGGATTCTCACCCTCTACGACAGGCCGTTCCAGACCACTTCGACTAACACGCACTTTTCTGACTGTTGCCTACCACGGCAGTGATAGGAAAGTGAGCCCCACTACCCCACACGTGCAACACCTGCCGGCTATCACACACGCATGGTTTAGCCTCATCCGCTTTCGCTCGCCACTACTCACGGAATCACAATTGTTTTCTCTTCCTGTGGGTACTGAGATGTTTCACTTCCCCACGTTCCCTCCCCACCGCCTATATATTCAGCGGAGGGTGACACGACATCACTCGTGCCGGGTTTCCCCATTCGGAAATCCTCGGATCTCAGCTCGGTTGACAGCTCCCCGAGGCTTATCGCAGCCTCCTACGTCCTTCATCGGCTCCTGGTGCCAAGGCATCCACCGAACGCTCTTCAACACTTACAAACAAAGATGCTCGCGTCCACTGTGCAGTTCTCAAACAACACACCCACTCGAACCCGAACCCGACACCAGCCGAAGCACAAAGCCCCGCGGTATGAACCGGAGATCCGAGCGGATCGTATTTTTTGCCTGGAAAGAACGTCTGTTCTTTCAGGACCCAACAGTGTGTCGATATATCAACCACCAGCCAGCCATCGAAGACCGACCGATACGCGGAAGAAGTTGCCAGCGTTCCACCCATGAGCTCCGCAGTCCCACATTCGAGGACATGAACGGCTCTGGCACAGCCACACTCGACTGTTCGAGGTGTCTGAGCAGATGCTCCTTAGAAAGGAGGTGATCCAGCCGCACCTTCCGGTACGGCTACCTTGTTACGACTTCGTCCCAATCGCCGATCCCACCTTCGACGGCTCCCTCCCACAAGGGGTTAGGCCACCGGCTTCGGGTGTTACCGACTTTCATGACGTGACGGGCGGTGTGTACAAGGCCCGGGAACGTATTCACCGCAGCGTTGCTGATCTGCGATTACTAGCGACTCCAACTTCACGGGGTCGAGTTGCAGACCCCGATCCGAACTGAGACCGGCTTTAAGGGATTCGCTCCACCTCACGGTATCGCAGCCCTCTGTACCGGCCATTGTAGCATGTGTGAAGCCCTGGACATAAGGGGCATGATGACTTGACGTCGTCCCCACCTTCCTCCGAGTTGACCCCGGCAGTCTCCTGCGAGTCCCCACCATTACGTGCTGGCAACACAGGACAAGGGTTGCGCTCGTTGCGGGACTTAACCCAACATCTCACGACACGAGCTGACGACAGCCATGCACCACCTGTACACCGACCACAAGGGGGCCTACATCTCTGCAGGTTTCCGGTGTATGTCAAACCCAGGTAAGGTTCTTCGCGTTGCATCGAATTAATCCACATGCTCCGCCGCTTGTGCGGGCCCCCGTCAATTCCTTTGAGTTTTAGCCTTGCGGCCGTACTCCCCAGGCGGGGCGCTTAATGCGTTAGCTACGGCACGGATCCCGTGGAAGGAAACCCACACCTAGCGCCCACCGTTTACGGCGTGGACTACCAGGGTATCTAATCCTGTTCGCTACCCACGCTTTCGCTTCTCAGCGTCAGTTACTGCCCAGAGACCCGCCTTCGCCACCGGTGTTCCTCCTGATATCTGCGCATTTCACCGCTACACCAGGAATTCCAGTCTCCCCTGCAGTACTCAAGTCTGCCCGTATCGCCTGCAAGCTCACAGTTGAGCTGTGAGTTTTCACAGACGACGCGACAAACCGCCTACAAGCTCTTTACGCCCAGTAATTCCGGACAACGCTCGCACCCTACGTATTACCGCGGCTGCTGGCACGTAGTTGGCCGGTGCTTCTTCTACAGGTACCGTCACTTGCGCTTCGTCCCTGTCGAAAGAGGTTTACAACCCGAAGGCCGTCATCCCTCACGCGGCGTCGCTGCATCAGGCTTTCGCCCATTGTGCAATATTCCCCACTGCTGCCTCCCGTAGGAGTCTGGGCCGTGTCTCAGTCCCAGTGTGGCCGGTCGCCCTCTCAGGCCGGCTACCCGTCGTCGCCTTGGTAGGCCATTACCCCACCAACAAGCTGATAGGCCGCGGGCCCATCTCGCACCGATAAATCTTTCCACCCCAAGCCATGCGACAAGAGGTCATATCCGGTATTAGACCCAGTTTCCCAGGCTTATCCCGAAGTGCGAGGCA
>NZ_JBEXME010000039.1:0-42860 GCF_040610355.1 Nocardia sp. NPDC004168 | reverse complement strand
AGTGGCGCTCACCCTGGAGACACGAGGTACCGCTCATCGCGACGACGTGCTCACCGCCCTCGGGAACGCGGGATACGGGGTCCACGTATCGGATTGACCCGCGACAACTCGCGGGATGCCTCGCAACCGAAGTCAGTGCGCGCCGCCGAGTTCCAAGGCGAGCACGCCGAGTATCACGAGTCCGATGCCGCCGACCTGCACGAGGGTCAGCCGCTCGTCGAGGAACAGCACGCCGATCAGCGCGATCGCGGCGACGCCGATCGCCGACCAGATGCCGTAAGCCACCCCGATCGGCATCCCTCGCTTCAGCGCCTGGGCGAGGAAGAAGAACGCCGTGCAATAGCCGACGACCACGACGATCGAAGGGACGAGCTTGGTGAATCCGTCGGACAGTTTCAGTGAAACGGTCGCGGTCACCTCGGAGGCGATGGCCAAGGCGAGCAGCAACAAGGTCATTTTCGCAGCCTAGTCACAGCCGCGACCCGGCTCGGCCCGGCAGCGGTGGGCACCGGCCCTCCCAGTGCCGGGGATTCGCGGACCGGCGACCGTTGCCGACGTGCCGATACGCTCGGCCGATGCGTAGCTCGAACGTTGCGGTGACCGGTTTCCCCCTCGACGAAGTGACCTGCAACGAGTTGCCGTATGCCGAGCGCGATGAGAGGTACCGGCGTTTGCACGAGTGGCCGGAACCGAGTTACGCGCATCGGTCCGGGCTGCGCATGATCTGGAAGTACGACGACGTGCGCGAAGTGCTGGACGCGACGACGCCGGGCATCTCCAACGCGAATTCGCTGGATCCCCTCGTTGGTTACGCGCGCATCGCGGCGACGCCCCGCGCCATCCCGCATTTCGTCCGGCACCTGGTTCCGCCACCCGCGAAGGCGACCGCCAACCTGTCCGACGACCTGTTGCACAAGCGGGTGTGGAATACCATGGCCGGGCCTTCTGGGCATTTCACCATCTCCCCCGCCGATCGGGCCGCCCGGGCCGCCGAGATGGCCGAGCACTTCCACGCGGCGGTGCGGGACGCGGGATTCCGGCCCGGCTCGCCGTTGGACGTGACTGCGTTGTCGATCGGTTATGCCGCCCGCACCGTCGGTGCGGCGGTCGGCTTGCCCGCATCGGACTGGCCGAACGTGGCCGCTTGGAGCGGAGCGCAATCGGGACTGCTCGGCCGGGTGATGCGCGGACGCGAACTGGCCGACGCCGTGAGCGCGCTCGGCTGGCTGTTCACCGTCAGCGGCAGAGCGGTCCGCGCGGGCCGCGGCAGCGAGGCGACCGGGTTCGCCCGCACACTGCGCGACGCCGGGCTGTCCCATCGGATCGCGGTATCCGCCATGGCGAATTCATTGGCCGCAGGCGTGCACACGGTGAGCGGCAGCATTCAGCAAGGCGTCCAGCGACTGCTCGGGGATCCGGACCGCGTCTGGTGGGATCTGCTCGCCGAGCCGAACGGCGGCGCACGGGTCGCGGCGAAGATCCTTCAACTCGATCCGGGGCTGGTGGCATGGAAGCGTCGGGCCAGGACGCCGGTCGTACTCTCCAGCGGCACGCGGCTGCCCGCCGGACCGTTGCTCGTGATGTTCGCCGCGGCGAACCGCGACCCGGAGGCGTTTCCCGACTGCCTCGCGCTGGACCGGACCGGCAAATTGCCGTTGACCTTCGGGTTCGGCAGGCATGTCTGTCCCGGCAAGAGCATGGCCACGCTGGCGGTCGAGGTGTTTCTCCGGCAGTTGCGCGAGCTGACGCCGGAGGCCGAACCGGCGCAAGGGTTCGACGTGGGTCCCCGGCGCCGCAGCGATCTGCTGTTCAGCGGAGCCGACATCACCGTCGTCGGATAGGACGGGTCGCGGATCGCGGACAGCGGGCGGAGCCCGGGTTCAGTCCAGCCAGGCTCGCGCCGCGGCCGCCGCCTCGCGCACCTCCGCGAGCTGCGCCGCGACCTGGACACCGGCCGTACCGCCCCGGGCGTTGCGGGACGCGATGGAGCCCTGCACGGTGAGCACCTCGCGCACCTTCCCGGTCAGCGCCGGGTCGATCGCGGCGAACTCCTCGTCGGTGAGCTCGTCCAAGCCGACGCCGCGGGACTCGGCGGCACGCACGCACGCACCCGCCGCCTCGTGCGCGACCCGGAACGGAACACCCTGACGGACGAGCCATTCGGCGATATCGGTGGCCAGCGTGAAACCCGCGGGCGCGAGTTCGGCCATGCGATCGGTGTGAAAGGTCAGCGTCGAGACCAAGCCCGCGATGGCCGGGAGCAGCAGTTCGAGTTGCGCGACCGAGTCGAAGAGAGGTTCCTTGTCCTCTTGGAGGTCGCGGTTGTAGGCCAGCGGCTGCGCCTTGAGGGTGGCCAGCAGGCCGGTGAGATTGCCGATCAGCCTGCCCGCCTTGCCTCGGGTCAGCTCGGAGACGTCGGGGTTCTTCTTCTGCGGCATGATCGACGAGCCGGTCGACCAGGCGTCGGCCAGCGTGACATAGCCGAATTCCGGTGTGCTCCAGAGGATCACCTCTTCGGCCATCCGGCTCAGGTCGACGCCGATCATGGCGAGCACGAACGCGGCCTCGGCGGCGAAGTCCCGCGCCGAGGTGGCGTCGATCGAGTTGGCGGCGGCCGCGTCGAAATCCAGATCCGCGGCGATGGCCTCGGGGTCGAGTCCCAGGGAGGAGCCCGCCAGCGCGCCGGAACCGTAGGGCGACACCGCCGCGCGGCGATCGAAGTCGCGCAGCCGGTCGAGGTCGCGCAGCAGCGGGTGCGCGTGCGCGAGCAGGTGATGGGCCAGCAGCACCGGCTGCGCCGCCTGCAAATGGGTCTTGCCCGGCATCACCGCGTCCGGATGCGCGGCCGCCTGCTCCACCAGCGCGTCGACCACCGCGAGCACGCCCGCGGCCACCCGGCGCACGCCGTCGCGCAGCCACATCCGGAACAGCGTGGCCACCTGGTCGTTGCGCGAACGCCCCGCCCGCAACCGGCCACCGAGTTCGGCGCCGACCCGTTCGATCAGGCCGCGTTCCAGCGCGCCGTGTACGTCCTCATCCGACTCGGCGGGGCCGAACGCGCCGGACGCTACGTCCGCCGCGAGGCGATCCAGCCCGTCGAGCATGCCGGACAGGTCGGTGTCGGAGAGCAGCCCGGCCTTGTGCAGCACACGCGCGTGCGCCTTCGACGCGCGGATGTCGTAGGGGGCCAGCGCCCAGTCGAAGTGCGTCGACTTGCTCAGCGCGGCCATGGCCTCGGCCGGTCCGGAGGCGAATCGCCCGCCCCAGAGCGCACCTTGGTTCGTGCTCATGCTCGTCCGCCTCTCCGGGTCTTCAGGCCGTACTAGTTGAGTAAGTGGTTGGTTTGCGTTCAGGTCTTGCGTTGGGTGTCGGTCGGGGTTTGGGCGTACCCGGTGAGTTACCCATGTTCTTGCGAGATCAGTTGGTGCGTTGATTCGCGAGAACAGTTGTGGGTTGGTTTGCGGGATCAACTGGTGCATCGACTTGCGGCTCAGTCGTTCCGTTGGACCGAGGAACGAGTTGTTGCGTCGGCGCGCACAGGTCGAGTCGTTCCTGTTCGACGCAGCTTCGGTGGTTGCTCGAAACCATATGCCGGGGCCTCGAGCGCCGGGGCGAAGGCGTACGCAGGTTGCTTTCGGGGTGCACTGCTGCCCTGTCAGCACACTCCGAACGCCGATTCGAGACTACGGGAAGCCACACTCCTACCCCACCGCCGCCGAAGTCGAGGCGGTGCAGCGCGAATTCTGGTTCGAGGCCACCCGCGTGGGAGCCGTCGGCGTGCCGGTGCTCGGTCGGGCACCGGCACGCCTGAGGCTTACTTCTGGTTCAGGTCGCGGCGAGCGGCGACCTTGGAGGACAGGCCGTGGATCTGGACGAAGCCCTTGGCCAGGGACTGGTCGAAGGTGTCGCCCTCGTCGTAGGTGGCCAGGTTGAAGTCGTAGAGCGACTGCTCCGAGCGGCGGCCGTTGACCACGGCGGAGCCGCCGTGCAGCACCATCCGGATATCGCCGGAGACGTGCTGCTGGGTGTCCAGGATGAAGGCGTCCAGCGCGCGCTTGAGCGGGGAGAACCACAGGCCGTCGTAGGCCAGCTCGCCCCAGCGCTGCTCGACCTGCCGCTTGTACCGGCCCAGCTCGCGCTCGATGGTGACGTTCTCCAGGGCCTGGTGCGCGGTGATCAGCGCGATGGCGCCCGGAGCCTCGTAGATCTCCCGGCTCTTGATACCGACCAGGCGGTCCTCGACCATGTCCAGGCGGCCGACGCCCTGGCGGCCGGCACGGTGGTTCAGCTCGATGATCGCTTCCAGCACGCTGACCTGGCGGCCGTCGATGGCCACCGGAACACCCTTGTCGAACGTGACGATGAGTTCGTCGGGAGCCTCGAAGTTGACGGTTGGGTCGGAGGTGTAGTCGTAGACGTCCTTGGTCGGGGCGTTCCACAGGTCCTCGAGGAACCCGGTCTCCACCGCGCGGCCCCAGACGTTCTGATCGATGGAGAACGGCGACTTCTTGGTGACGTTGATCGGCAGCGCGTTCTCCTCGGCGAAGGCGATGGCCTTCTCCCTGGTCCAGGCGTAGTCGCGAACCGGGGCGATCACGTTCAGATCGGGCGCGAGCGCGCCGATGCCGACCTCGAAGCGGACCTGGTCGTTGCCCTTGCCGGTGCAGCCGTGCGCGACGGTGCTCGCGCCGTGGAACTTGGCGGCCTCGACCAGGTGCTTGACGATGAGGGGGCGGCTGATCGCCGACACCAGCGGGTACTGGCCCATGTACATCGCGTTGGCCTGGATGGTGGGCAGGCAGTACTGGTCGGCGAACTCGTCGCGCGCGTCGACCACGATCGCCTCGACGGCGCCGCAGTCCAGGGCGCGCTGGCGCACCACGTTCATGTCCTCGCCACCCTGGCCGAGGTCGATGGCCACGGCCACCACTTCGGCGCCGGTCTCCTTGCCGATCCAGCTGATCGCGACGGAGGTGTCCAGCCCACCGGAGTAGGCGAGTACGACGCGCTCGGACATGTTCTGTGTGCTCCTCGATGGTTCGGTAGGTGTATCAGCAGTATGGCGGGTGTCCGAGCAGTGGGAAGCCCGGCCCCGACGCCTCGAGACCAGCCTGGGCGGGTCCGCGTCATTCTGCAAATGATTATGCACGACGATGCAATCCCATTCACATCGGGCCTCGCGTCCGCCCGCATAGGACTGACGACCCCGCCGGCCGCACCCGTTGCCTTCACAGCGACGCGCTGTGTGACGACCGCGCCAGGAAGGTCCCTCCCAACACCGATCAACGAAACCGATGGACGTGCTCACACCTGCCAAGGATTGATTACCGGCACATCCATCGGAGCGAAGTCCTTCACGTTTCGTGTGACGAGCGTCATGCCGTGTTCGCTCGCCGTAGCGGCGATCATGGCGTCGCGCTCGGGGCGCGGGTCCGGCACGTGCAGCCGCGCGACGCGACGCGCGACCGGCAGGTCGATTCCCAGAATCCGGCCTGCGAACACATCGAGCACGTCGTCCTCCAACCACATCCGCAGCCGCTTTCCCTGCGCGGGGTCACGTCGTTCGACTCGGCCGATGCCGACCTCGATTTCCAGCACGGTGACGACGCTCAAATACAGTTCGGACGGCCTCCGCCCAGCTATCCAGGCCCGCACCGAAGGATCTGCCGCACGAGAGGATTTCCGCAGCTCACTGAGGACGTTGGTATCGAGCAGGAATGTCACAGCCGCGGGATCTTCAACTCAACGGGCAGCTGCGGTGGATCGAAATCGCCGTCGTCATCCTCCATGCTCAACCGCTTCACAATGTCCTGACTGTCCGCGCGCAGCCTCCGATACTCGTCGATCGAAAGCAGCACGAACGCCTCGGCACCACGATCGGTGATCACGACCGGTCCCTCGGTTGCGGCGCGTTTGGCCGCACTGACGTCGCGATTGAACTCCCGCGCACTCATCGTGGTCATAGACACCTCCCAAAGTAGGTACTTACCTACATTAGGGAATTCGCTACCGACGCGCCAGGCCATCGCCTGATCAGCTGCCGGCCCAGCACAACCCGGCCATGCAAGATCATGGTCGGGCGGCGGCGGGTCTGCTCCGCCGAGAACAGATCAGGCTAGTTGTTCGATCTTCGCGGCCACCTCGGCGCCGGTCAGGGGTTCGCGGGCGATGACGGCGATGGTGTCGTCGCCCGCGATGGTGCCGACGATGTACGGCAGGGCGGCGCGGTCGAGGGCGCTGGCCAGGTAGTGGGCCGCGCCGGGCGGGGTGCGCAGGACGGCGATATTGCCGCTGGCGTCGGTGGAGACCAGCAGGTCGCCGAGCAGTTTGGACAGGCGGTCGGTGCCGCCCGTCACGCCGCGCACGGGGCTGCCGTCCTCGGGGACGACGTAGACGCCCGCGCCGCCGTCCGCGGCGCGCAACTTCACCGCGCCGAGTTCGTCGAGGTCCCGCGACAACGTCGCCTGGGTGGTCTCGATGCCTTCGGCGGCCAGCAGCGCGGCCAGCTCGGTCTGGCTGCGCACCGCGTGGGCCGACAACAGTTCCACGATGCGGGACTGGCGGCCGGCCCGGGTGCGGGCGATGGCGGGACCGCCCCGGCTCGACTCCGACTGCGAGACGCTCACGCCGCCGCCCCGTTCGATCCGGGCCGGCGCGATCGCGCGGGCCTCACGCCGCTCCCCCGAATCGTCGCTCCAGCAGCCAGGCCAGCAGCGCCTTCTGCGCGTGCAGGCGGTTCTCCGCCTCGTCCCACACCACGCTGTGCGGCCCGTCGAGCACCTCGTCGGTGACCTCTTCGCCACGGTGCGCGGGCAGGCAGTGCAGCACGACCACGTCCGGCTTCGCGTGCGCGAGCAGCTCGGCGTTGAGCTGGAACGGGCGGAACGGACCCACCCGGTCCAGGCCGTCGTTCTCCTGCCCCATGGACGTCCAGGTATCGGTGACCAGCGCGTCGGCGCCCCACGCGGCGGCGACCGGGTCGCCGGTCACCGTGACGGTCGCGCCGGTCTCGGCGGCCCGCTTGCGCGCGGCCTCCACCACCCACGGCTGCGGCTCGAACCCCGCGGGCGCGGCGATGGTCACGTTCAGACCCGCGGTAGCGCCGCCGAGCAGCAGCGAGTGCGCCATGTTGTTGGCGCCGTCGCCGAAGTAGGCCAGTTCGCGACCGGTCAGGTCGCCCTTGTGCTCGGCGAGGGTCTGCAGGTCCGCGAGCACCTGGCAGGGATGGAACTCGTTGGACAGCGCGTTGACCACCGGCACCGTCGCGGTGGCGGCCATCTCGTCCAGCCGGGACTGCTCGAAGGTGCGCCACACGATGGCGTCCACATACCGGGACAGCACCCGGCCGGTGTCGCCGAGCGTCTCCTCCCGGCCCAGCTGGGTGTCGCGGCCGTCGACGACCACCGCGTGCCCGCCGAGCTGGGCGATGCCCATCTCGAAGGAGAACCGGGTGCGGGTGGAGTTCTTCTCGAAGATCACGCCGACGCCGCGCGGACCCTCCAGCGGGCGCCGCGCGAACGGCGACTTCTTGAGTTCGGCCGCGAGGGCGAGGATCTCGGCCTGCTCGGCCGGGCTGACATCGTCGTCACGCAGGAAATGCCGCACGGAAGTCATTGCGCCGCAGCCCCTTTCGCGTCAGCGAGCGCGGCGTCGAGGATCCCGGGCAGGTCGGCGACGAAATTGTCGGCCTGGGTCTCGGTGAGCACCAGCGGCGGCGCCAGCCGGATCACGTCGGGCTTGGCCGGGTTGACCAGGTAGCCCGCATCCCGCGCCCGCGCCTCGACCTGTGCGGACACCTCGTCGGTGAGCACGATGCCCAGCAACAGGCCCGCACCGCGCACCTGATCGATGAGCGGATGCTCGAGCAGTTCGATGCCGTCGCTGAGCCGCTTGCCGACCGACTCGACGTGCGAGAGCAGGTCGGTCTCATCGATCGTGCGCAGCACCGCGAGCGCCGCCGCGGCGCACACGGGATTGCCGCCGAAGGTGGTGCCGTGCATGCCGGGGGTGAGCAGATCGGCCGCCCGCCCGGTGGCCAGCACCGCGCCGATCGGCAGTCCGCCGCCGAGACCCTTGGCCAGGGTGATCACGTCCGGGACGATGCCGACGGCCTGGTGGGCGTAGAACTTCCCGGTCCGGCCGATGCCGGTCTGCACCTCGTCCAGCACCAGCAGCGCACCCTTGCGCGCGGTGATCTCACGCGCCTTGGCCAGGTAGTCGAACGGCGGTACCACCACGCCGCTCTCCCCCATCATCGGCTCGAGGAACACCGCGGCGGTGTCCTCGTCGACCGCGGCCTCCAGCGCCGCGGCGTCGCCGTAGGGCACGTGCACGACGCCGGGCGGCATCGGTTCGAACGGGGTGCGCTTGGACGGCTGCCCGGTGAGGGCGAGCGCGCCCATGGTGCGGCCGTGGAAGGCCTCCTCGCAGGCGACGAGCTTGGGCCGCCCGGTCAGCCGTGCGATCTTGAACGCCGCTTCGACGGCCTCGGTGCCGGAGTTGCAGAAGAACGCCCGGCCTTCGCCGTCGCCGAAGTGCGCGAGCAGCCGCTCGGCCAGCTCGACGACCGGCTCGCTGGCATACAGATTCGACACGTGCCCGAGCGTGCCGAGCTGCTGGGTGACCGCCTCCAGAATCGCCGGGTGCGCGTGCCCGAGGCTGTTGACCGCGATGCCGCCGAGGAAATCGACGTAGCGCTTGCCGTCCGCGTCGTAGACCACGGCTCCCGCGCCGCGGACCAGCGCGACCTTCGGTGTGCCGTAGTTGTTCATCAGCGCGGCGGACCACCGCTGCTGCAGTTCAGCTGTGCTCATTGTTTCGTTCCGTTCGGCGCGCCGGACCCGTTCGGGATGAGCGGGGCGGGCGTCACCATCGTTCCGATTCCTTCTCCGGTGAACAGTTCCAGCAGCACGGCGTGCGGGACCCGGCCGTCGATGACATGCGCGGTCGGCACCCCGGCCGTCACGGCGCGCAGGCAGGCTTCCATTTTGGGCACCATGCCCGCATCGAGGCGTGGGAGCAACTCGGCCAACGCTTTCGTATCGATGCTGGAGGTGAGCGACGAACGGTCCGGCCAGTTCGTGTACAGGCCTTCGACGTCGGTGAGCATCACCAGTTTCTCGGCGCCGATGCCCTCGGCGAGCGCCGCGGCGGCGGTGTCGGCGTTGATGTTGTGCACCACGCCGTCGGCGTCCGGGGCGATGGTCGACACCACGGGAATTCGGCCCGCCCCGATCAGATCCAGCACGGCATCCGGGTTCACTTCGGTGACGTCGCCGACCAGCCCGATGTCGGTGGGCTCGCCGTCGACCTCGACCGTGCGGCGGGTCGCGGTGAACAGCCGGGCGTCCTCACCGGAGATGCCCACCGCGTACGGGCCGTGCGAGTTGATCAGGCCGACCAGCTCGCGGCCGACCTGACCGAACAGGACCATCCGCACCACGTCCATCACCTCGGGTGTGGTCACCCGGAAGCCGCCGCGGAATTCGCCTTGCAGCCCGAGCTTTTTCAGCATCGCGCTGATCTGCGGGCCGCCGCCGTGCACCACCACCGGGTGGACGCCGACGGTGCGCAGGAACGCCATGTCGGCGGCGAAGGCCCGCTTGAGGTCGTCGTCGACCATGGCGTTGCCGCCGTACTTCACGACGACGATCTTGTCCCGGAACTTCTGCAACCACGGCAGGGCGTCGGCCAGGACGTGCGCCTTGTCCAACGCCGAAAGCGTATGCAACACATCGCTGGTCATGAGCTGTAGGCCGAGTTCTCTTCGACGTAACCGTGCGAGAGGTCGGTGGTGCGGATGGTCGCACGCGCGGAGCCCACGTTCAGGTCGATCAGCACCTCGATGTCGGCGCCGGACAGATCGACCTCGCGTGCGCCGGGCGCGCCGACGCCATCGATGCACACCGGTTTGCCGTTGAACGACACCGAGATCCGGTTCGGGTCCAACGTCACCGGCGCCATGCCGACCGCCGCGAGCACCCGGCCCCAGTTCGGGTCGGATCCGAACAGCGCCGTCTTGACCAAGCTGTCGCGGGCGACGGTGCGCGCCGCGGCCACGGCCTCGTCCTCGGTGACCGCGCCTGCGACGGTGACCAGCACCCGCTTGGTGACGCCCTCGGCGTCGGCCATCAGCTGGGCGGCCAGATCGTCGCAGACCGCGAGCACGGCGGCGTCCAACTCCTCCTGGCTCGGGCTGACCTCGCTGGCGCCGTTGGCCAGCAGCAGGACGGTGTCGTTGGTGGAGCAGGAGCCGTCCACGTCGAGCCGGTCGAAGGTGCGCGCGGTGGCGTTGCGCAGCGCGCGGTCGAGCTGATCGGCGGTCACCGCCGCGTCGGTGGTGAGCACGACCAGCATGGTCGCCAGCGACGGTGCCAGCATGCCCGCGCCCTTCGCCATGCCGCCGACGTTCCACTTGTCGCGGTGGTGGAACGCCGCCTCCTTGGGCACCGTGTCGGTGGTCATGATGGCCCACGCGGCATCAGCGCCGCCGGACAGGCCGCCGCCCATCTCGTGCACGATCTCGGTGACGGCGGGGATCAGTTTGTCCATCGGAAGCCGGTCACCGATGAGCCCGGTGGAGCAGACCGCGATCTCCCCCGCTCCGGTCTCGGTGCCCCAGTTGCTCAGCGCGGCGGCGAGTTCCTCGGCGGTCTTGTGCGTGTCCTGGAATCCGCCCGGGCCGGTGCAGGCGTTGGCTCCGCCGGAGTTCAGGATCACCGCGCGCAGCCGCTTGCCGGTCAGCACCTGCTGCGACCACAGCACCGGAGCGGCCTTCACCTTGTTGCGGGTGAACACGCCCGCGGCCGGGTACTCCGGCCCCTCGTTGAACACCAGCGCCAGGTCCGGCTTGCCGCTGACCTTGATGCCCGCGGCGATGCCCGCCGCGCGGAAGCCGAGCGGTGCGGTCACGCCCTGGGTGCGGACCAGCTTGCCGCTGGCGGTGTCGGTCGATGTCACGGTGCCACTCCTACGGTGGAAAGTCCTTCGGTCTCCTCGAAGCCGAGGGCCAGGTTCATAGATTGCACCGCGGCGCCCGCGGTGCCCTTGGTCAAGTTGTCGATCGCGCCGATCACCACGAGCACGCCCGCGTCGGCGTCCACGGCCACCTGCAGGGTCACGGCGTTGGAGCCGAGCACCGACCCGGTCTGCGGCAGCGCGCCCTCCGGCAGCAGGTGCACGAAAGGCTCGTCGGCATAGGCTTTTTCGTAGACCGCGCGCGCCTGCGCCGCGTCGACGCGAATCGGTGCGGTGCAGGTGGCCAGGATGCCGCGTGGCATCGGCGCGAGTACCGGCGTGAAGGACACCGTGACGTCCGTGCCGCCTGCCGCCGTGAGGTTCTGCGCGATCTCCGGGGTGTGCCGGTGCGCGCCCGCGATCCCGTAGGCCCGCGCCGAACCCATCACCTCCGACCCCAACAGCCCGATGTCCAGCTTGCGGCCCGCTCCGGAGGTGCCGCTCACCGCGACCACGTGCACGGTGGGCTCCACGATGCCGGCGGCGACGGCGGGAGCCAGCGCGAGGCTCGCGACGGTCGGATAGCAGCCGGGGACCGCGATCCGCGTCGCGCCCCGCAGCTTCTCCCGGCCGCCGGGCAGCTCGGGCAACCCGTAGGGCCAGCTGCCCGCGTGCGGGCTGCCGTAGTATTTCTCCCAGGCCTCGGGGTCGGTGAGCCGGAAGTCGGCGCCGCAGTCGATGATCACGGTGGACTCGGGCAACTCGGCGGCGATGGCCGCGGACTGGCCGTGCGGCAGGCCGAGGAAGACCACGTCGTGTCCGGTCAGTTCGGCGGCCGTGGTCGGCGCGAGCACCCGATCGGCCAGCGGCAGCAGATGCGGCTGCAGCTCCCCCAGCGGGGTACCCGCATTGGAGCCCGCGGTCAGCGCCCCGATGACGAGGCGCCCGGTTCGGTAGGCCGGATGCCCCAGCAGCAGACGCAACACTTCGCCGCCCGCGTACCCGCTGGCACCGGCTACCGCGACCCGCACGGCGGGTCCGCCCGAGGAATCAACCATGTGATGATTATGCATGACTATGCAAGCTCATTCACAGCCTGGTCGCCGGGAGCGGTTCACGACCACCAGATACCCGCCGCGTCGTCAGGCGAAACGGCGAGCTCGCGGCATCGGTCACGCAAGGTACGGCGCATCGGTCCGCCGCAGGTCAGCGCAGTAGTCCGGGGGCGATGCCCAGCGTCTCGGCCAGCCCGGCCTCGCCTCGCGCCGTCACGCGCACGGCGCGCCCGCTACCGATCCGCTTGATCCACGCCAGCTCGATCATGCGGCGGCAGAGTTGCGCGCCCGCCGCGCCGCCCAGATGAACGCGGCGCTCGGTCCAGTCCAGGCACGGCCGGACGATCGGCCTTCGCGTGGCGCGCAGCGCGGCGGGGTCGACGCCCATCGGCCCGGTGAGCCACGCCGAGCCGGACTCCGTCAGCGCGAACCCGCTGTCGCCGCGCAACAGGCCCTGTGCGGTCATGGCGTCGGTGACCGCCACACCCAACCGACCCGCGAGATGGTCGTAACAGGTGCGGCCACGGGCCAGCGCGGCGGCGGCGGTCGCGGTGCGCAGTCCGGTCGCCGGGGCGGCGGGCGGGCCGACATGGGCGACCATGGCCTCGAGCAGGTCCGCGACCCGGGGCCCGGCCAGCCGCAGGTAGCGGTGCCTGCCCTGCCGATGCTCGAGCACCAACCCGCCGTCGCGCAGCCGGTCCAGGTGTTGCGTCGCGGTGGACGGCGCGACACCGGTATGGCGCGCGAGTTCGCCCGCGGTCCAGGCCCGTCCGTCCAGCAGCGCGAGGCAGATGTCGGCGCGGGTGCGGTCGGCGAGCAGAGCGGCCAGGCCCGCCAGTTCGGCTCCTCGATCGGACATCACCTCATCATGGCGCGTCGTCGTTTCGGCGGGCACCGAAACGTCCCGTGGCTACGGTCGCGGCATGACTTCGTCTTCTCCGGCGGCGCCCGCGCCGACCAAGTTCGAGATCTTCCGCGCTTTGCACCACCGCGACCTGCCCCTGGTGCTGCCGAACGCCTGGGATTTCGCCTCGGCGGCGTTGCTGGCGACCGAGGGATTCCCGGCGATCGGCACCACCAGCCTGGGCGTGGCCGGCGCGGCGGGGCTCGCCGACGGTGCGGGCGTCACGAAGGCGGAGACCTTCGACGCCGCCCGGCGCCTGGCCCGGCTGCCCATCCCGATCACCGCCGACATCGAGGGCGGGTTCGACGAGCGGCCCGAAGCGGTCGCCGATTTCGCCGGACAACTCGCCGCCCGCGGGATCGCGGGTATCAACCTCGAAGACGGCCGCGCGGGTTCCGCTCTGGCCGACCCACGGCACCAAGCAGCGCTGATCGGCGCGATCAAGGACCGCACGCCGCAGCTGTTCGTCAATGCCCGCGTCGACACCTACTGGCTCGGCCTCGACCACGGCTCCACGCAGGAGCGTGCGCGGCGCTACGCCGCGGCCGGAGCCGACGGCGTGTTCGTGCCAGGCGTGGCCGACCCGGCCCGCGTCGAGCGGATCGTCGCGGCGACCGAGCTGCCGGTGAACGTCCTCTATTCGGCCACCGGCCCCGGCATCGCGACGCTGGCGGACCTGGGTGTCCGCCGGATCAGCACCGGATCGCTGCTCTACCGCGCCGCAATGTCGGCCGCGGTGGACGTGGCCCGCGCCGTGCGGCACGACGCTCCCGTCGCGCCGGGCATCGTCAGCTATTCCGACATCCAACGCCTGCTGCCTGACAAGTGAGTCCGCCCGATGCCGCGGTGCCGGAAATTGGGCGGAAAATATTCCGCGCTCGCTGTCGATCCGCCGGTCGTCCGTTCGTGTACGTGGTGAGACCGGCGCCGCGCCGGTCGCGGAAGGAGCGGAGATGAGCAAGATCATCGCGGTGGAGCATCTGAGCTTGGACGGCGTCATGCAGGCGCCCGGCCGGGCGGATGAGGACAGCAGGGACGGATTCGCCCACGGCGGCTGGGCACACCGGCACGACGACCCGGTGCAGGCGGAGGTCATGGGCAGGCATATGGCGGCCAACCGCGGCGCGCTGCTGCTCGGCAGGCGCACCTACGAGGATTTCGCGGGATACTGGCCGCGACAGGTCGGCGATCCGATGGCCGAGGCGCTGGACAAGACCGAGAAGATCGTCGCCTCTCGCACCGGAAGCGGGCCGCTGGCCTGGCGGAATTCGACCTGGCTCGGCGGCGACGCGGCGACGGCGGTGCCCGGAATACAGCGGCGGCAGCCGGACCGGAACCTGGTGGTACTCGGCAGCGGTGACCTGTTGCGCTCTCTGATGCGTCACGATCTCGTGGACGAGTACCTATTGCTGACCCACCCGCTGGTGCTCGGCACCGGTCGCCGCCTGTTCGACGGCGTGGGGCCGGTCGGCCTGCGGTCGGTCGACACCGTGGTGACCGGCACCGGTGTCGTCATCACCACCTACCGGCGTGCGTGAGGGAGGACGACGGAATGAAGAACTATCTGCTCGGCATCTACCAGCCCGACGATGGCGTGCCGGACAACCTGGACGAGATCATGCGCGATCTCGCGGCGCTGAACGACGAGATGCGGGCGGCGGGAGCCTGGGTGTTCGCGGCGGGCCTGCACGCGCCGAGCACCGCCACCGTGCTGCGCGCCGAAGGCGACGACATGCTGATCACCGATGGCCCGTATGTCGAGGGCAAGGAGCACATCGGCGGGTTCACCGTCATCCGCGCCGCCGATCTCGACGAGGCTCTGGAATGGGGCCGCAGGCTCGCCGCCGTCGTCACTCTGCCCATCGAAGTCCGTCCGATCCGAGACGAATAGATGAGCGAGGCCGTGACCGGCTCGGTGATCGAAGCGGTGTTCGCCGAGCACTACGGCCGTGCGGTGGCGAGCCTGATCCGCGTGTTCGGAGACATCGGCGTCGCCGAGGACGCGGTGCAGGACGCGTTCGCCGCCGCCGTCCAGCGCTGGCCCGCCGACGGTGTCCCGCCGAGCCCGCCCGGCTGGATCATCACCACCGCGCGCAACCGGGCGATCGACCGCCTGCGCCGCGATGCCTCCCGGGCGGACCGGCACGCGCAGGCCAGGCTCCTGCATGCCGAGGACGAACCGTTGGAGCCCGTGAGCGCCGTGCGCGACGACCGCCTCCGGTTGATCTTCACCTGCTGCCACCCAGCCCTCGCGCAACAGGCGCGGGTGGCACTGACCCTGCGGCTGCTCGGCGGGTTGGGCACCGCCGAGATCGCCCGCGCATTCCTGGTCTCGGAAGCGACCATGGCGCAACGCTTGGTGCGGGCCAAAGGCAAGATCCGGGATGCCCGCATTCCCTACCGGGTGCCCGCCGACGCCGAGCTGCCCGCCCGGCTGCGCGCGGTACTCGCCGTCGTGTATCTGATCTTCACCGAGGGGCACACCGCCTCCTCCGGCGCGCGGCTGGTCCGGGCCGACCTCTGCGCCGAGGCGATCCGCCTCGGGCGCTTGCTGGCAGAGCTGATGCCGGACGAGCCCGAGGTGACCGGACTGCTCGCGCTGATGCTGCTGAGCGAGTCCCGCCGCGCCGCCCGCACGGGTGCCGACGGCTCTCTCGTCCCGCTCGCGGAGCAGGATCGCAGCCGGTGGGACCGCGACCTCGTCGCCGAAGGACACGCACTCGTCCGGCAGTGCCTGCGCCGCAACCAGCCGGGGCAATACCAGCTGCAGGCGGCGATCAACGCGGTGCATGCCGACGCACCCACCGCCGCGGCCACCGACTGGACCCAGATCCTGCGGCTCTACGACCAGCTCGCCGCACTCGCGCCGAGTCCGATCGTCGCGCTCAATCGCGCGGTAGCGGTCGCCGAAATACACGGTCCGGCAACGGCCCTGGCACAGGTGGACGCCCTGCCCCTGGCGGGGTACCACTTGTTCCATGCCATCCGCGCCGACCTGTTGACCCGGCTCGGCCGCACCGAGGAGGCCACCGCCGCCTACGACGCCGCCATCGCCCGCACCGAGAATGCCGCCGAGCGCAGTTTCCTGGCGCGTCGGCGCGCCGAACTGGGTGGGCAACCACGCCGGAGCGATTGACGGCCCGCGCTCACGCCAGGCGGCCGCCGCCGTCGACGTGCAGGGTCGTCCCGGTCATGAACGGATTGGTCAGTGCCGACAGCGCCGCAGCGGAGATGTCGGCGGTGCTTCCGACCCGGCGCGCCGGATTGCGAGCCGCCACCTCCTCGAAGAACTGCTCTTTCCGCTCGCCCAGACCGTCCCAGGCGCCCGAGTCGACGATGCCCGGCGACAGCGCGTTCACCCGGACCGGCGCCAGCTCGACCGCCAGCGCCTCGGCGAGAAAACGCACCGCGCCGTTGGTCGCGGCCATCACCGTCCGGCCTGGCGCGGGCCGCCATGCGGCGACCCCGGAGAACAGCAGCAGCGCACCGCCCGGCCTGACCCGGGCGGCGAAGTGCTTGCCGAGCAGGATCGGACCGATCACCTTCGCGTCGAAGGCCCGCACGACCGCCGCGCGGTCCAGCTCGGCCACGGGACCGTTCGCGTGCGCCGCCGCCACCGACACCAGATAGTCCAGTTCACCGATCTCCTCGGCCGCCCGGACGACGGAGTCCTCGTCGCCGAGATCGATGCGCAGGGCATGGATCGCCGCGCGACCACGTGTCTCGCCCGCCACCTGCCGCCGCGCGGCGGCGACGGCGTTCTCGTCCCTGCCCGCGAGCACCACGTCCGCGCCCTCGGCGGCGCCATCTCGCGCGATCTGTCGCGCGATGCCCGACGCACCGCCGACGATGACGAGTTTCTTGCCATGCATCGTGCCTGTCATGAGTTGCCTCCTCGGTAGGTGTAGCCCCCACCGAGAAGGAACAAGCGGGGAGACCATCGACCATCCCGTCGTGAGATCGATATTTTCTGGCTTTGCCATAAAATTCTCGAATGCCTACTTTGCGCGCGCTGGAGTGCCTGGTCGCCGTGCTGGACTCCGGATCGGTGACCGAAGCCGCCGGCCGGCTGCATCTGTCGCAGCCCGCGCTGTCGCATCAGATCGCCGCGCTGGAACGCGAACTCGGCACGCCGGTGCTGGAGCGGCTGCCGCGCGGTGTGCGGGCCACCGCGGCGGGCCGCGCGATCGCCGCGGACGCGCGTGCCGCCGTGGCCGCCGCCGAGCGGGTGGTCACGGCAGGCCGCGCCGTCGCCGCGGGCGCGCGAGGACAGCTGCGGATCGCCTGCGCGGACAGCATGTCCGCGAGCCTGCTCGCGCCTGTGCTGCGCGCCTGGCACCGCCGCCGCCCCGAGGTACACCTCGTCCTGGCCGAGTTGTCCAGCGCGGACGCCATGGCCGAGATGGTGTCCGCCGGGACGGCCGACCTCGCCCTCGGGCCGCGGCCGTCCCGCTGGGAGGGCCACCTCGTGGTGATCGGAACCGAGGAGATCGTCGCGGTATCGCCGCAGGCAGCCGGAGAGCCCACGGCCACGGTCACTTTCGCCGACATCGCCGCGCGACCGGTGGTGCACTACCACTCCGACAACGGTCTCGGCGCCTGGCTCGACGAAATCGCGGCAGGCAGGGGCGTGGCGCTGACCGCGTCCACCCGGACCCGGCAGGCCACCACCGCCGCCCAGCTGGCCGCCGCCGGACTCGGCACCGCACTCGTGCCGACCAGCGCGCTGACGGCCACGTTCTCCGGCGCCGTCCGCAGCCTGCGTCCGCGCCTGGTGCGCGAGGTCGTCTGCCTCACCGCCACCCCGGGCGATCCTCTCGTCCGCCGATTCCTGGAAGACCTGCGCCGGCGCGGTGTCCCGGTCCCGAGCCCGATCGCCGCCCAGTTGACGGCACGGGAGTGAGGCGGCGGCGCCGGGTCAGTGCTTGCGCACCACGCGTTCGCCTTCGCCCGGTTTCCAGATGGTGATGTCGAGGTGGTCGCCCGCGACCTCCACTGTCGACGCGCCGGTGAGATCGGCGACGTAGAAGTGGTCGAACTGTTGGCCCCTGATGTCGAACCCGGTCTCGTCGAACAGGTGCTGAGCGAAGCGAACGTGCACGTCGCGGTCAGGAAGCTCGACGACCGTGCCGAAGAGTTTGGCGTCGCCGTCGGAAACGTTCGTGTCCACCGTGGCGGTGTGCAGGCAGAAGCGCGGATCGCGCGCCAGATCGCGGAACTTGGTCGTGCCCGGCATCCCCGCGATCACCAGGAGCCCATCGAAGACGCGCGGCTCGATCGGACTGATCCGTGGATATCCGTCCGAACGGATGGTGCCGAGCATGCAGAGATTGCCCGCCGCGCGGTGCCTGCGCAGGAAGATCTCGGCGATGTGCGGCGCTTCTTCGGTGAACCGGCTCCAAGTGGTCATACCGGCGACGGTACGGTGAATACTTGCCATCTTCTGTCCAGGTTTCCGGCTAGTGTCGCCTACGTGCGAGCGAGTCGACTGGTGCAGCTGCTCTTGCTGTTGCAGACGCGGGGCAGGCTCACCGCGCCCGAACTGGCCAGGGAACTGGAGGTGTCGGTGCGCACCGTCTACCGCGACGTCGAGGCCCTCTCGTCGGCCGGTGTCCCGGTCTACAGCGAGCCGGGCCGGGCCGGTGGCGTGCGGCTGGTCGACGGCTACCGCACCCGGCTCACCGGCCTCACCACCGACGAAGCCGACGCGGTGCTGCTGACCGGTCTGCCCGGTGCAGCCGCCGATCTCGGACTCGGCACCGTGCTGGCCACCGCGCAGTTGAAGGTGCTCGCCGCGCTGCCGCCGGAACTGCGCGGGCGGGCGACGCGCATCGCCGAACGTGTGCTCGTCGACGCGCCGGGCTGGTTCCACCGGCCGGACGAGACGCCGATGCTCGCGACGATCGCCGACGCGCTCTGGCACGACCGCAGGCTGCGGGTGCGCTACCGCCGCAACGACAAAGTGGTCGAGCGCCTGCTCGACCCGCTCGGTCTGGTGCTCAAGGCGGGCACCTGGTATCTGGTGGCGCGCAGCGGGTCCACACCGCGCTCGTACCGGGTCGGCCGGATACTCGCCGCCGAGCAGACCGGCGAAACCTTCTCCCGCCCAGCGCAATTCGATCTGCGCACACACTGGTCCGAGGCCGCCGACGAATTCGCGCGCTCGATGCTGCGCGTGCGGGCGCGCTGCCGGATCGCCGCCACCCACCTGCGCCTGCTGCGGCTGACGAACGATCCGGCGGCGGTCGCGGAGGCACTGGCCTCGGCGGGACCGCCCGATGCCGAAGGGTGGGTCGAGGTGGTGGTTCCGTCGGAGTCCTACGACGTGCTCGCCCATGGCCTGCTGCCGCTCGGCGAGCACGTCGAGGTTCTGGACCCACCGCAGTTGCGCGCGCGACTCGCGGCGACCGCCGCCGCCATGCACGCGCGCTACTCCGGGAAGTAGTTCCTATGTCACCTGATGCCGAAATCCCCCTGACCGGAGGACGAATCACCCCCGGCGTGGTCCGCGTCGGCGACACAGTGCGACGACCCGCCACCGCCTCGTCGGCCTTCGTCGCCGAACTGCTCACGCACCTCCAGCAAGTCCGTTTCGCCGGCGCACCGCGTTATCTCGGAATCGACGACACCGGCCGCGATACCTTCACCTACCTGCCCGGATGGGTGCCCGCCAGGTTCCAGCGCTGGACGGACACCCAGGTCGCCGCGGCAGGGGCCCTGCTCCGTTCGCTCCACGACGCGACCCGCGACAGCGGCCTCACGGCAGGCCGGCCGGTCGTCTGCCACCACGACCCCGGCCCCAACAACACCGTCTTCCGGAATGCCCGACCGGTCGCCTTCATCGATTTCGACACCGCCGCCCCCGGCGACCCGCTCGAAGACTTCGGATACCTGGCCTGGACGTGGTGCGTCTCCTCGAAGCCCGACGCACCACCCGCCCCCGCCCAGGCAGCCCAGGTGCGAATCCTCGCCGACGCCTACGGCCTCACCAATGCCGAGCGAGCCAACGTCGTCGACGCGATGCTCGACCGCCAGATCCGCAACGCCCACTGGTGGACAGCACAGCTGGCCGACCCCGGCCATCGCGGCACCAGCCCCGAGCAGGTCGCCTCCCGCATCGCCTGGTCCGAACGGGAACAGGCCTACACCAGCGCCCACCGCGCCGCCTTCGAAGCGGCACTCCGGTACGACGGATGATCCGGGTCTCGAGCGTGCCGCCGCACCGACATTCGACCCGGGAAAGCCCGGCGGGACAAGCGGATCCGCCGAGGTCCATCGACGGATGGACCACTCACCGGCCGTGCGCGGCCGCCGGGTGGTGTCCGGCCCGGTCAGCTCTGTGGACGAGTGGGCCGGATCAGCGCAGCGTGCGGAAGAACTCGCGCACGTCCGCGAGCAGCAGATCCGGCGCCTCCATCGCCGCGAAATGCCCGCCGCGGTCGAACTCGGTCCACCGGACGATGTTGTGCGCGTCTTCGGCGAGTTTGCGGACGGACATGTCGCCGGGGAAGATCGCCGCCGCGGTCGGCACATCGGACTTCCGCGTCGGCGCGCCCCAGACCGCGGATTCGCTGTAGAGCCGCAGCGAGGAGGCGAAGGTTCCGGTGAACCAGTACAGGCTGACGTTGGTCAGCAGCGCGTCCCGGTCCACCGCGTCGTCGGGCAGCTCGATCGCCGGGTTGGTGTACTGCCGGAACAGGTCGGCGATCCAAGCCAGCAGCCCGGCGGGTGAGTCCTGGAGGCCGATCGCGAGCGTCTGCGGACGGTTCGCCTGCACGGTCGCGTAGTCGTAGCGGGCATAGCTGTCCGGACCGGTCATCGTGTCCAGCTTCGCCTGATCCGCCGCGGACCATTCCGCCTGAGCCACGTATTCGTCCGGGCCGCCGGAGTTTTCGGCGTCGCCGTCCCAGGATGGAATCGTGATCGGGCCGTTCACGTGCAGGCCTACCAAATGCTCGGGGTCGATATGGCCCAGTTGGGCGGCGACGAAGTACCCCGCGTCGCCGCCCTGCACGCCGTAGCGGTGGTAGCCCAGACGCGCCATGAGTGCCGCGACCACCTCCGCGAACCGCTCGGTCGAGCCCGCACCCGGGTCCGGGGCCACCGTGGAGAACGCGAAACCCGGCAGCGAGGGCACAACCACGTGGAACGCGTCGGCCGGGTCGCCGCCGTGTGCGCGCGGATCGCTCAGCGGTCCGAGCAACTCCAGGAACTCGACGAACGACGCGGGCCAGCCGTGCCCGAGCACCAGCGGCATGGCATCCGGCTCCGGCGAGCGCAGGTGCAAGAAGTGCACCTGCTGCCCCTCGATGTCGGTGACGAACTGCGGCAGCTCGTTCAGCTCTGCTTCCACTGCGCGCCAATCGAATTCGGTACGCCAGTACTCGGCCAGCGGTCGCAGGTAGGACACTCGCATGCCCTTGTCCCATCCGGCGCCGGGCAGGTCGCTCGGCCACGACGTGCCTGCGAGGCGCCGGTGCAGATCGTCGATCTGCTCCTGCGGGATGGCGATGCGGAAGGGGCGAATGTTCGGTTCGGTAGTCATATCGGCCACGGTAGGAAGGGCTTAGGACGGGAGCGTTCCTAACTTCCGGGCATGCTGGCGTCATGCTGGAAACGTCGGCCCGCCTGCTCGCCCTGCTGACTCTGCTGCAGACCCGTCCGGACCGGACGGGCACCGAACTGGCCGAACGGCTCGGCGTCACCGGCCGCACCGTTCGCCGCGACGTCGACCGGCTGCGCGAGCTGGGCTACCCGATCCATGCCACCCGCGGCGCCGCGGGCTACCGGCTGGGCGCGGGGACAGCGCTGCCGCCGCTGCTGCTCGACGACGACGAAGCGGTCGCGGTGGCGGTCGGGCTGCGCGGCGGCACCGTGACCGGGCTCGAAGAGGCATCGCTGCGCGCGCTGACCAAACTGGAGCAGGTGCTCCCGCCGCGCTTGCGGCACCGGATCCGCACCCTGCGCGGCGCCACCTTGCGCGTCGGCGCACCGGCGCCGCAGGTCGATCCGGACACGCTCATGGCCATCGCCGAAACGTGCCAGCGCCACGAACGGCTCCGGTTCGACTACCGCGCGCACAACGGCGCGCTCGGCCCGCGCACCGTCGAGCCGCACACCCTCGTGCACTTCAGCAGGCATTGGTACCTGGTCGCCTGGGATGTCGACCGCACCGACTGGCGCACCTTCCGGGTGGACCGGATGACCCCGCGGATTCCGACCGGGCCGCGCTTCACGCCCCGGGAGCCGCCGGAAGGCGATGTCGTGGCATATCTTTCGATGCGGCTGTCGGCCCACTCGTGGCCGTATCAGGCGACGGTGCTGCTGCACCGATCGGCCGACGACGCCGCCGGACGCGTCTGGCCCGGTGCGGGCGTCGTGGAAGCCGTCGACGAGCACAGCTGCCGCCTGCATGTCGGCAGCGAGACGCCCGAACAGCTGGTCTGGATGATCACCTCGGTCGATCTCGACTTCACCGTGCTCACCGGCCCACCGGAACTCCTCGACGCGCTCCGCGCCCAGGCCGCCCGCTGCGAGCGCGCGGTACGCGACTTCGCGCCGTAGCGAGCTAGCAGCGCCAATCCAGGACCGGCGCGAACGACCTGAGTTGCACCGAGCCGGGGATCGCCCGCAGCAAGGCGTCCCGCAGCGCGACGCCGGGCGGGAACGACAGTTGCGCCACCGCGCCGATCCGGCGCGAGCGAGCCGCGATCATCCGGGTACGCGGCCCGCGTTCCCGGTCGTAGGCGGTCAGGTCACCGTCGCGGGTCACGACCCGGGCCAGCACCACGGCGTCCTCCAGCGCCTGGCAGGCGCCTTGCCCGAGGTTGGGCATCATCGCGTGCGCGGCGTCGCCGACGAGCGCGATCCGCTCTGCCACAAAAGTTTTCAGCGCGGGCAGGTCGTAGAGATCGTGCCGCAGTACCTCGGCGTTCCCGGCCGCGGCGAGCAGGGCGGGAATCGGCTCGTGCCAGCCGCCGAACCGGGCGCGCAACTCGGCGAGCCCGCCGCTCGCCGTGCCCGCGGGCATGTTCGCGGTGGCGAAGCAGTAGACCCGGCCGTCCGCGAGCGGCGCGTACCCGAAACGCTCACCGCGCCCCCAGCTTTCGCCCATATCGGTGACCGGCTGGTGCGGCGTGACGACCAGACGCCATGCGGTGTATCCGCCGTAGCGGGGCCGAATCTCGCCGCAGACGGCGCGGCGCACCACACTGCGGATGCCGTCGGCGCCGACGACGAAGTCTCCGCTGGACGTCCCGGCCGAGTGCACCACCGTGCCGTCCACCCTCGCCTCGGCCACGGTGACACCGGTGCGCAGCGCCTCCGCCGGGATGGCCGACCGCAGAATGTCCACCAGATCGGCGCGGTGCAGCATGATCGGGCTGCCGTACGCCGCCCGGAGCTTCTCGGCGTCGATCCTGGTCAGCCACCGCCCGGTGCGGTCGCGAATACCCGCAGCGCCCTCCTCGACGGCCCGTGCCCGCACCGCGTCGCCCAGGCCGAGTACATCGAGAGCACGCAGGGCGTTGGGCCACAAGGACAACCCCGCCCCGACCTCGGTGATCTCGGCACTCCGCTCGAGCACTTCGACGCGCAGGCCCTGCCGGAGGAAGGCGACCGCGGTCGCCAGACCACCGATGCCACCGCCCACGATGACCACCTCGGGCATCGTTTCCCCTTTCTCCGGACCACTCGGTTCCCCGAACGTTACTACGTATGTAGTGTCGCCGCGCCGGACTGTAACCGGTATCACTACCGCTGTAGTATCGAGGAATGTCCGGTAAGCGCGAACTCGTCTTGGACGCGGCGATCGAGCTGCTCGGGTCCCGCGGGATCCGAGCCCTCACCCACCGCGCGGTGGACGAGGTCGCGGGCATGCCCGCCGGATCGGCGTCCAACTACTTCCGCACCCGTGCGGCGCTGCTGACCGGCATCGCCGAGCGACTCGAAGCTCGCGACTACGCGGATTGGGAGGCGCTCAACCGGCGACCCGCCCCCGCCACCATCGAGGACCTCGTCGACGGCACGGCCGCCTTCGTCGTCCACGCGGTGCGAACCGACCCCACACGGACATTGGCGCGCTACGCGCTGTTCCAAGAAGCGCGGACCTCGCCCGCGCTGCGTGAGACCGTGCGGAGCGGCCACCGCAGGCTGACCGAATGGGCCGCGAGCCTGCTGGCGAACGTCGGCGGGGACCGGGCGACGACGCAGATCCTGGTCGGCCAGCTCGAGGGCATCATCCTGCACCAATTGGTCGATCCGACACCGGATTTCGATCCGCGTCCGGTGCTGGACCGGTTGGTGCGCGCGCTGATCGCTTCGAACGACTAGCGCCGGGCGTCGCGGCCGAGAGCCCGGCGCCACCCGTCAGAAGAACGTGTGCAGGAGATCCACCACTCGCGGCGAGGGCGCGTCGGCGTCATCGATCACCGGGATCAGCCGCCATTTGTCGAAAGCCGTGCACGGGTGTGACAGACCGAGCCGAACGACCGCCCCGATGGGCAACTCGGTGGCGGCGCCGCCCGGTAACCGGAGGAAGGCGTGCTGGTCGTTGAGCGCGGAGACCGTCGCGTCCGAGTCGAGCGCACCGCCCCGCGGTCCCGCGACGCGCTGCGGAACCGGCATCCCCTCGTCGAAAGGCAGATCACGTTTGCCCGCGTCGAGCAACGCGAGGCCGGGCTCCGGGCGCGAGAGTGCGCGTGCCCAGCCGTGCATCGCCGAGCGCAGCGGCCGCGCGCACTCGGGAGCCGCCAGTGGCGACATGCTCGCGTAGAAGCCGTCATCGTGGATGACATACGCGCCCGAGCGCAGCACGACCGTCGTCGCGACACCTTGCCTGCCCTGCTCGTCGGACAGCGGGGCGAGGTACTCGAGCGCCAGCTCGGGATAGGCGCTCCCACCGGCGGTGACGACGGCCGGACCGCGATATCGCCCCGCCGCGTCGAGTTCCCGGTGCAGCCGGGCGAGTTCCCCGAGGTAGTCGCGCACCGCGCGGATGCCGGTCGCGGTGCGGTCGTGTGCGAGCGCGCCCTCGTAACCGCCCACCCCGGCGAGCGTCAGCCGGGACGCGCCGGCGATCGCCCGAGCTACGGCGTGCGCCTGTTCCACCGTGCGTGCGCCGGTTCTGCCGTGCGGGCCGCCGAGTTCCACCAGCACCCGGATCCGCGCCGACTCGGGGGCGGTGCGCAGGTGCGCGTCCATCAAAGCGACCGTTTCGGCGCTGTCGGCCCAGCAGTAGAACTCGAAAGACGGATCGCGCGCCGATTCCGCCGCGACCCACCGCAATCCGACCGGGTCCACCAGCGCGTTGGCCAGCAGCACCCGCGCGACGCCGAAGGACCGCGCCACCTGCGTCTGCCAGATGGTGGCAAGGGTGATGCCCCATGAGCCCGCGGCCAGCTGATCGGCCCACACCTGCGGCGCCATCGTCGTCTTGCCGTGCGGCGCCAGCCGAACGCCTGCCGCCCGCACCCACTCGGCCATGACCGCGATGTTCTCCGCGAGGGCCGCGCGATCGACCGTGAGCACCGGCGTCTCCAGCTGATCGAGCGCCGGTGCGGCAGCGCGGAGTTCGCGCACGGTCCGCCCCCAGAACGCGGGTGGCATGCCCTTGTGCTCGGGACCGATCCGGCGGTCCGCCAGCGCCGCCACGGCTGCTTCGTCGATCGACACGACGTCCTTCCTACCGGACGCGGGCCCTTCGGCGGCTAACCCGAGTTGCGCAGGGCGGTGGCCAGGCCGTTCATCGTCAGCAGGATGCCGCGTTTCACCAGTTCGGAGTCGTCCCCGGCTCGGAGGCGGCGCAGCAGCTGCACCTGCATCTGGTTCAGTGGTTCCAGGTAGGGGAAGCGGTTGTGGATCGACTCGGCCAGCGACGGGTTGTCGGCCAGCAGGTGATCGTTGCCGGTGATCGCGGCGTGCATGCGGACGGTCCGGGCGTGTTCGTCGCGGATCATGCCGAAGATCTGCTCCCGCAACGCCACGTCGTCCACGAGTTCCGCGTAGCGGGCGGCGATGTCCAGATCGCTCTTGGCCATCACCTGCGCCAGATTGGACAGCACCGTGCGGAAGAACGGCCAGCGGCGATACAGATCCGCCAAGGTCGCCAGACGTTCCGGGTCGCCGCCGATCCATTCCTCCAGCGCGGCACCGGTGCCGTACCACCCCGGCAGCATCACCCGCGCCTGACTCCACGACATCACCCACGGGATGGCGCGCAGGTCCGCGACCGAATTCGTCGGCTTGCGCGAGGCAGGCCTGCTGCCGATGTTCAGATCGCCCACCTCGGCGACCGGCGTGGACTGCCGGAAGTACTCGACGAATCCGGGTGTCTCGTGCACGAGCCGCGCGTACGCGGCTCGGGCGCGGGCCGCCAGGTCGTCCATGATGCCGTAGGACGGCTCGGCGTCGGCGCCGAGACCCTCCACGTCCAGCAGCGTCGACTCCAGGGTGCCCGCGATCAGCGACTCCAGATTGCGATGCGCCGCACCGGGTTCGGCGTATTTCGCGGCGATCACCTCGCCCTGCTCGGTGAGCCGCAGCGAGCCGCGCACCGCTCCGGCCGGCTGGGCGAGGATCGCGTCGTAGCTGCGGCCGCCGCCGCGACCGACCGTGCCGCCGCGGCCGTGGAACAGCCGCAACCGGATGCCGGTCTTGCGGGCGACCTCGACCAGATCCAGCTCCGCCCGGTACAGCGCCCAGTTGGCGGCCAGATACCCGCCGTCCTTGTTGGAGTCGGAGTAGCCGAGCATCACTTCTTGGCGCATGCCCTGCGCGGCCACCAGCTCGCGATAGACCTGCACCTCCAGCGCCGCCGACAGCGTGGCCGCACCCGCGCCGAGGTCCTCGATGGTCTCGAACAGCGGGACGATGCCTACCGGGCAACTCGGCGGCCCGTCCGGCTCCCCCGGGTCGAGCAGACCGCCCTCCTTCAGTAGCAGGGCGGCTTCGAGCAGGTCACTGACCGACGTGCACATGCTGATGATGTAGTTCGGCACCGCCGCCGCGCCGAGCGTGTCCACCACGTCGCGGGCGGCGCGGACGATGCCGAGTTCCTTGACGGCCAGTTCGCTCAGCCGGGCGTGCGGACCGAGCAGCGGGCGGCGAGTGCGCAGCTCGGCGGCGAGCAGTTCCACCCGGCGCGACTCCGGCAGGCTCGCGTAGTCGGAGTGCACCCCGGCCCAGGCCAGCAGTTCGGCGACGACCTGCTCGTGCACCTCCGAGTTCTGGCGCATGTCCAGGCTCTGCAAATGGAAGCCGAACGTCTCCAGGGCGTGGCGCAACGTGGCGAGGCGATCGTCGGCGAGCAGGCCGTCGCCACTGCGCCGCAGCGAGGCGTCGATCGCGTCCAAGTCGTCCAGGACGGCCTGCGGAGTCGGGTAGGGCCGCGCCCCGGCATCGAGGCCGTTCGGCGGCACCTGCTCGAGCGCCGCCAGCGCGGTGGCGGTCAGCCGGGCCCGGACGTGGTGCAGCGCACGGCGATACGGCTCGTCGGCGTGCGTCGCCGGATCGGGGTACCCGGTCTCGGCGAGCGCGGCGACCTCGGGCGTCACGGCGACCAACCGGGCCGACAACGACAGCGTCTTCTCCAGTTCCACCAGATCGCGCAGGTAGCGCTCGAACGCGACGCCCGCGGCGCGGGAGGCGGCCTGCCGCACCACCTCGGCGGTGACGTACGGGTTGCCGTCGCGGTCGCCGCCGATCCACGAACCCGGACGCAGCATCGGGCGCGGCAGCAGCTCGACGCCGGGCCAGCGCGAGCGCAGCGCGGCGCGTACCTCCGCGTTGATCGCCGGGATCACGTCGAACAGGGTCAGGTCGTAGTAGCGCAGACCCACCGAGATCTCGTCCTGGATGCGCAAGCGCGCCAAGCGGATCAGCGCGGTGCGCCACAGGCTCAGCACCTGGCGGCGGATTCGCCGCTCGAGGTCGGCGCGCTCGCGCTCGTTCTCGGCGTAGCGCTGGCGCAGGCGCATCAGCTCGGTGATCCGGGCCTGCGCGTCGAAGACGGTGCGGCGGCGCGTCTCGGTCGGGTGCGCGGTGATCACCGGCGACACCAGCGCGTCGGCCAGCAGATCCGCGACCCGGGTTCCGTCCAGCGCCGCCGCGTCCAGCTTGCGGTAGGTGGCCGCCAGTGACGAGTCCTGCGGCGGTTCGCCCGCCGTCTCGTGCGCGGCGCGGCGGCGGTCGCGCTGGATGTCCTCGGCCAGATTGGCCAGCAGCACGAAGTAGCTGAACGCGCGGATGAGCGGAAGGGCCACCGTGATGTCCACTCCGTCGAGCATCTCCGCGACGGCGCTGCGCCCGACCTCCTCGCGGCGCACCCGGAACGCTTCGATGCGCACGCGCTCGATGAGGTCGAAGACCTCCGGCCCCTCGTGGTCGCGAATGGTGTCGCCGAGCACGCCACCGAGGAACCGGATGTCGTCGCGCAGCGGCCGGATGGCGTCCTGTTGGGTCTCGCTCGTCGTTTCACCCATGATCAGACAGTATTGTCCTCCGGCCCGCCGGGAAATGCGACGCGGCCCACACCGGCCGCGCCCGGCTCAGCCGGGAAGTTCGGAGAAGCGCAGGTGGTTGCCCCACAGGTCACGGAACCCGCAGTCGCGGACGCCGTACGGCTGCGAGATCGGCTCCTGCGTCACCTCCACCCCGGCGTCGCGCAGCCGGGCGAACGTGGCGTCCACGGCGTCGGTGGTGAAGATCAACGTGCCCTGCGCCCCGTTGGCCAGCCGGGCCCGCGCCGCCGCGGCGGCCGCCTCGTCCGGCACCATCTCGGGGGTCTCCAGAATGAACTCGATGCCCGGCTGCTTCGCCGGCCCGACGGTCAGCCAGCGCCCACCGGCGAACGGCAAGTCCGCACGCACTTCCAGACCGATCACGTCGCGATAGAACTCCAAGGCCTTGTCCTGGTCACCGACCAGCACGCCGATGTGGGTGAGGCCGAGGTCCGCGCCGTTGCTCATGATGATGCTCCTTCTGTTCGTCAGGGCCGGGCAACAGTACGGACGACGCACGCGCGGCGAATTCATCGGTCGCGGCGCAATCTCGCGGCGATTCTCAGCCCGCGTCCCTTGCGGTCAGGTGATCCGCCCGGTGCAACAGGACCTGTTCGAGTAGCGAGACCAGCACCTCCTTGACCGAATCGCGCTGCCTGGCATCGCATTCCAGCACCGGGATCCAATCCTCCAGTTCGAGCGCCTCGCGGACCTCGTCGAGGTCGAAACGCGTGCTGCCGTCGAAGCGGTTGACCGCGATGACGAACGGCGTGCCGCGTGCCTCGAAATAGTCCAGTACCGGATAGCAGTCGTCGACGCGGCCGGTGTCCACCACGATCACCGCGCCGAGCGCACCGTCGACCAGGTCGTCCCACAGGAAGACGAAACGGTCCTGGCCCGGCGTGCCGAACAGGTACAGCAGCAGCGAGCTGTCCAGGGTGATGCGCCCGAAGTCGAGGGCGACCGTGGTCTGCGTCTTGTCGGCCCGATGCCCCGCGTCGTCCACGCCGACGGCCATCTCGGTCATCGCCGCCTCCGTCACCAGCGGCTCGATTTCGGAGATGGCTCCGATGAATGTCGTCTTCCCGACGCCGAAACCACCGCTGACCACGATTTTCACCGAGGACGGCATGGTTGGCGTTCGCATGTCAGAGTGCCCGGACAAGGTCCCTGATCCTCTCGATGGCGGCGGCGGTGAGCTGGTCGGCCGAGCGCACGGTCACGTGTCCGGTGGCGGCCAGGTCGCTGACCACGACCTTGGCGACCCCGACCGGCACGCCAAGCGCGGCGCCGATCTCGGCGATGGAGTGCGGCCGCTGGCACAGCCGCACGAGGGTGCGCTGCTCGAAACGCAGCGGCGCGGACAGCGCTGCGGGCTCGGCCCGCACCAACGTCTCGATGCGCAGTCCGTCCAGCAGCGGCCTGGTGCGTCCCGCGGTGACCACGAAGGGCCGCACGAATCGGTCCTCGCCGGAGGCGAATTCGTGTCTCATCGCCGCAGCGACTCACGCAGTTCGGCGATGAGCGCGGGATCGAGCAGCGCACCAGCGCGGTCGGCGAGCACCGCCATCTCGTAGCCGACCAGACCGACGTCGCAACCGCTGTCGGCGATCACGCCGAGACAGCTGCCGTCGCCCATGGCGGAGACGAGCAGGAACCCGCGCCTCATCTCGATCATGATCAGTTTCAGGCCGTCGAAGGAGTAGCTGCGCGAGGCGCTGCGGGCCAGCCCGACCAGCCCGGACACCATGGCGGCGAGCCGGTCGGCGGAGGCGCGGTCCAATCCTTCGGACATGGCGATGAGCAGGCCGTCCGAGGACACCGCGACCGCCTCGCGCACACCGTCGGTCTCGCGAACGAAGTTGGCCAGCATCCAATTGAACGTGTGCGGGTCGGCGCTCGATATGTGGGTGGTCACCGGATCTCCTCTGCCATGGTCGCGGCGGGCTGGAATTCGGGCGCCGCGTCGGCGGCGCGGACGCGGTCGTCCCGCGCGGCGGCGTGCCGTGCGGGCGCGCCACGCTGATGTCCCGTCCGGAAGGAGGACAGCATGCTGCGGATCTCCTCGGGTGAGCGCTCGACCGCGGGGGCGGGCTCCATGCGGGGCGGCGCGTCGGGCCGCGCGCCGGTGGCGGCAGCGCGGGCCTTCTTGTTTCGTTTCACCAAGCCGTTCTTGGTGTGCCGCGCCCCGGGGTCGCTCGGCGCCGGGCCGAACGGCTCTTCTGAGCGGCGGGATTCGGTGCGGCCGACGTTCGCTGTCGGCTCGGTCGGCGCGGAAACGAACTGCGTGTAGGGCGACGACCCGGCGTTCACCGCGTGCGCCGGTGGGCGGTCGGCGGTCGTAGCGGTAGCGGTACCGCGCGATTGTGGCCTCGAACCGGTGGCAGACCCAGCGGTATCGCCCACCGTGGCGGTGTGGGAGGTGGCGGGATCGTCGCGCCGATCCGGCTCGGTCTCGACCATGCCGGGCGGCAGCGTCAGGCGCGCGACGATGCCGCTCACCGGCGAGACGCTCAGTTCGACCGTGATGCCGAGCCGTTCGGCGAGCCTGCCGACCACGTAGTGGCCGAGGTGGCGGGTCGGTGCGACGACGAAGTCCTGTTCGCCGCGCAATCGTGCGTTGGCCTGGGCCAATTGGTCGGCGGGCATGCCCACGCCGTGGTCGACCACCGCGAGCAGGTACCCGTTGGGCCCGGCGCGCCCGTAGATCTCCACCTCGACATCCGGTGGGGAGAACGCCAGCCCGTTCTCGATCAGCTCCGCGAGTATGTGCGCGAGTTCGCTGGCCGCCGCGCCGGCGATGAGCACGTCGTCCATCCGGCGCAGCACCACCCTGCGGTAGTCGTCGACCTCGGACAGGCCCGCGCGGATCACGTCGCTGAGCGGGATCGGTTCGGCCCAGCGGCGCGGGCTCGCCTCGCCGACCAGCACGAGCAGGCTTTCGGCGTTGCGGCGCATGCGGGTAGCGAGATGGTCGAGCTCGAAGAGGTTCGACAGCGCCTTGGGATCGAGCTCCTCGCGTTCGAATTCGCTGATCAGGCCGAGCTGGCGGCGCACGAGGTTCTGGTTGCGGCGGGCCAGGCTGACCATCGACTCGGTGGTGTTGCGGCGCACCAGCGCCTGTTCCGACGCGAGGTCGAAGGCGGTGGACTGCACCCGATCCAGCGCTCGGGCCACGGCGACGATCTCGACGCCCGCCCCCGGCGGCGGTCGCACCGGGGCGGGCGGGTCCGGCGGCCGGGTGTCGTCGCCGGTGCGCCAGGCCGAGATCACGTCGGGCAGCCGCCGACCGGATACGTCGTCGGCGTCCGCGGCCAGCGTGGCCAGCGGCCGGACGATCGCGCGCACCGCCGCGACGACCAGCGCCACCTCCAGCGCGATCGCCGCCAGCGCGGCGAGCACGAACGCGCCGAGGGCCAGCGCGGCGTCGCCGCGCAACACCTCTGCCCGCTGCCGCACGTCGGCGCCGACCGTCTGCTGCACGGTGCGCTGCGCGTCGATGACCGCGGTCATCCTGGCCCACCAGGCGATCGGATCGACCGGGCGCGCCAGCGGTCCGCCGCCCGCGGCGATCGCGACGTTCTCCGACTCCGCGGCCGCGGCCGCGTCCGCGCCGTCCAGCACGGCGTCCAAGCGGGCCTGCTGCGCGCCGGTCGCGTCGCGGGCGAACGCGGCCAGTCCGGCCAGTTTGGCCGCGCGGATGTCGAGGAATTGCACGTACTCGCCCGGCCCGAAGGCATCCGCGGCGAAGACGCCGTTGAGGAAGCCGCGCTCGCGAGCCGTCTGCTCCTTCGCCTCACCCAGCGCGTACAGCGCTTGCAGCCCGTGCCGGACCACCGGGTCGGCGGCCTGATCCAGACCGAGGGACAGGTGGTTCAGGGCGTCGATCGCGTCGGTGTAGTACTGGAACGCCGCCTGCCGGGGTTCTCGCCGCTGGTCGATCGTGGATCGGGTCGCGTCCAGATCGGCCAGCGGCCGGGCGGCCTCCCGCACCCGCTCCGCCCCGGGCGGGCCGTCCGCCGCCGCCTGCCGCAGGGCACGCAAGGCGCGGTCGACCGCACCGCGCTGGTCGTCGACCGGCTGGCGCAAGCGCTGGTCGCCGCCGAGCAGGCCATTGGTCAGGCCGCGCTCGCGCTGCGTCTCGTGCACCAGGTCCTGCACCGCCAGCGCGAGCGTCACCGCGGCGACTGTGTCCCGGCTCTTCCGGTACGCGTCCACTTCGCGCGCCACCAGCGTGCCCAACAGCGCGAGCACCAGCACGAGCGACACCACGAGGATGCGGGCCAGCTGCCCGCGGATGGTTCGCGGGCGCACAATTCCGCTGCCGGACACCTGGCGTTCACCATCGGAAATGCGGAGGGGGACAACCGGTGTGCCGCCGGAATTCTCCGGTCGTCCAGGTGACCGCACCACCCTCTGCTCCTCCGATCAGCCGCCGCGCCTGCTCCACAGCGAGCACGCGGAAATCAAGGGGAAACTGTCACACGGCCTACCCGCCGTCAACGCGAGAATCGGGCAAAACGGACACTGTGCGGACTTCTAAACACACTGGCAACGAAGAGTTACGAGCGCGACAAAACCGGCATCCGCGAACGAATGCCGAGACTCGTTGTGTCATACCCACCTTCGCCCGCCGCGAAACCTCGCGACCCGACTCTGATACAGTCCGGCGCGACAAACCGGATGGCAAGAGGGCTGGATGGCGCACCGAATTACGTTGGTTCCCTTGGCGATCGCACTCGCGTTAGGACTGGCCGCCTGCGGCGACGAGTCCGGCGGGTCCCCCGCGACGACCAGCACGCAGACCGCGAGCGCCGCGGGCACGGCCACCCAGCTGTTCGATCCCTGCACCGGCATCCCCGACGCCGCGCTGACGAGCGCCGGACTCGACCCGGCGAGCAAGCAGGTCGGCGTCGGCGGGGTGAAGCAGCCCGGTTGGGAGATCTGCGGATGGAAGGGCGCCGACTTCACCCTCGGCGTGTTCTCCAACAACATGTCCGTTGCCGAGTTCGAGCGGAAGCCGGGCAATGTCGACTTCCAGGACGTCACCATCGCCGGACGCACCGGACGCCAGTTCCGCGTGGACGACGCCGCCAAAGACCAAATGTGCGACGTGCTCTTCCCCGCCCGGCAGGGCCTGCTGCAACTGACCCTGGTCAACAAGACCGCGGACCAGAACCCCTGCGATCGCCTCGCGACCATCGGCGAAGCGATCGTCCCGGCGCTGCCGAAGTAGCACCGCCCCCCTCGGCGCAGGACCGGGTACGGATTCGCCTGGCGCACCCGACAACCACGACCATCTCGCGGCGGCATCGGCGAAACTCAGACCCCCGATTACTCTCGCACGCAACCACACCAGCTCAACCACCGGTTTCGAGCGAAGCGAGACCGAGCATGCGCCGTTCGCGGCCCGGCTCGCGTCCGAGTGGCCGTCGCGTCCGCGACGAAGGAGCAAGCGGCGGTCGCTCGGACGCGAGCCATGAAGGGGCCGCGAACACCCAGCGCCGCAGGCGCTGGAAAACGAACACAGCCCGGCGCTGGAAATCAGACAGAGAGGATGGCGAGTACCTCGTCGGAGGTATAGAAGGGGGCGAGGCGCTCGCGGATCAACCCGGCGAGAACCCCTTCGCGCTTCGCGCCCTCGATGACCGCCGGCCCGTACCGGAGGATCTCCTGGACGATGTCGTCACCGGTCAGACCGAGTTCGGGCAGCATGGCCGCCAAGGTGTAGTCGCCGTACTTGGTGAAGAACACCTCCACGCACTCGTCCAGGAGCAGGCCGAAGTACTCCTTCTCGCGGGTGGTGACGGCGATCTCGTAGCACAGCAGTACCAGCTCGTTGAGATCCTTCCGGCTGAGGTATTCGCGCAGACCGCTGACCGGCTCGTCGGCATGCAGATCCCAGAACTCCATCGCGGCGGCGTGCACCGGGGCATCGCGCAGCATCTCGCGGATGGCGTTGTTGGTCCGCTTGAGGGCGAACAGCGCGCCCTTGCCCGCGAGGTCGCCGACGAAGGTGCCGTCGGCGGCCTTCTTGGCGCGATTGGCCGCGGACTGGCCCAGCGACATCAGCGAGGACACACCCGGGATCTTCTCCGCGCGTTCCCGGTTGGCCTGCATGAAGTCGTTGATCAGCTTGTCCACGAACTTCGACGCGACCGTGGCCACCAGCGGGCTCTCGGTGAGCCGGTCCAGGATGCGCTCCTGCGCCTGGTGCATGCCGAAGATCTTTTCCAGCAGCGCCTCCACCGGCTCGCGCTCGACCACCTCGCCGAGCGTGTAGTCGTGGTTGGCGGCGATGTGGTCGTAGATGGAGTCGGCGAACACCCCGACCATATCGGCGAGAACCGGACTGCCGCCGATCAGCTCGACGACCGTGCGGACGGTCTGCTTGGCCTGGTCGATCTCCACCACGTCCCGGAAGACGAGCGTGTCGGCGACTCCGAGCACCGCCTCGGTGTCGCGGGCGACCACCTCCGCGAAACGCTCGCCGGTCACCTCGGCGAGCAGGAATGCCACCTGGGCCTCCAGTAGCCGTTCGGCGATCTCACGCGGCTCGCTCATCGAATTCCACCCATCACACCTCGTGCGGCGCGCCCGGCACGGTTCACGGCTGGTGCGGGTCGGCGTCGTTGCCGTGCAACGATTTCCGGATCCGGTCCAGGCGCTCACGCGCGGCCTGCTCACGTGCCTGCCATTGTTCGTCCACGCCGCGGCCCGCTGGAGTCTGCCGGTCGAGTTCACCCATCCCCTGCGCGGTGCCGTAGCGATGCTCGACCTTATCGCGAACTGACTCGAAAGTAGGAACACCGGAGGCCGAATATCCGCCACTCGCGGCGGACTCCGGCATACCCGGCGGCGGTACCGGTACCGCCGGTACCGCGGAACCGCCGCCGACCTGGCCCGACACATCGGGCGTGTGCTGCGGGAACCCAGGCCCGCCTGCCGGGGTGGCAGGAGTCACATCTCCGGCCGCAGCCGCATCACCGGTTTCCAACAGCCCGACCAGCGCGGCGTGGACCGCCGCGAACCCGGGACGCGCCGCCGTTGCGGCCAGCAGTACACCTGCCAGCTCCGCGTCCGGCAGCCCGGCCAACCGGCTCGCGATTTCGCTGTTGTCACTCATACCGCCAGGCTACGCACGCGCGACCGCACCGAAGGCCGTTCACGACCGCACGCGCGCACCCGCCCAGTCGCGCACCAGGTCGTACCAGGCCGAGCCGCCCACGACGATCAGATCGTTGTGCCCGGCTCCGGGGAAGACCACCAGCCGTTTCGGCTCCGGCGCCGCGGCGTAGAGCCGTTGCGCGTGCCGCAGCGGCAGCAGTTCGTCCTGGTCGCCGTGCATGATCAGCACCGGGGCGCGCAGCGCGCGGATGCGGCGTTCGTTCGGATAGGCGTTCGGCACCAAGGCCGCGGGCAGGAACGGATACACCGAGCGAGCCGCGTCGCGCAGGCCGCTGAAGGTGGACATCAGCATCACTCCGGCCGGGGGATGGTGCTGTGCCAGCTCGAGCACGACACCGCCCCCGAGGGACTTGCCCAGGTACAACACGCGATTCGGATCGACGCCGGGTTGTTCCAGCAGCGCCCTGCGCGCGGCGCGCGCGTCCAGGTAGGTGCCGTGCTCGGTCGGTTTCCCGGTGCTGCGCCCGTAGCCGCGGTAGTCGAAGGCCAGCACGTCGAAACCGGCCTCGGTGAGCAACGCGAAGATCGGCACCCGGTCGCCGAGATTGCCCGCGTTCCCGTGCGCGAACAGGATGTGCCCGATCGAATCGCGGGCAGGCATCCACCACGCATGCACGGTCTGCCCGTCCGCCGTGGGCAGGGACAGGTCCGTGTACTCCATGCCGAGCAGCGCCGGAGTTTGCAGCACCGTCCGCTCCGGCAGATAAGTCAGCGCGTTGAGGATCGGACGGGCCGGGTGTCGCATGCCCATGTTCTTACTCCTGAACAGGCAAGGCCGGGTCGGGCGGGTGCCGCGACACGAGCGCTCGAAGCCGCGGCCCACCGCCGCAGGGCCGGTGCGGACGCCGGTCGCCGCCCGACCCGCGGAGACGATCGAACTCGGCCGGTAGCCGGTTGCGGTGACCGCGTGCGTCAGCCGCGCAGCACCGCGCCCACGGCGTCGGCCGCCGCCGCGACGGCCGCGTCGCGTGCCGCACTTGCCTCGTCCTCGGTGAGGGTGCGGTCGGTGGCACGGAAACGCAGGGCGTAGGTGAGCGACTTACGTCCCTCACCCGCCTGAGCGCCCTCGTACACGTCGAACAGCGCGATGTCCTCCAGCAGCTCGCCGCCGCCGGTGCGCAGTGCGGACTCGACGGACGCCGCCGGGACGGTCTTCTCGACGCTCACCGAGACGTCCTGGAGCACCGCGGGGAACGGCGACACCGTCGGGACCGGCCGGGACTCGCGCAGCGGCAGCGCGTCCAAGTCGAGTTCGACGGCGCAGGTGCGCGGCGGCAGGCCGGAACGTTCCAGCACGGCGGGATGCAGCTCACCCGCGTAGCCGACAACCGTTCCGTCGACCACCAGCTCGGCGCAGCGCCCGGGATGCCAGGGCAGCTGAGCCGCCGCACGGCGCTCGATGGTCACACCGGCCGCGTCGCCGACGGCGTCGGCGAGGGCGAACGCGTCGGCGGCTTCGACCGGACGGCCCGGCCCCCACGGCCCGCGCGGCTCCCTGCGGCCGGTCAGGACAGCGGCCACGTGCACCGGCTGTTCCGGCAGCGAGTCCAGCAACTCGGCGATCTCTTCGTCGGTGGGGCGCCGGTCCACCGGCAGCGGATCGACCGCTCTGGTGTTCGCGCCCGGGAGCACGACTTGCGCGATGCCGTAGATCGCCAGGTCACGCGCGCCCCGCGAGATATTGCGGACCGCCACCTCGAGCAAACCGGGGAGCAGGGTGGTGGCCAGCTCGGCGCGCTCCACGTCGAGCGGATTCAGCACCCTGGTGGTGGCGCGGCGCGGGTCGTCGGCGTCCAGGCCCCAGGTATCGAACACTCCGGCGGGCAGGAACACCGGCGGCGGCACCTCCACGGCGCCCGCGAACGCCAGCGCGCGGCTGACGGCGCGCCTGCGGCGCTGGGGCGGCGTGAGCCCACGCCCGGCCGGTGCGGCCGGCAGCACGGACGGGATCCGCTCCAGGCCCTCCAGCCGCAGCACCTCCTCCACCAGGTCGGCGGGCTGAGCCAGGTCGGGCCGCCAGCTCGGCGGGGTCACCACCAGCTGACCGTGCCCGGCCTCGCTGACGCCGACCTCGACCGTGCAGCCGATCTGGGCCAGGCGGCGCGCCGAGGTGCCGGTCGCGTACGTGACGCCCGCGACGCGGTCGGCCAGGTCGATGTCCATCCGGATCGGCTCGGGCGCCGGGACGGGGGTCCGGACGTCGGTCAGCACGGGTTCGATGGTGCCGCCGGCGATTTCGGCCAGCAGCGTGGCCGCTCGATCGAGCGCGGCCACGTTGATCTCCGGGTCGACGACCCGTTCGTACCGCTTGCCCGCCTCGGACACCAGCTTGTGCCTGCGCGCGGTCCGGTAGATCAGCAGCGGGTTCCAGGTGGCCGCCTCGAGCAGGATGTCGGTGCTCTCCGCGCCGACCTCGGTGCTCGCGCCGCCCATCACACCGGCCAAGGAGATGACGCCGGAATCGTCGGCGATCACCACGTCCTCGACGTCGAGGGCGCGCTCGACGTCGTCCAAGGTGCGCAACTTCTCGCCCTTGTGCGCGGAACGGACCACCAATCCGCCCGACACCTTGTTCGCGTCGAAGGCGTGCAGCGGCTGCCCCAACTCCAGCATCACGTAATTGGTGACGTCCACGGCGGGCGAGATCGGGCGTACGCCCGACAACAGCAGCCTGCGCTGCAACCACCACGGGCTCACCGCCTCCGGGTCGACGCCGGTGACCCGGCGGGCCGCGAAGCGCGTGCACCGGGAGTCCGGCTCGACCCGGGTCGGCCAGGCTTCCTGCTCGTGGTCGGGCAGGGTGCGCACCGCCGGATCGGCGTACTCGAGATCGAAACCGCAGGCCAGCTCGCGCGCCAGGCCGCGAACGGAGAAGCAGTAACCGCGGTCGGGAGTGATGTTCAGCTCGATGACGGTGTCGTCCAGACCGAGCAGCGCGTTGGCGTCGGCGCCGGGCTCGGCGGTGCCCGGTTCCAGCACCAGGATGCCGGAATGGTCCTTGCCGATCCCCAGTTCGGCGACCGAGCAGATCATCCCGTTGGACACGTGACCGTAGGTCTTGCGCGAGGTGATCTCGAACCCGCCGGGCAGCACGCCGCCGGGCAGCACCACGACCACCAGATCACCGACCTGGAAATTCCGTGCGCCGCAGATGATCTCCTGCAACTCGGGCTTACCGATGTCCACCTTGCAGAAGCGGATCGGCTTCTTGAACTCGGTCAGTTCGGTGATCTCGGCGACGCGGCCGACCACCAGCGGCTCGCCGCCCTCCTCCGAACCCGCGATCCGCTCGAGCTGGTCGAGCTCTTCGACTTCCAGCCCGACCCGGACGAATCCCGCGTCGAGCTCCTCCGGCGTCACCGACCACTCCGGGTTGGTGCGCTGGATGATGTCGGTCAGCCAGGACTGCGCTACTCGCACTTGACGTTTCGCTCTCTCGATCGAAGGGTGGGGTCAGGACCGGATACCGAAGGGCAGCGTGAAACGCACGTCGCCCTCGACGATGTCGCGCATGTCCGGGATGCCGTTGCGGAACTGCAGCGTGCGCTCCAGGCCCATGCCGAAGGCGAACCCGCTGTACACCTCGGGGTCGATCCCGCTGGCGATCAGCACCTTCGGGTTCACCATGCCGCAGCCGCCCCATTCGACCCAGCCCGCACCGCCCTTCTTGTCCGGGAACCACACGTCGACCTCGGCGGAGGGCTCGGTGAACGGAAAGTAGTTGGGCCGCATGCGCGTGCGGGTCTGTGGTCCGAACAGCGCGCGAGCGAACGCGTCCAGCGTGCCGCGCAGATGCGCCATGGTCAGGCCCTTGTCCACCGCCAGGCCTTCGACCTGGGAGAACACCGGTGTGTGCGTGGCGTCCAGTTCGTCGGTGCGGAAGGTGCGGCCCGGGCAGACCACGTAGATCGGCAGCTCGCGTTCCAGCATCGAACGCACCTGCACCGGCGAGGTGTGCGTGCGCAGCACTTGGCGCGAGCCCTCCGGCGCGATGTGGAAGGTGTCCTGCATGGTGCGGGCCGGATGGTCGGGCAGGAAGTTCAACGCGTCGAAGTTGAAGTGCTCGGTCTCCACCTCGGGACCTTCGGCGACCTCCCAGCCCATCGCGACGAACACGTCGGCGATCTGCTCGGAGATGACGGTGATCGGATGCCGCGCGCCGACGGCCGCTCGGCGTGCGGGCAGCGTCACGTCGATGGTCTCGGCGACCAGCACGGCGGCGTCGCGCTCGGCCAGCAACGCGGCGCGGCGGGACTCGAATGCCTCCGACACCCTGGACCTGGCGACGTTGACCCGTTTGCCCGCGTCCGCCTTCTCCGTCTTGGGCAGGCCGCCCAGCGCGCGTTGGGCCAGCGCCAGCGGCGCCTTACCGCCGAGGTGCTCGGTTTTCGCGACCGCGAGCGCATCCAGGTCGGCGGCAGCGGCGAACGCCTTCTCGGCGGCCGCCGCGGCCGCGGCCAGTGCCTCCTCGGTCAGCGCCGCGTTCTGCTCGCCTGCGTCGATGTCGTCGGCCACGATGCTCCGTCTCTCCCCTGGGGATCAATTCGCGGGCACCGCTGCACGCCTGCCCGCATTGCTGCTGGTCGCAATCGTATTCGATGGGCCTCGGCGGATTCACGCGGATTACCCGCCACGCCGCGCGAGCCGTGTGGTACCCGCGAGCCGGACGGGCGCGCGCCGGCCCCGCTCCACTACCCGTCCGGAACGGCGCGACTCGTCACAGGCTCGCAGGCGGTGACCGGTCAGGGCAGCGAAAGACCAGCTCCGACAGCCGCCGCGAAACGCCCGGCCCTGGCCGATACCCAGTGACCGGGCGCTCCGCGATCAGCGCGCGACAGTGCGGTCAGCGCGCGGCGGTGATGTGGCGGGGCAGCAACCGCGACCCCAGCGCGCCGACCGCCACGATCGCGGCACCCACCCACACCGCGGGCACCAGTCCGTCGACGTAGCTCTGCGGATCCAGGTACGAGCCCCGCGCCGCGAACACCGACGCCAGCACCGCGACGCCCATGGCGACACCGACTTCCCGCAGGGTGTTGTTGGTTCCAGACGCCATCGCGCGATCCTCCTCCGCCGCGGCGGCCATCACCACGGTCGCGCCGGGCGCGAAAGTCAGGCCCATGCCGATCCCGCCGAGCAGGAACGGACCGACGAACGACAGGTAACTCGCGTCGACGGAAGTGACCAACGCCATCCAGCCCAGCGCGACGGCGAGCAGTGTCTGCCCGGTGGTGAGCAGCGCACGGGCGCCGACCTTGTCGACGATCAAACCCGCCAGCGGAGCGACCACCATCGGCGCCATCGTCCACGGCATGGTGCGGATGCCGGATTGCAGCGGTCCGTAGCCCTGCACGACCTGGAAGTACTGGGCCAGCAGGAAGATCGAGCCGAAGACGCCCATCGAGAAGGTGAAGCCGGTCATGTTGCTCACCCGGAACGCGCGGGAGCGGAACAGACGCAGCGGCAGCATCGGCTCCCGCGTGCGCAGCTCCCAGGCGATCAGGCAACCGAGCAGCAACACGCCACCGACCAGCGCGGACAGCACGCCACGAGACGTCCAGCCATCATCGGCGCCGTGGATGACGCCCCACACCACCGCCAGCACGCCGCCCGCCGACAGCAGCAGTCCCAGCAGGTCGACTCGTCGGCTGCCGCCGTGCGACTCCGCCAGCACCCGCAGCGCGAACGGCAGCACGACCAGGCCGATCGGCACGTTCACCCAGAAGATCCACTGCCAGCTCAGCCCTTCGACGACCGCGCCGCCGATGAGCGGCCCCAGCGCGACGCCGAGGCCGGCGATCCCGCCCCAGATGCCGATGGCGGCGCTGCGCATCTTCTCCGGCACCGCCGCCGACAACAGTGTCAGCGACAGTGGCATCACCCCCGCCGCGCCGAATCCCTGTACCGCCCGCGCCGCGATGAGCATGCCCGGTCCGGTCGCCAGCGCGCAGACCGCGGACGCCAGTGTGAACAGCGCGATGCCGAGCAGGAAGATCCGCCGCCTGCCCAGTCGGTCACCGACCGCGGACGCGGTGAGCAACAGCGAGGCGAACGACAGCGTGTAGGCGTTGACGAACCATTGCAGGTCGGCCAGCGAGGCGCCCAACTCGGTGCGGATCACCGGCAGCGCGTTCGTCACGACCAGGTTGTCCAGCGTGACCATGAACATCGGGATACCGACCGCGGCGAGGACGGCGGCGAGCCTGCGACCGCCGATCGTCGCCTCGGGCGCGGCGACGGTCGCCGTGGCGGATGGAAGGGTCTCGGTCATGTCCAGTCCTTGTTGTAATCGACTGATAACTAATGCTCGAAACGGTATGCATCGACTGATAACATGTCAAGAGCAAGGCCGGTACCAGCGAAAACGGAGAACGATGGCGACCAGAACCAGGATGACGGCGTCCGAACGGGGCGAGCAGGTGCTGCGCGCGGCGGTCTCCGCGTTCGCCGAATGCGGTTACGCCGCTACCAGGACCGACGAGATCGCCCGGCGAGCGGGCGTGTCACAGCCCTACGTGATCCGGCTGTTCGGCACCAAGCAGAACCTGTTCCGCGCCGCCCAGCACCGCGTCTGCGACCGGATCGAGGAGATCTTCCGCGCCGCGCGCGCCGAGGCATCGCCCGAGGCGGCCCCCGACGAAGCCCTCGCCGCCCTCGCCACCGGCTATTCGGTCTTCCTCGCCGAACGCGAACTGCTCCAACTTCTGCTGCACGGCTTCGCGGCCAGCGCGGACCCGGAGATCGGCGACCAGGTCCGGGCCAGGTTCGGCGGTATCTACCACCTGATCCGCGAACTGACCGGAGCACCGGAAACCGAGGCGCGCCGCTTCCTCTCCACCGGAATGCTGCTCACCGTCATGAGCGCCATGCGAGTAGCGGGGCCGGACGCGGTACCCGCGACGTGGGCGACGGAGATCTTGGAGAACTTGAGCACCGAAGGCGACTGAATTCCATTCGCGGCCCGGCTCGCGCTCGGGCCTGCGCGCCCCGGGACACCCTCAGCACCGGTCAGGCACCCGAGCTACATGCGAATGTCCCGAGCTCGAACGCCAACGCGGCCAGCGCACGTCACTCCAGGTTTCGAGCGAAGCGAGACCGAGCCTGTTCCGTTCGCGGCCCGGCTCGCGTTTGCGCGGCCGCCGCGCACGCGACGAAGGAGCAAGCTCAGCACCCTGACCGGATTCGCCACGCACATTAATTTTCCACCGAATAATATTCCCGCCCCGATTAATAGCCGGATACTTCTCAGTCAAGGTGACA
>NZ_JBEXME010000038.1:0-43156 GCF_040610355.1 Nocardia sp. NPDC004168 | reverse complement strand
CGCCGCGTCCGCGACGAAGTCGCCAGCGGCGGTCGCTCGGACGCGAGCCATAAGAGGGCCGCGAACACCCAGCGCCGCAGGCGCTGGAAAAATCAACACAGCACACGCCGCGCCCGCGCGGCCGACAACTCAGTCTGGTCCGCCGCCTCCGGCCTGCGGGGGCGGGATGCGGACGACGCGGTCGTCGAACGGTCCCGGCTGGCCGTCGGTCTTGTTCACCGTGGTCACCCAGATGGTTCCGTCGGCGCCGACCGCCGCGCCGCCGAGTTGCCCGTACTTGTCCTGCGCGGTCAGCGTCGGCGTCGCGGTGACCGCGTGGGTGGTGGGGTCGGCGGCGGCGATGGCGAGGGCCTTCGCGCGGGTCATCGAGATCGCGACACCGTCCGAGGCGGCGGCGCACCCGGCGACGCCGGGCCGATCCGGCCAGGTCCACATGGTGGTGACCACGCCATCGCCGCCGAGTCGCTGCAGCCGGTCCTCGGCGGCGGTGCGGTCGGTGATCCAGATGCTGTCCTTGCTGTCCCGGCACACGTCCCCGGCGGTCCCGATGCCCGAGACGGCGACTTCCGGCGTGAGTGTGCGGCCGGGCACCGGGGAGTTCACGCGCAGCAGCTTGCCCGCGAGGGAGCCGGCCGAGGCGGCCGCGCCGGGATTGCCCGCGTCGCCGGTCAGCACGAGCATCTGGTCGGACGAGGCGAATTCGATCGCGCCGTGATTTCCGCTGGAGCCCTTCGGGATTCCGGTGAGCACGTCCTTCGGTGAGCCGCCTTCGGCGATGCGGACCACCCGGTTGTCGCTGCCGGTGGTGATGTACGCGTACATCAGGCCGTCTTCGTTGTAGGTCGGGGACAGCGCGATGTCGCTGAGGCCGCCGTCGCCGGAGCCGTCCACGTCCAGGCGGGCGATCTCGACCGGCGGCTGGTCGGGCACCACCTTCAGGATCCGCCCGGTCCTGCGCTCGGCGACCAGCGCGCCGTCGGGAAGCGCGACCAAGCCGCCGGTGGTGTCCAGGCAGGTGGCCACCACCGCGGGGTCGGGATCGATGCACGGGCCGCTCGGCCGGGTGGTCGAGGTGGGCGACTGGCTCGGTTTCTTCGGATCGATGTTGGCTCCGTGCAGGGTCGGTTCCGGGGTGAACGGACTGGACGCCGAATCGTCGAACCGGGCGCATCCGACCAGCAGGACGGAGCCGAGCGCCAAGCTCGCCGCGACGCGGCCCACGACAACCAAACTCATAGCCCAGACGTTACGGAAATTCCGTCGCCCGCGCCCTTCCGGGTGGGGGTGTCGCGCGCGCACTGACACGCCGCGCTGTACTTGCCCGCCCCGGTGCGGTGCGGCATAGGGTATTGGCCGTGACCGACAAGCCGAAAGACACGCCCGAATCCGAGGCCGGGAACGCCGCTCCTTCCACGGCCGAGCAGGCGGCGGTGTCGTCCACCGGTCGGGGAGTGACCAGCCCGTACGATTCGCCGACCGAGCAGTTCGAGCGGGTGGATCCGGCCCAGCGGCCGCAGCTGTCCAAGGACGTCCCGCGCACCGAGGAAGAACTCGGGCTCGAGCCCGAGGTCCCCACCACCGGCGCGAACAGAACCGCTGCGGGCGCGACAGCGGCGCCCACCTACGACTACGCCAGCATCCCACCCGCCCCGGCCCCGCCGAGCGACACCGCGCGTCTACGTCGCCGCAACGGCGAGGTCCGCCGCGGCACGCTCGATCTCGGATTGTTGCTGCTCCGCTTGGTCGTCGGCGCCACTTTCCTCTACCACGGCCTGCAGAAGCTGACCGGCTGGTTCCACGGCCCCGGCCTGGACGGCACCCGCGACATGATGGAGCGCGGCGGCTGGGACCACCCGAGCGTGTCCGCCCTCCTGGTGACAGCGGGCGAGGTCGGCGGCGGTGCGCTGCTGATCCTCGGCCTGCTGACTCCGCTGGCGGCCGGTGCGGTGCTCGCGGTCATCCTGGACGCCTGGGCCTGGAAGCAGGGCATGGCCCCCGGGTTCCAGTACAAAGCCGGTCCGGGAGCGGTGGAATACGAGAGCGTCCTCGCGGGCGTCTCGGCCGTCATTATCCTGACCGGCCCCGGTCGCCTGTCCTTCGACCGCAACCGTGGCTGGGCCATCCGCCCCGCCTCCGGCTCCTTCGTCATCCTGCTTCTCGCTGTGGCGGCCGCGGTCGGCGCGTACTGGTACCTGCACGGCGGCAACCCACTGACGGGCATCGGCCCCTTCGACTGATCAGGACGAACAAGAGGCCCTTCATCCCGTAACGGGATGAAGGGCCTCCGTCGTTCGACCACCTGAGGCTGCCCGTGACAACTGATTTCGTATGGACATGGGTAACTCGCCGGGTACGCCCAAAATCCGTGACCCACCTGACGCAGGACCTGAGACCAGGTCCTGTCGCACCGAACTCGTACGGCCTCGAGACCCGGAGAGGCGGGAAGCCTAGGGCACGTGGCGGACAGCGCCTTTGTCGGCCGAGGTCGCCATCGCGGCGTACGCCCGCAGCGCGGTCGTCACCGGACGATCGCGGTTGACCGGCTGCCACGGCCGTTCGGAGGCTTCCATCTTCGCGCGGCGCTCGGCGAGCGCCGCATCGTCGACGAGGACCTCGAGCGTGCGGGTGGTCACGTCGATGCGGATCTGGTCGCCGTTCTCGATCAGGCCGATGACACCGCCGCTGGCCGCCTCGGGGGAGATGTGCCCGATCGACAGGCCCGAAGTGCCGCCGGAGAAGCGGCCGTCGGTGATCAGCGCGCACTCCTTGCCGAGGCCGGAGCCTTTCAGGAAGGCGGTCGGGTGCAGCATCTCCTGCATGCCGGGGCCGCCCGCGGGCCCTTCGTAGCGGACCACGATCACGTCGCCCGGCTTGATCTTCTTGCCGAGGATGACCGACACGGCCTCCTCCTGCGAGTCCACCACCACCGCGGGGCCCTGGAAGGAGAACAACTCCTCGTCGATGCCCGCGGTCTTGAGCACCGCGCCGTCGGGCGCGATGTTGCCGCGCAGCACGACCAGGCCGCCTTCCTTGGTGTAGGCGTGCTCGAGGTCGCGGATGCAGCCGCCCTCGGCGTCGGTGTCCAGCGACGACCAGCGGTTGTCGGTGGAGAACGGCTCGGTGGTGCGCACCCCGCCCGGGGCGGCGTGGAAGAGTTCGATGGCTTCCTGAGAGGCCTTGCCCGAGCGGATGTCCCAGGTGTCGAGCCATTCGTCGAGGCTCGCGGTGTGCACCGTGGTGACGTCGGTCTCCAGCAGGCCCGCCCGGCGCAGCTCGCCGAGGATCGCGGGGATGCCGCCCGCGCGGTGCACGTCCTCCATGTGGTAGTCGGAGTTGGGCGACACCTTCGACAGCGTGGGCACCCGGCGGCTGATCTCCTCGATGGTGTGCAGATCGAAGTCGACCTCGCCTTCCTGCGCGGCGGCGAGCGTGTGCAGCACGGTGTTGGTCGAACCGCCCATCGCCACGTCCAGCGCCATCGCGTTGCGGAAAGCCTTGGCGTCGGCGACGTTGCGCGGCAGCACGGACGCGTCGTCCTCGCGGTACCAGCGGTTGGCGATGTCCACCACCACGGTGCCCGCCCGCTCGAACAGCGCCCGGCGCGCGGCGTGCGTAGCGAGGGTGGAGCCGTTGCCGGGCAGCGCCAGACCCAGTGCCTCGGTGAGGCAGTTCATCGAGTTCGCGGTGAACATGCCGGAGCAGGAACCGCAGGTCGGGCACGCGGAGCGCTCGACCTCGGACAGACCCTCCTCCGACACCGCCTGATTCGCGCTCGCGGAGATCGCGGTGATCAGGTCGGTCGGCGCCTGCGCGACCCCGCCGACGACGACGGCCTTGCCCGCTTCCATCGGGCCGCCGGAGACGAACACCGCCGGAATGTTCAGCCGCATGGCCGCATTGAGCATGCCCGGGGTGATCTTGTCGCAGTTGGAGATGCAGACCAGCGCGTCGGCGGTGTGCGCGTTCACCATGTACTCGACGGAGTCGGCGATGATCTCGCGCGAGGGCAGCGAGTAGAGCATGCCGCCGTGACCCATGGCGATGCCGTCGTCGACGGCGATGGTGTGGAATTCGCGCGGCACGCCACCGGCGGCGCGCACCGCGTCGGCCACGATCTCGCCGACGTTCTTCAGATGCACATGGCCGGGGACGAACTGGGTGTAGGAGTTCGCGATGGCGACGATCGGCTTGCCGAAGTCGGTGTCGGTCATGCCGGTGGCGCGCCAGAGTGCGCGTGCGCCTGCGGCATTGCGGCCGATGGTCGTGGTTCGTGAACGAAGCGGTGGCATTTCGATGGTCCTCGGGTCGCGGGGGCTGACGTGCGACGGCGCAGAGCGTGCTCGGCGGAGCACCACGTTACTCCCGGTGGGCGTGCCCACCTGCTGGGTGGTGTGGCGTCTCATCGCGGTCGGCCGGGTCGGGTGTGTCGCCGGTGCGTGGTGTCGCGGGCGACGACGGTGACGCCGGAGGTACCGGAACGTCGGGGTGGGGACGAGGAGGATCAGTGCTCCGGGGAAATCATCCCATCACTCGACCGCAACCTCCCAACGGCGGCGAATGTTCCGCTTCGGCGCGATGGGGCTCGAGCCGGGCAACTGGAGCGTCGGTCGGTGTGACCGAACTCGCTACGTCGCGCTGTCGCGTCGCGTGCCTTCTTCGGCGTTCTCACCGGACTTCGCCAAGCCATTGGTCGCCGGATCGCCCTCGGTATTCGAGGTCCCGCTACTCGCGTCCGAGGGTTCGGCGGGGGACTCTCCCGTCGCGGGTTCCCTCGGCTCCGCGAACGGGTCCGGAATCCGTCCGCCGGAGAAAGCGGCCAGATCGCGCAGCCGGTCATAACTCACCGCGGGCAACTTCACTTCGCTGCCGTCGGTCAGGTCGGCGCGCACGTATCCACGCTTCGGGATTCGCACACCCTTCACCTGTGCCCAGTCGAGGTGGCGGGAGCCGAACAGCGTCCGCAAATCCAGCCCCGCGTCCGAGACGCCGGTCTGCGTCCGCAGCACCCAAGCCAGCACCGCGACGGGGATCAGCAGCAGCCACCACAGTCCGGCGGGCCAGCCGACGAAGGGGAAGAACACGCACATCAGCAGGATGAATACGCCCAGGAACGCCAGCCGTGGGATGCGGATCACATGGGCGTCCGAGGCGCCACCCGTATCCGTCGTCCCCGCGGGTGTGTGGGACGATTCAGACGGTGGCACGGACTGATGCGGTGATGACACACCACCATCCTCGCATCCTGATGAACGGACACAAGCAACCGCACTCTCCCACATAATGGGACACACGGGGTCATCTGTTTGACTCTTCGGTTCACACCCGCTTAACGTCGTGCGCGTGAATCGAAACGAGTTGCTCGTAATCGGCCGGCGCGTCCAGCGTTGAGCCTGACACACTGAGTCGAATACGTCAGCTCGCGTTGCGACGCGCCACCCTCGATCAGCCCTGCGCTGTCGGGGGCTTTTTTATGTTCGGACTAATGTCCGGCATGGCGAAGCGCAAGACACCGCTGACACAACATCCGGGGTCGGAACCACAACCAGTAAGGAACGAAGACGGTGAGCGCACCTACCGCACGGCCCGGGCCTTCGGCCCGTAGGCCAGCGCCTTCGGCGAATCAGCAGGCCACGCCCGCTGCCAACGCGACGTCCGCGGCCAACCGCCGCCAGCTCCCGCCCGAGCGGGTCACCGGCGCGCAGTCGGTCATCCGGTCGCTCGAGGAGCTCGGTGTCGACACCGTATTCGGCATTCCGGGCGGCGCGATCCTTCCCGTCTACGACCCGCTTTTCGATTCCACCAAGGTGCGTCATGTGCTCGTCCGCCACGAGCAGGGCGCGGGCCACGCCGCCACCGGTTACGCCCAGGCGACCGGCAAGGTCGGTGTGTGTATGGCCACATCCGGCCCCGGCGCGACCAACCTGGTCACCCCGATCGCCGACGCGCAGATGGACTCCGTCCCGATCGTCGCCATCACCGGCCAGGTCGGCCGCGGCCTGATCGGCACCGACGCGTTCCAGGAAGCCGATATCTCCGGCATCACCATGCCGATCACCAAGCACAACTTCCTGATCACCGAGGGCGTCGACATCCCGCGCATCATCGCGGAAGCGTTCTACCTCGCCGCCTCGGGCCGTCCCGGCGCCGTGCTGGTCGACATCCCGAAGGACGTGCTGCAGGCGCAGACCACCTTCACCTGGCCGCCGGAGATGCGGCTGCCCGGCTACCGTCCGGTCACCAAGCCGCACGGCAAGCAGGTGCGCGAGGCCGCGCGGATGATCATGGAAGCCAAGGCTCCCGTGCTCTACGTCGGCGGCGGCGTGATCAAGGCCGACGCCTCGGCCGAGCTGCTGCAACTGGCCGAGCTCACCGGCATCCCCGTGGTCACCACGCTGATGGCGCGCGGCGCGTTCCCCGACAGCCACCGCCTGAACATGGGCATGCCCGGCATGCACGGCACCGTGGGCGCGGTCGCCGCGTTGCAGCGGTCGGATCTGCTGATCACCCTGGGCGCGCGGTTCGACGACCGCGTCACCGGTCAGCTGGACTCCTTCGCGCCCGGCGCCAAGGTCATCCACGCCGACATCGACCCGGCCGAGATCGGCAAGAACCGCCACGCCGATGTCCCGATCGTGGGCGACTGCCGCGAGGTGATCATCGAGCTGATCGAGACCCTGAAGGCCGACCCGTCCGCGGGTGACGCGCTGCCGCTGGCGCTGACCGACTGGTGGACCTACCTCGACGGCGTGCGCGACGCCTACCCGCTGGGCTGGACCCCGCCCGCGGACGGTTCGCTGTCGCCGGAGTTCGTCATCGAGGCGCTCGGCCGCCTGGCCGGACCCGACGCGATCTACTGCGCGGGCGTCGGCCAGCACCAGATGTGGGCCGCCCAGTTCATCAAGTACGAGAAGCCGCGCACCTGGCTGAACTCCGGTGGCCTGGGCACCATGGGCTACGCCGTCCCGGCGGCCATGGGCGCCAAGATGGGCGCGCCGGACAAAGAGGTGTGGGCGGTCGACGGTGACGGCTGCTTCCAGATGACCAACCAGGAGCTGGCCACCTGCGCCGTCGAGGGCGTCCCGATCAAGGTCGCGCTGATCAACAACGGCAACCTCGGCATGGTGCGCCAGTGGCAGACGCTGTTCTACCAGGAGCGTTACTCCAACACCGACCTTGGCACGCACACCTTGCGCATCCCCGACTTCGTGAAGCTCGCCGAAGCCCTCGGCTGCCACGGCATCCGCGTGGAGCGCGAGGAGGACGTGGAGGCCGCGATCCGCGAGGCGCAGTCCATCAACGACCGTCCCGTGGTGATCGACTTCATCGTCGGCAAGGACGCGCAGGTGTGGCCGATGGTCGCCGCGGGCACCAGCAACGACGAGATCATGGCCGCTCGCGGCATCCGCCCGCTGTTCGACGACGACGAGCAGGCCTCCGAGCCCGCGGTCATCCACACGGCGATGTCGCACGAACAGAACAAGGTGAACAACGGATGAGTACCACGCATACCCTCAGCGTTCTCGTCGAGGACAAACCGGGCGTGCTGGCACGGGTCGCGGCGCTGTTCTCCCGCCGCGGCTTCAACATCGAGTCGCTGGCGGTCGGTGGCACCGAGCTCCCCGAGATCTCGCGCATGACCATCGTCGTCACCGTCGAAGACCTGCCGCTGGAGCAGGTCACCAAGCAGCTCAACAAGCTGGTGAACGTCATCAAGATCGTGGAGCAGGATTCCGACAGCTCGGTGGCCCGCGAACTGATCCTGGTGAAGGTGCGCGCCGACGCCAGCGTGCGGACCCAGGTGATCGAGGCCGTGGGGCTGTTCCGCGCGAAGGTCATCGACGTGTCGCCGGACGCGCTCACCGTCGAGGCGACCGGAACCCGGTCCAAGCTCGACGCGCTGCTGCGGATGCTCGAACCGTACGGCATCCGGGAGATCGTGCAGTCCGGTGTCGTCGCGGTGGGGCGTGGACCGAAGTCCATCACCGCCACGCGATGAGCTGACGAGCGGCATACCGATGGGGCCGACCGCACAGCGGCGGCCACACGCTAGTCTTTCTGCGATCGACGGTTGGCGTGCCGCCTCCCCGCTCACGCGGGAATGATCCCCTCCCGCGGCTGCGGGGGTGATCCGATCCAGAACAACGTAAATCCGCACCGGCGCAAGCCGGTGTGCCCCGCCTCGCGCGGGGATGATCCCGGAAGGAACCACAGTGGCAGTCGAGATGTTCTACGACGACGATGCCGACCTGTCGATCATCCAGGGCCGCAAGGTCGCTGTCATCGGCTACGGCAGCCAGGGTCACGCGCACTCGCTGAGCCTGCGCGACTCGGGCGTCGAGGTCCGCGTCGGTCTGGCCGAGGGTTCGAAGTCGCGTCCGAAGGCCGAGGAGGCGGGCCTGACCGTCGGCACGCCCGCCGAGGTCTCGGAGTGGGCGGACGTCATCATGGTGCTCGCGCCCGACACCGCGCAGGCGTCGATCTTCACCAACGACATCGAGCCGAACCTGAAGGACGGCGACGCGCTGTTCTTCGGCCACGGCCTCAACATCCACTTCGGCCTGATCAAGCCGCCCGCCAACGTCACCATCGGCATGGTCGCCCCGAAGGGCCCGGGCCACCTGGTGCGTCGTCAGTTCGTCGACGGCAAGGGCGTTCCGGCGCTGATCGCGATCGATCAGGACCCGAAGGGCGAGGGCCAGGCGCTGGCGCTGTCCTACGCCAAGGGCATCGGCGGCACCCGGGCGGGCGTCATCAAGACCACCTTCAAGGAAGAGACCGAGACCGACCTGTTCGGTGAGCAGGCCGTGCTGTGCGGCGGCACCGAGGAACTGGTGAAGACCGGTTTCGAGGTCATGGTCGAGGCCGGTTACGCGCCGGAGATGGCCTACTTCGAGGTGCTGCACGAGCTGAAGCTGATCGTCGACCTGATGTACGAGGGCGGCATCGCGCGGATGAACTACTCGGTCTCCGACACCGCCGAGTTCGGTGGCTACCTGTCGGGCCCGCGGGTCATCGACGCCGACACCAAGAAGCGCATGCAGGACATCCTCAAGGACATCCAGGACGGCAGCTTCGTCAAGCGTCTGGTCGCCAACGTCGAGGGCGGCAACAAGGAGCTCGAGGCGCTGCGCAAGAAGAACGCCGAGCACCCGATCGAGGTCACCGGCGCCAAGCTGCGCGGCCTGATGAGCTGGGTCGATCGCCCGATCACCGAGACCGCCTGATACCCAGGCCGATTCGCGCGGTGGCCCGCTCCGGAGTTCCGGAGCGGGCCACCGGCGTCTTTCGCGGAGTTTCTAACTGCTGCCGAACGAGCCAGTGCCCGGGAAGCCCTGACCCCAGCCGCCGCCCTGGCCCCAGCCTTGGTTCCAGCCTCCGCCCCAGCCTTGGTTCCAGCCTCCGCCCCAGCCTTGGTTCCAGCCTCCGTCGCCCCAGCCCTGGTTCCAGCCTCCGCCGCCCCAGCCACCACCCTGGCCCCAGCCAGGACCGCGGCCATAAGGTGGTGCGCCGTAGTGCGGTTTGTCGATCAAGACGTTGTTGTTGCAACTCCAGTCCTGGAACGGGCCGAAGGCGCACTGGTTGTAAGCCGGAGCGACCTCGGGTGTGCTCGGGGTGGCGGAGGCGGGCATCGCCAGCGCGGTCAACGGAATCGCGGCGATCGCACCGGCGACGGCCACACGAAATATACGGCGTGCGCTGATTGACGAGAACAACGTAAATCCCTTTCACTCTGCGGCGAGCGTCTCCGCCCGCCATCCCCCCGTTGCGGTGTCCGCCCACGGCCCACCCCCGCAGACAGATCTTGGATCTACGGTCACTGCTTCGCGGTCGCGCTTACCGACGGGACAGCGACTGCATAGCTACACTCTTGCGCACTCGCCGCCGAAGGTCACGGGTGTTTTCTCCCCTGCGGGGCAAATCGAACCGCGGTATTAGGGAGTTCCCCTATCGCCGCACCCCGGGATCAACCGAAGAGTGGCAGCACCGTGTCCACGATGTCGGTCGGCGACGGCAGTGACGTGAACGCGCTCGCTGGGCTCAGGTGGCGTTGCAGCGCGCGCTGATGCGCCGCGCCCACCAGCAGAAGCGCTGCCGCGCGCAGATTTACGGCGCTCGGGGCGGAGGGTTGCGCGGCCGCGAGCCGCGCCTGCATCGCGTCCACCGCGCGGTGCGGATCGATGTCCGCCTCCTGGGCGCGATCGAGGTAGCGCGCGCGTAGTTCGGCGTCGGATTGGATCGCGGCGGCTACGGGGATCGTGGCGACGAAGAAATCTTCCAGCGCTTCCATCAGGGCGACGAGATCGGCGCGCAGGTCTCGGTGCGCGTCGATGTCGCCGAGGACGTCCTTGACCGGTCGCAGATGCCGTTGGACCACCGCCTGCAAAAGCCCGGTCCGGTCGCGGAAGTGATAGAAGATGCTCGACTCGGCGACACCGGCGCGGTCGGCGACCCCTTTCGTGGACAGCCGCGCCACACCCTCCTCGGCGAGGGTTCGCTCCGCGGCGGCGATCACCGCGTCGCGGACGCCCGTCGAGGGACGCCCACGGCGGCGGCCTTCGACCCGGCCGGATGCCGTCACGAATCCTCCGATCTTTCGTTCGTCACCCCTTGCAGTATGCCCGACGCGGTCGTATTTTCTGAGTAGATACTCAGTAAATCTCTCGGAGGTGACCGATATGTCCAGCCAGGCTTCGGTGCGGCGGCCCCCATCGCGATTCCAGCGCACCGGGGACGCGGTCGTAAGGTCGTTGCTCCGGTCTCCGCTGCATCGGGTGCTCAGCGGCAGGTTGCTGCTGGTCACGGTGCTCGGGCGGAAATCGGGGCGCGAGTACACCAATCCGGTCGGATATGCCGACCATGACGGAGCGCTGCTCGTCGGCACGACGGCCGGATGGCGGCGCAATCTCCGCGACGGTGAAGCCGTGCGTGTCCGGCTGCGCGGCAGTGAGATTCGTGCCAGAGCCGAAGTGATCGCCGACGAGGCCCGTCTCGCCGCGCTCGCTCCGGTGGTGGTGTCGGCGAATCCGATCCACGGGCGCTACGCGGGTATCGAACTGGAGCCGGACGGGACGGTCGATCGCGACGATCTGCGGCGAGCCATGGCGAACGGATATGCGATCGTTCGTCTGATCCCGGTCTGAGGCGGGCCGGATCGTTGGTCCGTTTCGCGTCGTCCGGATCGCTCTCCCGCCGCCGCGCGGTAAGGCATCCGTTGTAGCGACCGCCTGGTTACTCGCTCGTACGGCGGTTGGGGCCTACTGTTCTCCCGGACAACGAGGTCGGAGAAATGTACACCCGGAGATTCCCTGTCCGAACGGATTCCGCACCGTGGCCCACTCGACAAAGCTCGACCGCACCGTGACCGTCCCGACCTCGGCCGGCCGCCGACCCGAGGCGATCCACCGATTTCTCGTGAAGCCCGACGACGCGGGCATCGTCGGATCGGTCGACGGCGGCAAACTCCTGGAATGGATCGACAAGGTCGCCTACGCGGCGGCGGCCCAGTGGAGCGGTCGCTACTGCGTCACCGCCTACGTCGGCAATATCCATCTCGACCGGCCGATCGCGATCGGTGAGCTGGTCGAATTGCATGCGAATCTGGTCCACACCGGGCGCACCAGCATGCACATCCTGGTCACCGTCTATTCGACCGATCCCACCCGGGTGCAGCCGGTGCAGTCGGCGCAATGCCTGACGATCTTCGTCGCCGTGGACGACGACCGGCGCACCGTGGAAGTGCCGCAATGGAATCCCGCCACGCTGCTGGAATTGCAGCGGCACCGCCAGGCGCGAGCCCGGGTCTCGGTGCGCAAGCTGATCGAGGAGGCGATGGCCGCGCAGCGGTACACGTCGGCGGGCACCGCGCCGAGCGCCACACTGCGGTTCCTGGCCGCGCCGTCGGACATCAACTGGGGCGGCAAGGTGCATGGCGGCCGCACGATGCGATGGATCGACGAGGCGGCCTATGTCTGCGGTGCGGACTGGGCGGGGCAGCGGGTCATCACTTCGTACTTCGGCGGCATCCGCTTCTACCGGCCGATCGTCATCGGCCATGTCGTCGAGGTCACCGCGCGGCTGATCCACACCGGCCCGCGCAGCATGCACGTCAGCGTGCATGTGACCTCCACCGACGCCCACTCCGACGAGCCCGCGCTCGCCGCGCACGGTCTCGCCGTGGTCGTCGCGCTGGACGGCGAGGGCAAAGCGCGGCCGGTGCCGCGGTGGGAGCCGGTCTCCGAGGAGGATCGCGCGCTGGACGCGCACGCCCGGCACCTCATCGAACTGCGCTCGCTGGTCGAGCCGTTCACCGTGGCGAGCGCCGTGCCGTCGGACGCCGAGCCGAGCCATTTCCGCATACCTGCGCCGAGCTGAGGCCCAAGCGCCCGGTCTAGACTAGTTACCGATGAGTAAGTTCTTCGCGTCGGTGGACGAGGTGACCGGGCGTCTCACCGAGGCCGGGTACCTCCCGTCCCTCGATATCGCCACCGCCGTGTTCCTCGCGGGCCACCTCGGCAAGCCCCTGCTGATCGAAGGCCCGGCGGGCGTCGGCAAGACCGAGCTGGCCAAGGCCGTCGCCGCGGCGACCACGTCCGACCTGGTGCGGCTGCAGTGTTACGAGGGCATCGACGAGGCCCGCGCCCTCTACGAGTGGAACCACGCCAAGCAGCTGCTGCGCATCACCGCCTCGGACGACGAAGGCTGGGACAGCACCCGCGACCACGTCTTCACCGAAGAGTTCCTCCTCGCGCGCCCGCTACTGGCCGCCATCCGTAACCCGCGCTCCACGGTGCTGCTCATCGATGAACTCGACAAAGCCGATGTGGAGTTGGAAGGCCTGCTGCTCGAGGTGCTCGGCGACTACCAGGTGAGCATCCCGGAACTCGGCACCGTCACCGCGGTGCGCAAGCCGTTCGTGATCGTGACCTCCAATGCCAACCGCGAGCTGTCCGAAGCGCTCAAGCGGCGCTGCCTGTACCTGCACATCGATTACCCGACGGCGGAATTGGAGCGGGCGATCGTGCGGATGAAGGTTCCGGAGCTGGACGAGGCGCTGGGAGAGCCGGTGGTCCGCGTGGTCGGTGCGTTGCGCCAGCTCTCGTTGCGCAAAGCGCCGTCGATCGCCGAAACCGTCGATTGGGCGAAGACGCTGGTCGCTCTGGGTGCGCGCAATCTATCCGGTGGCGTCGTCCGCTCGACGCTCGGTGTGCTGTTGAAATATCAATCCGACCACCGCGTGGCGATCGAGCGGCTCGGACTCGATCTGGATGCCGAGCAAGGAGGACGGTGAGATGAAGTGCCCCCTCGGGCTCGCGCCACTCCTGCCGTTCGCAACCCAACCCGCCCCGAGGCTCGGCGCGTCTGCTCCCTCGAACCGGACTTACCGTCCGGGCGGATCATTGCGCTGCTTGTGGCGCGAGGTTGCCGGAGTCGAGCATGAGCATCGCTGAAAACCGCCTCGGCGAGACGGGCCGCCGAGGCTCCGACTCGATAACCGATCGCCTCGTCGAGTTCGTCGGACTCCTGCGGGATCACGGCATCAACGCGGGGCCGAGTGAAACCATCGACGCGGCTGAGGCGATGATCGCCCTCGGAATCGATGATCGCAATCGCTTGCGCTCCGGCATGGCCGCCTGCCTGCTGCGCCGCAATGGTCAACGCGCCGTGTTCGATCAACTCTTCGACCTGTATTTCCTTACCGCCCAACAGCCACAGTCCGTCGATCCGTCGACGCCCGAATCCATCGAAGCGCTGCGAGATCGGCTCGTCTCCACACTGGCACAGGACGATTCGGAATCGGTCGCCGAACTGGCCCGCCAGGCACTGACCGAACTCGGCGGCTACGGCGGCGCGGGCGCCGGGCAGTCCACCGCGCCGATCACCACCGCATCCGGCGCGGGCTGGTCCTCTTACCTGACCATGAAAGCCCTACGCCCGGACGAACTCATCGATCGCGTCGTGGCGGGCATGAACGGCTCCTCCCAGCTCGACACCACCGTCCACACCATCGAGGCCAACCGCCGCCTCGCCGCTTTCCGCACCGCCGTCCAAACCGAGGCCCGCCTGCGCTCGGCACAGCTGCGCGGCACCGAATACATCGCCCGCCGCGGCGTCGAATCCAGCACCGACCAGATCGATTTCCTCGGCGCACGCGAACAGGACCTCGCCGAAATGCGTCGCCTGGTCCACCCTTTGGCCCGCAAACTCGCCACCCGCCTCGCCGTCCGCCGCCGCAAAGCCGTGCGCGGCCAGATCGACCTACGCCGCACCCTGCGCCGCTCCATGGCCACCGGAGGCGTCCCCATCGACCCGGTCCTGCGCGCCCGCAAACACGGCCGCCCCGACCTGGTCGTCCTCGCCGACATCTCCGGCTCGGTCACCGGCTTCGCCGAATTCACCCTTCAGCTGATCCAGGCCCTGCAAGACCAGTTCAGCAAGGTCCGCAGCTTCGGCTTCGTCGACACCTGCGACGAGATCACCCACTTCTTCACCCCCGGCGAACCTTCGACCCCCGGCACCGCCGCCCGAATCATCCGCTCCACCAAGGTCGCCCGCTTCGGCAGTTCCAACTACGGGGAAGCCTTCCAAGGGTTCCTCGACAACTACGCCGATGCCCTCGGCCCGCGCACGTCCGTTCTTATCCTCGGCGACGGGCGCACGAACCGCACGGACCCGAATCTCGCTGCGGTGCAGACGATTACCGACCGGGCGAAGCACACCTACTGGCTGAATCCCGAGCCGTCTCGGTCATGGTCGACGGGGGATTCCGCAGCCCACGTGTACGCGGAATGCGTGACGATGCACGAGTGCCAGAACGTCAAGCAGTTGAGCGAAGTCGTCGCGCGGTTGCTGCCTGCGTGACTCGGCTCGCTGAGGGACGTCGAATCGCATCGGCGCGTCTCCGGCCGAGCTATTCTGCTACCCGCACCGGCGTCAGCAGACGCAGTCGGCGAGCGAATCGGGGGCCGACTCGTCTCGTTGGTCCCGAAACCGCTTCCTCCCGTCGGCTACGGGCATGGTCGACCTGGCGCTGACGATGAGAAGATCAGGCCCGGCTCAGCCACTACCGGCGTCGCCGCCCACTCGGATGCCTGTCGGGCGCAGCTTGTGCACAACGGCGGCCGTGGCGGTGGCGATGACGTCGTCGACCCAGTCCGGAATGGGCGCCGCGTTCGCGATGTACTCGCGGACGAGCCCGTATGGAATCGCCTTGACGGCAGCCACCGCGATCGCCATGCGATGCTCGTCGGCCTCGCCGAATTCCGCCGCGACGGCAGCGCGTAGCGCGTCGTTCATTCGGTCGTTGACTCCTGCGATGTCGGCGCGCAACTCGGCAGAGCCCACTTCGAGCAGTTCCTCCCGCCGGAACATCTTCATCGCCCGAGCTTCGGTGGGATGCTCGCGGCAGTATCGCGGCAGGTGCATCGCGGCGGTGAGCAGCGGGTCGGCTCCCTCCAGCGCGGCGACGACTCCGATCTGGAAGCGCCGGATCGAGCGCAGCCAGAGTCGTGCGAGCAATTCTTCCCGGGAAGCGAAGCGCACGTAGATCGATCCGGTGTGGATGCCGGAGGCGGCGCTGATCGCGGCGATCGTGGGCCGGGTCGTCGCCGGATCGGCGAGCAAGTCGCGCGCGGCGTCGAGAACCTGGTCATCGGTGAATCGCCGGGGTCTTGCCATGAGGGACAGCCTAAGGCAGAGTTTAAGAATATGGATTCAAAAATTGCGCTTCCGCTGACCGGCGGCCTACTCGCATTCATCGGATCGGCGCATACCGCGCTCGGTGTTGTCATCTGGGCAACCGGTCGAGAGCAGACCGAACTCGCCTTCTGGTTCACCGCGTTCGGCGTCGCCGCCGTCGGCTTCGGCATCGCCGTGATCGAGACGGAGCGAACCCGCGGCTACGTACCAGCGCCGATCCTCGGCGCAATCGCTGTTCTCACCGCGTTCGGCCTCGTATTCGAGCCTGTGTCAGGGTTTCTCACCGTCCTGATACCGCTGGCCATCGGTGTCCGCGGGTGGGTGCGCCACCGGCGTATTGCCGCGGTCCCGGCAGGGTGAGTCGGACCCCGCTCGGCCACGGCGGACACGAATCGCTGCATGGAAGCGCTGAGCCGCAGCTCTTCCTCAACGTGCAGCAGCACCTTTCTGGTCCACGTGAGCCTGTTGAAGATCGCGCATCAGAACATCGAATCGCGGCGCATCGGGCCAATCCGGGCGCAGTGTGCCGACGCGATACCACCCCCAGCGGCGATAGTTGTCATACGCCCGGCGGTTATCCGGTCGGATAAGCAGCGTCGCGCGCTGTTCCGGCCGACCCTCGAGCAACTCGTCGTGCAGGGCACGCGCAATCCCCTTCCTCGTGAACTGTTTGCGCACCATGATCTCGCTGAACGCGAATGTGCGAGAGCCGTTCTCGGCGGTGAAGGACGCTTGGTCGCCCGCGTCAAGTTTCAGTCCGTCCCACCACGCGGTCTTGGCAGTGAGCGGCCAACCCCATGCCTGGCCGCAGGGTTCGCCGTCGAGGCGGGCGATCACCAGCTCGAAGGCACCGGCGCGGGCGGGGTCGGTGTAGGCGTCGAAGCGGTGCATGAACGCTTCGGGCGATTCGAACTCCTCACCGGACTCGATCGCGTCAACGTAGGATTCTCGGAAGATGCGCTCGACGTCATCGCGGAGTTCGCGTGCCTGCGCGGCGGTGTAGCGCTGAAAGTTGATGCCAACCGTTGACGCGAAGTCCTCAGAGGTCATACTTTGACCGCCCTGGTCAGCTAGCTTCCTTGAATTCGGCAAACCGTTCCTCGAGTCGCTCTGCCGATGGCCAGTCCTTCCGCCGCCGCGGTAGTGCTAGTGGCTGACCGTCCATTGCTTGTAACCCGTAACGTAACATCGGACCCTTGCCCGGGTCCTGCATCAGCTGTGTGCCGACGTGGATTTGGTATCTGGGAGAGATACCAATCAGATTGCTGTCGTAGGCGGCGTGGTGGATTTTGCAAAGACTCAGGCCATTGTCGACATCTGCCGTGCCGTGTTCCTTGCCGTCTCCGATGATGTGGGCGGCGTCCAGCAATTGCGCGTGGCGTACCTTGCACATCGCGCAGCGGTTGTCGTAGGCCAGCAGAACCCGACCTCGGAACTCCGGCTGGTGTAGTCGTTGCTTCGTCACGCGTTGGACGTAGGCGCGCTCGATCGGTTTGAGATGTAACGGATCGCTGACTTCTCGCAGACTCTCGTCCAGCGCCAGGATGAACCGTTTACCCGGCTGGTCGTCCGCAACGACGTAGACAGGAAATACGGGGACGTACCGGATCGCTGAACCGATCTTGATCCATCGCAGCAGGATGATGGGTAGTGCTAGCTCGTACGCGCGCCTCAACTTGGTGTTGTCGCCTCGGATATTGCCATCTCGATATGCATAGGCATAGAGAGAATCGCCAACCACCTCATCGTCGTAGGGGCTGTCGGGCTTCGAGAGAATCGACAAGGTGGCGGCGAATTGCGAAGGATTCCAGATTCCCTTGTTGCGGTCGATCAGCCGATAGGTCTCGGTGCCGACCTCGAACTCGGTCAGCTCCTCGCGAGTCAGCGAACCCTGCTCCTCGACTCGTCGCGTCAGGTGATCGAAGATCATCTGACGCAGCTCGCGCTCCACCTCGCTCTCCATGTATGGAGTGTGCCATGGTCACCCGAGCTCGACTGCCTAACGGGGTTCCTGCGTCAGAGTGCCCCGTGGACACAGCTTTTCATAGGACGGAACTGGCTGTTCCCGGTGGACGAGACCACCTCGAACTTGAGCTCTGTTGGCCCTGGTGAAGGGGAGGAAGGGACACTGAGAACCAGTTGAAATGGAAGGCCCGGCGTACTGCCGGGGCCTCTCGTCATTCTGCGACAGCTCCCAGGCTGCCTATGGACTGTCAGCAGGGTCCGGGAATCCGGTGCCGCTGCTGGTCTGCGATCCACCATGACAGTGCTCCGAACCCGGCGCCGACCAACGCAGCGGGGACGGCACCGATGATGAAGATGGGCAGTCCGGCGAGGGCACCGATCGCGGCACCGATACCGGCGCGGAGTTCCATGGTGTCCCAAGGCATCATGCACATCGATACCGGCTGACCCGTCGCGTCGACGGTGACCAGGATGGCGGCAGGCGCTGCGGCTGCCTCGGTAGTCACAGTGGAGATCGCAGCGGCCGGAGCTTCGGCGTAGGCGGCCGCTACGCTGCTTCCGGCGATCAGGGTAGTCGCGATTATGGCGGCGGTGAACAGTTTCATGGCATCCCTTCGATCGGTGCTGCAGGGCGACCTTCATGTCGCAGGAAAAGCGGTGTCGGGCAGTTACTTAGCAGCCGACTCCACGCCTGCAGGCACGGCGAAGACGATAACCTGCACCAGGCTCTACTATCGGGCGGTCGCCCTAAGGAGGGACTGGCCAGATGCGATCCCGCTATTCGAGTCTCTCCGTCCGTGGGTGTCATCTTTGGGTCACGTCTGAGCGGACATCGGTTCAGCCAGTGCTCTCGAGCCGAGCTGGACCACCTCGGCCAGTGTGACGCGGTCGAGCATCAGCTCGAATTCGTTGCCCGAAGTACCGAACACGAAGGTGACGTAATCGCGGTGCTCATCGACAACGGTTCTCACGGGGCAGCCTTCATACGTGCTGACCCAGCTGCCGATGGTCAGTCGGTCCCCTGTCATCGTTGCTTCTTCTCGCCTATCGCGCTCGACGTCGACGAGGCAGGGCACATGCCCGGATGGCTTCGATTACAGCCAGCCCTGACGGGCGGTAACTGTCACGTGGCGGGTTCACCCACACTCGAAATCCATGGCGGTCGGCGGGCGATGGGAGTGCGATTTGGGCGCCGAGTCTGGCGACGGACGCGTTGAGGCGGAACAGTTCGCCGAACAGAGCCATGTCGTCGTTGGGGACATCCGGTATGACGAGGAAGGTCCACCGCTTGGAGCGGGGATGCGAGACGATCGGGCCGGGCCGAATGCCGCGCCCCTGCATGTGAACTTTGATGGAAGCGCCGAGTTCGGCTGGAACGGTGATTCCTCCGACGCTGCCCGAGGGGATGAAGATCTGGCGGAGTTGCGGCTGTACACGCGCAGGCAGACCGCAAATCTCCCTGTAGAAACGGCATCTCGACATCAATGTGTCTGACGGTATGCCGTGCACGAGTGGCGTTTGGTGCGTCGCGCCACCCGTCGCATATCTGTGTACGGATCGCATTCCTTGCCTCCTGCTCCAGTCGATCGAAGACGAGCACCTGACGCCGCAAAGCCTGAAAGCGCTTCGGCGCGGGATGCTGTGGCTACCTTCCGCCTCGAAGTGGCTCTGCGGGAACGCCTGTTTGGGGGAGGCCAAGGGGAGAATCGGGGGATGTCGGGCTGGTTCGGGTCTGGCGGCCTGGGGCGGATGCAATGATTTGGCTGCGGGTTACCGAACGAGGGGGACGGGACTTGTCTGAACCGAATCACCAGCTCAGAGCGGCACGAGCACGAACGAAGTCCGAAGTCACGGGGCATCCGTTGTCTCGCGCAGAGCTCGCCGACGCGGTGAACGCCTGGGTCTATCGGCGAACAGGTCGGGCTGTTCAACTGTCGGGCAACTACATCGGGAAGTTGGAGCGCGGCGTCTTCCACTGGCCGAACGCGGACTACCGCGCCGGGCTGAGGGCCGTACTCGGCGTCGCGACTGACGCCGAACTCGGTTTTCGCCCGGTCGAGCGCGGAACCGGCGGCGATACCATGGAGTCGGACGATCCACCGATGTTCCTGCCGAGCGCGGCGAAAGAGGTTGACGACGTGCAACGCCGAACCTTTCTGCTCAGCGCGTCAGCCGCCGGTGTCGGTATGGCCTTCGGATTGGAGTCGGCTCGGCACGGCCTGAATCGCGCCGTGTCAGAGGGTGTTCCGATCGTTCTGGAGGACTGGAACGAGATAGTCCGCGAATACGGAGCCGCATACGTCACCCACACGTCCACCGAGTTGCAAGAGATGCTGTTGGTGGATGTCCTGAACCTCGAGGCGGCGCTCGGTCTATCGCGGAGCGCCAGCCAGCGCCGCGAGCTGTACAAGATAGGCGCTCTTTTGAGCCAGTACATGGCCCAATCCATCGGAGATCTCGGCCGCCGACGCGAAGGAGCACGGTGGTGGCGCACGGCTCGCTACGCCGCAGACTGCTCAGGCGATCCCCACACCCTCATGTTCGTGCGGGGACGCAAAGCCATCCGGGGGATCTATGACGGACTGGATCCAGAAACCATCATCGATGAGATCGGCAAATGCGATCCCCTGATCGCGGACGGTCCGGCAGTCGGGAGACCCAGCCTGCTTGCTGCGCGGGCTCAGTCCTTCGCTTTGTTGGGTCGCGCGGAGGAGGCGGAGTCGTCATTGAACGATCTGCGGGAGACATTCGCAGCTCTGCCGTCTTCCATGACCAAGGATCACGGCTGGCACTGCTGGGCATATCCGGAAGAACGAGTCAGATTCACCGAAAGCTTCGTATACTCCCATCTCGGCGATAGCCGCCGGGCAGAAGAGGCGCAGGCGGCGGCGCTCAACCTGTATCCGCCGAATAGTCGGCGCGGGCCGGTCCAGATCGAGTTGCAGCGTGCCATCTGCTTGGTCTCGGCAGGAGACCCAACTGAGGGTGCTGGTCATGCAACTACCACCTTGGCGGGTTTGCCGATCGAGCACCGGACGCGGTTTGTCATGGGTTTGGGGGAACAAGTCCTCGCGGCCGTACCGAAGGGTCAGCGGCGCATGCGCAGCGCTCGGGAACTCCACGAACTACTGCGGGACGACGCCTTTTGTCGTGAGAAGGCCATCGGGTCATGACCTCGCGCCTGCTAGATCTCGCCCACTACGACGCCGCTGAGGCACTCGAACTCGAAGACGAACTCAAGGCCCTGTACTTCGACTCCCACCGCGAGCAGCAAGACAACCCGTGGTACAGCCCAGTGCGATTCTGGGAACGACTCGAAGAAATGTACGCACCGATAACAGGCTTCGAACTGGTCGCGGGACGAATAGACGGCCGGATGATCGGCTATGCCTTCGGCACTCCCTACAGCAGACCACAAGCGGTGTGGAAGAAAGCAATTCGGGTCTACCCGCAATCGGCCCCGGAAACAGAGGGCGCACCCGTCTACATCTTTCGCGAGTTCGCCGTACATCCCGACTACCAAGGCCAAGGTTTCGCGAGGACCATCCACGATGCCTTGCTGACGCGGCGGCCGGAATCACTGGCGTACCTGCTGGTGCGAGTCGGCAACCCGGCCCGCGCCGCATACGAGGCATGGGGTTGGCGCGTGATCGGCCAAGACCAGCCGTTCGCCGACTCTCCGATTATGGATGAGATGGCCCGGCTGTTGAGCTGACTCATCCATTGCCGGTCACGTGCGCCCGCAGGAAGAGCGCAAGCTCATCGAATAGCTCCGCGATGCCCATATGAGTCTTCCGCCGACAACCTGATCACTGAATCGGAATGTCGGCTCCACCGACCCCGGGTATCTCTCAGCGCCGTACTTCTGCTATTTCGACAGCCCTACCCTGTCGCCGCGACAGCTCGCATGCCTCTGCTACATAGAACGCCTCCAGAGCCTCCGCCGGAGTGCAGGGGCTATCGAGCCGCCCGGCCGCAACCTCGATGAACGCCGCCAGCTCCTCCGCATACGCCGGACGGAACCGTTCCATGAAACCCCCATAGGGAGGGTAGGGGGAGGGATTGTGATCGGGTTCGACGGAAATCAGCGGCGAGCGGTCGTCCAATCCGACGATGGCATTCCCGCTGGAACCCAACGCTTCCAGCCGAACGTCATACCCAGCCCCGTTGTACCGGGTCAGCGATACGGTGGCCAGCGTCCCATCATCCAGACGCAGCACCACCACCGCCGTGTCGACGTCATCCGCTTCGGCGAAGAACGCCGCGCCCCGGTTCGCCCCGAGCGCATACACCTCGACGATCTCCCGCCCCGTCACCCACCGAATGATGTCGAAATCATGCACCCCGCAGTCGCGGAAGATCCCACCCGACCGCGGAATGTACTCGGCGGGCGGCGGGGCCGGATCGAGTGTGGTCGCCCGCAAGGTATGCAGCCACCCCAGCTTGCCGGAGCGGATCGCTTCGCGCGCCGCCCGATAACCGGCGTCGAACCGCCGTTGGAAGCCGATCTGGACGGGAACCGAGGAGTTGCGGGTGTGGTCGATGACGGCGAGCGTGCCGGTGATGTCGGCCGCCACGGGCTTCTCGCAGAAGACGGGGATCCCCGCGTCGACCGCGCGGATGATGAGGTCCGGGTGGGAGTCGGTGGCGGTGGCGATGATCAGGCCGTCGAGGTCGGCGGCGAAGAGGGTGTCGAGGTCGGGGGCGAATTCGACGCCGAGGACGGCGGCGGTGGTGCGGGCGCGGTCGGCGTCGGCGTCGGCTACCAGGACGGTGGCGACGTTCGGGAGCTTCTTCAGGGTCTCGGCGTGCGAGGTTCCGATGCGGCCGGTTCCGGCGAGGCCCAGCGTGACGGGTCGGTGAGGTGACATCGGCTCTCCTTATATATGGACGCGACGTGTGTCGGCGGGCCTCCGGGCCCGGTGGTTCAGCGTGGGGCGGCTGTGGTGGAGCGGACGACGAGTGACGGTTCCACCCGGCGGCGCGCTGGGGTGGTGCGGCCGTCGCGGAGTCGTTCGGTGAGCGCGTCGATCGCTAGGCGGCCCATCTGGATGCGGGGCTGGTCGATGGTGGTCAGCGCGACGTGACGCAGTGCGGCAAGCGAGGTGTTGTCGTAGCCGACCACCGAGACGTCCTCTGGCACCCGCAGGCCCGCTTCCTCCAGCGCGGACATCGCCCCCACGGCGTTGAAGTCGTTGCCGCAGACCAGTGCGGTGGGGAAGTTGTCGTGGGAGAACAGGTTCAGCAGTTTGCGCACCGCGGCCATGCCCGCGGAGTCGGTGTGCTCGCTCGGCACGACCATCGGTTCCAGGCCGTGGCGCTGCATGGCGGCGCGGTAGCCCTTGCGGCGTGGGGCCGAGGTGAAAGCGCCGCCGCCGTCGAGGTGCACGATGCGCCGATGTCCGAGCATGACCAGGTGGTCGACGGCCAATCCGGTGCCGACCTCGCCGTTGTCGTTGACCGTGTCGATCTCGGTGACGGTGGACGTGCGGGATACCAGCACCAGCGGAGCCTGCTGCGCCGCTGCGCGAATGGCGGCGGCGGGCAGGATCGGCGACAGCAGGATGATGCCCCCGGGACGGAAGGAGAGCAGGCTCTCCAGCGCGGTGCGCTCGCGGGCGGCGGTGCGTCTGCCGGTGTTGAGGATCAGTTCGAGGCCGGCGGCCTGGGCGGCGGCGTCCATGCCTTCGACGACGTCGGCGAAGAAGGCGTTGCGCAGGTCGGAGACCATGACGCCGACGATGTTGGAGGTCCGGCTGGCCAGCGAGCGCGCCATGATGTGCGGTTGGTAGCCGAGGTCTTTCGCCGCGTCGAGCACGGCGCGGCGACGGTGCTCGCTGACCTTCGGGGAGTTGCGCATGACCAGCGAGACGAGGGCGCGGGAGACGCCGGCGCGGGCGGCGACATCTTCCATGGTCGGTCGTGCCATGTCGCCTCCGTTCCGCGTTCGCAGGCCTTTTCGGCTCGGACGATACAAGCTCCGCGCGGGCTGATCAATAGAGCGCTCTAATCGGACTTCACGAGTGGCGTATCGGTTCGGGCGAGGCGCTCACAGCCGAATATCGCCTGGTAATTGCGTGTTGGCGGCGCGCTGACGACTCTTGACACGCTATGACCTGCGTTACATAGTTGGAGCGCTCCAATAGAGCGGTTCACCTCGACGTCGAAGGTCGGAGAGCACCGATGACCGAATCCCTCTACCCGCTGCGCATCGCGGCCGCGCCGATCTCCTGGGGAGTATGCGAGGTCCCCGGTTGGGGCCACATGCTCGACGCGCACACCGTCTTGGCGGAGATGGCCGCACTCGGCCTGACCGCGACGGAACTCGGTCCTCCCGGCTATCTGCCACGCGACCCAGGTGAGCTGCGCCGGTTGCTGGAGACCTTCGGACTCACCGCCGTCGGCGGATTCCTCGCCGCCGTGCTGCACCGCGACCGGCAGGACGCCGTCGCCCGCGCCGAGGACACCGCCGCCCAGCTGGCCGCCGCGGGCGCTGAAGTCCTCGTCCTCGCCGCCGCGACCGGATTCGACGGGTACGACGCGCGCCCGCAACTGGACGGCTCCGAGTGGAGCGCCTTGGTCGACACGGCCACCGCGATCCGGGACGTCGCCGCCGCGCACGGCCTGCGCACGGTGCTCCACCCGCATGTCGGCACCCATGTGGAGAGCGAGGCCGAGGTCGAGCGGTTCCTCGCCGATTCCGATCTCGACATCTGCCTGGACACCGGGCATCTGCTCATCGGCGGCACCGACCCGGTCCGGCTCGCGCGACGGCACGCGGAGCGGATCGGGCACATCCATCTCAAAGACGTGCGCGGCGCGCTGGCCGATCAGGTCCGTGCCGGAAAGCTGGACTACAGCTCGGCCGTGTGCCGTGGGCTGTATGTGCCGCTGGGCGAGGGCGAGGTCGACATCGCGGCACTCGTGCACACCGCGCGGGCCGCGGGCTACCGGGGCTGGTACGTGCTGGAGCAGGACACCGCGCTGCGACCGGGCGAGTCGGCGCGGCAGGCGAGCGACGACACCGGGCGCAGCCTGCGCCACCTCGCGGACATCGCGCTCGCCGCCGCGGGAATCTGAAGGAAGCGACGATGTCTCCGACACCACAGCGCTGCCTCACCGCGAGAGGGCGGCGTTCGAGCCGCCTGCTGCCGTGGATCGCCACGGCCGCGCTCCTGGCCGCGTGCACCGGCCCCGGCGCCGACGCGCCCGCGCCCTCGCAAACACCGATGGCCGCTGGGACGGTGGAATCCGTCGCGGTGGTGACCCACGGCAGCCCCGGCGACGCGTTCTGGAACGTCGTCAAGAACGGTGCGGAAGCGGCGGGCAAGGACCTCGGAATCCGGGTGGAGTACAACGCCTCCGGTGATCCCGGCCAGCAGGCGAAGCTGATCGACAACGCGGTGGCGCAGGGCGTCGACGGGCTCGTCGTCTCCATGGCCAATCCGGAGGCGCTGCGGCCGTCGGTGGAAAAGGCTGTCGCAAAGTGCATTCCGGTTGTGACCATCAATTCGGGCGAGTCCGAGAGCGCGAAGTTCGGCGCGTTCGTCCATGTGGGACAAAGCGAATCGCTGGCCGGGCAGGCCGCGGGCAGACGGCTCGCCGAGGCGCGGCGCACCAAAATGCTGTGCGTCATCCACGAAGCGGGCAATATCGGCGCGAACGAGCGCTGCGCGGGCGCGACCAAGGCCTTCGGCAATGCCACCACGCTCCAGGTGGACATCAACAATCCGACCGACGCGCAATCACGGATCAAAGGAGCGCTGGAGGCCGACCGCTCCATCGACGCGGTTCTGACGTTGAACTCGCAAGTCGCCGCGCGAGCCGTGGACGCGGTGCGGGAAGCCGGTTCGGCCGCGACCGTCGCCACCTTCGACCTGAATTCCGATGTGGTGGAAGCGATCCGGGCCGGGAAGCTGCTGTTCGCGGTGGATCAGCAACAGTACGAGCAAGGCTATCTGCCGATCGTGCTGCTGAAGCTGTACCGGACGAATCTGAACACCGCCGGAGGCGGCGCTCCGGTGCAGACCGGACCCGGTTTCGTCGACAAGAGCAATGTGGACGCCGTCGCCGCGCTCGTCGCGCAGGGCACGCGATGAGGTGGATGAAATGACCGTTGCCACAAAGACACCCGACCGGACCCAAGACACGGGCCGCTCACCGCTGCAACGCCTGGCCGTGCGGCCGGAGATCGGCGCGGCGCTGGGGGCGCTGCTGGTGTTCGTCTTCTTCTCCGTCATCACCGACCGGTTCCTGAGTCCGCTCGGCGTCGCGACCTGGCTGGACGACGCCTCCACGCTGGGCATCATGGCGGTGGCCGTGGCCCTGCTGATGATCGGCGGCGAGTTCGACTTGTCGGCGGGCGTGATGACCGCCTCCACGGCGTTGGTCACCGCCCTGCTCGCGGTGCACGCCGGCTGGAACGTGTGGGTCGCGCTGCTCGCTTCGCTGGTGTTCGCGCTGGTCGTCGGCGCGTTCAACGGCTGGGTGGTGATGCGGACCGGCCTGCCCAGCTTCATCGTCACCCTGGGTACGTTCCTCGCCCTTCAGGGCCTGAATCTCGGCGTGACACGGCTGGTCACCGACACGGTGCAAGTATCGGGGGTGCGCGGCGCGGACGGCTACCAGTCGGCGGGCTGGGTGTTCGCCTCGACACTCGATATCGGGGAAGCGCACCTCCAGGCGTCGGTGGTCTGGTGGGTCGTGCTCACCGCGATCGCCGCGATAGTTCTGGTCCGCACGAGGTTCGGCAACTGGATCTTCGCCGTCGGCGGCGCGCTGCCCAGCGCCCGCGCGGTGGGCGTGCCCGCGGATCGCACCAAGATCCTGCTGTTCATGGGCACGGCGTTCGCCGGCTGGGTGGTCGGCTCCTGCAACATCCTGCGGTTCGCGAGCGTGCAGGCCAACCAGGGCGTCGGGCTGGAGCTGCACTACATCATCGCCGCCGTCGTCGGCGGGTGTCTGCTCACCGGTGGCTTCGGTTCGGCGGTGGGGGCCGCGATCGGCGCGCTGATCTTCGGCATGGCGCGCCAAGGCATCGTGTTCGCCCGCTGGGACAGCGACTGGTTCATGCTGTTCCTCGGTGTGCTGCTGCTGGCTGCGGTGCTGGTCAACAACCGATTCCAGAAACGAGCCGAAAGGGTGCGCCGATGACTTCCCTCATCGAGGCCGTCGACCTCGGCAAGAGCTACGGCGGCGTGGTCGCCCTGCGCGAGGTGTCGACGGTGGTGAACGCGGGCGAGGTGACCTGCGTGCTCGGCGACAACGGCGCGGGCAAATCCACGCTGATCAAGATCCTCGCCGGAGTGCACCGGCACGACCGAGGCGAACTGCGCGTCGAGGGCGAATCGGTGCGGTTCGCCTCACCGCGCGAGGCGTTGGATCGCGGTATCGCCACGGTGTACCAGGATCTCGCGGTGGTGCCGTTGATGAGCGTGTGGCGCAACTTCGTGCTCGGCTCGGAGCCGACATTCGGATTCGGCCCGTTCCGGCTGCTGGACCGCAAGAAAGGCTGCGCGATCGCGCGAACGGCGTTGGCGGATATGGGTATCGAGATCCGCGACATGGAACAGCCGGTCGGCACGCTGTCGGGTGGGCAGCGGCAGTGCGTCGCCATCGCGCGGGCCGTGCACTACGGCGCGAAGGTGCTGATTCTCGACGAGCCGACCGCCGCGTTGGGCGTGAAGCAGGCGGGGGTGGTGTTGCAGTACGTCGTGCGGGCACGCGAACGCGGGCTCGGCGTCGTGCTCATCACGCACAACCCGCACCACGCCTATCCGGTCGGTGACCGATTCCTGCTGCTGAAGCGGGGCGCGATGCTCGGCTCGTACGAGAAATCGGAGATCGACCTGCCGGAACTGACCCGCCAGATGGCGGGCGGGGCGGAACTGGAGGCGCTGCAGCACGAACTGCGACGCGTGGTGACGCCGTGAACGAGGAGGCGGATTCGTGACCGAGCTGGAGGCGTTGACCATCGGCCGGGTCGGGGTGGACCTGTATCCCGAACAAAGCGGCGTCGCCTTGGCACAGGTGCGCAGCTTCTCGAAGTTCCTCGGCGGCACCGCGACCAACGTCGCCGTGGCCGCCGCCCGGCTCGGTCGCCGTACGGCGGTGCTGACCAAGGTGGGCCCCGACGGCTTCGGCGACTTCGTGCGCACGACGCTGGAGGACTTCGGCGTCTCGTCCCGTTATGTGACGACCGCGCCGAACCTCCAGACGCCCGTGGTCTTCTGCGAGCTCACGCCGCCGTCCGATCCGCCACTGCTGTTCTACCGCGCGCCGATCGCGCCGGACCTGACCATCACTCCGGACGAAGTGCCCTGGGAAGTCGTGGATGCCGTGCCCCTGCTGTGGGTCACGGGTACCGGAGTGAGCGCGGAGCCGGGGCGCGGCACGCAGCGGGACATATTGCTGCGGCGTGCACGACGCGGGCATACGGTGCTCGACCTGGACTACCGGCCGATGTTCTGGCCGGATGTCGAGACCGCGCGGACCGAGATCGGGTGGATGGTCGACCATGTGAACGTAGTGGTCGGAAACCGTGCCGAGGTAGAGATGGCGGTGGGCACCGCTGACCCGCACGCGGCGGCCGATCGGTTGCTCGCCCGTGGAGTGCGCCTCGCGGTGATCAAGCAAGGCGGCGACGGCGTGCTGGTGGCCACCGGCGAGGAACGTTGGACGGTGCCGCCGTGCCGCGTGGACGTGGTGTGCGGGCTCGGCGCGGGTGACGGATTCGGCGGCGCGCTGGTCCACGGCCTCCTCTCGGAGTGGGACCCACGACGCATCGCTACCTACGCCAACGCGGCAGGCGCCCTGGTCGCCGCGCGTCTGGCCTGCGCGGACGCGATGCCCACGGCCGCGGAGATCGAGGAACTGCTGTGCGGCTGAAGTCGCGAGGGCGGGGCGAAGGGGCTGTCGTGCCGGTGTCCGACGGCTCTGGGGCGAGTCACTGCGCGTGTGTGCGAGGGATGCCCGTCGGGACGGAGCGCAGCTACGGGCTCCGGCAGCTCGGTGGCCCGCGAAGCGCAAGTGCCGCTATCCGATCCATGGTCTGCTTTCGGATCGGCCTCGCGTGCACCGACACCAACGCCGACACGATGGGCGCATCGGCCGCTTCTTGCCCAGCGTGCGGCGGATGCGATGGCACACGGACGCGGAGATCGAGCATCTGCCAGGCAGCCGCACCGAATGGGGAGCGGCCGTGTTGTGGAGCCGGGCTGGAATTCCGGGGCAGCCGCACCGAATGGGGAGCGGCCGTGTTGTGGAGCCGGGCTGGAATTCCGGGGCAGCCGCACCGAATGGGGAGCAGCTGTGTGGTCGAGCCGGGCCGGAAATCAGGGGCAGCCGCACCGATGGAGACTCAGCTGTGCGGTTGAGCTGGGCCGGCAATCGAGAAGCGGCGCGCGGACCGATCTGTGATCGAGCCGCGGACCGTGGCTGAGCACTGAGTGCGGGAAGGAGTAACTGTCATGCATGTGACCGACGAACGCTGGCGTGAGTTACTGCACGTGCGCGCGACGGACCCCGCCGCGGTCGAACGGGCCTACGCCGAACGAGTACGCCGCGCCGACTTGTTGGCGGGCAAGCAGACCTTGTTCCTCGTCGCCGCCGACCACCCGGCCCGCGGGGCGCTGGGCGTCGGCGCGGATCGCACGGCCATGGCGGATCGGCGCGCGTTGCTGGAACGGCTGCTGATCGCGCTGGCCGACCCGGATGTCGACGGCGTGCTCGGCTCGCCGGACGTGGTCGAGGAACTGTTGCTGCTGGACGCGCTCGACGACAAGGTCGTGATCGGTTCGATGAACCGCGGTGGGCTGGCGGGCGCGGAGTGGGAGATCGACGACCGCTTCACCGGATACGACGCGGACTCCATCGCGCGGTTCCGGCTCGACGGCGGCAAAATGCTGCTGCGCCTGGTCGACTCCGACGCGGGCACCGTGCCGACGCTGCAAGCTTGCGCGGAGGCGGTCTCGGAGCTAGCGGCGCACGAGCTGATGGCGATGGTCGAGCCGCTTCCGTATCACCGGGACGGCTCCGATGCGCTGGTGATGAGCAAGGACGCGGTCTCGCTGTCGCGGGCGATCACGGTGGCCTCCGGACTCGGCGTCACCTCGGCCTACACCTGGCTGAAGATCCCCGCACCGCAGGATATTTCGGTACTGGACGCCACCACACTGCCGGTTCTCGTGCTGGGCGGTGCACCGTCCGGAGATCCGGCGGTGGATCGAGCGCTGTGGGGCGGGGCGCTCGGCCACGACGTTGTTCGCGGTCTCGTCGTCGGCCGCACCCTGCTGTACCCACCGGACGGCGACGTCGCCAGGGCGGTCGAAACCGCCGCCCGCTTGCTGAAAGAAGCCCGATGAGGCGGGACAGCATCCGGGTACCGGCCTCGCGATGTGCCACAGACGGCGGCGATCGCTCACCGACAGAGCCGATCCGAGCGGTTCCCGTCGTTCCTGCCGTGTACAGCACGGGCACAGTCTCCGACCACTGGCACGGTCGTCGGCGAAGGGGTCGGCCGAATGTGTTCGCCCGGCGAGGCGACCGAGTTGCCGGTTCTGGATCGAGCATGGAGGAGGTGCGATGACACTGCATCGTCCGGAAGGAACGCTGCGTCATGACGGTGACCCGATCCTGCTGACTCCCGACGACGCCGGATGGACCTATGCCGGGCTGCGGGTGCTGCGGATCGACGCGGGCGAGTCGCGGACAGTTCGGACGGGGGAGTTCGAGGCGTTCGTCCTGCCGCTGTCAGGGGCGTGCACGGTACGCGTCGACGGGGAGACCTACGCGCTGACCGGCCGGGAATCGGTCTTCACCCGAGTGACGGATTTCGCCTACGTCCCGCGCGACGCCGAACTGGAACTCGTGGCCGAGGGCGGCGACCTCGAGGTAGCACTGCCGATGGCGCGATGCGGGAAGCGGCTCGAGCCGAGATACGGCCCTGCCGAGGAGGTGCCGGTCGAAATCCGAGGCGCGGGAAGCGCGACGCGTCAGGTGACCAACTTCGGCATACCCGGTGTGTGGGAACACGCGGACAAGCTCAACGCCTGCGAGTTGATCACCCCGGACGGCAACTGGTCGTCCTATCCGCCGCACAAGCACGACGAGGCCAGCGCCTGCGAGGTCGTCAACGAGGAGATCTACTACTTCCGCATCGCCGGACGGGACGGCATCACCCCGTCCCGCGAGGGATTCGGTATGCACCGCACGTACACCGCCGACGGCACGGTGAACGAGAACGTCGTGGTCCGCGACGGTGACGTCGTCCTGATCCCGCGCGGTTATCACGGCCCGTGCATCGCCGCGCCTGGTTACCCCATGTACTACCTCAACGTGCTGGCCGGTCCGGCGCCCGAGCGATCGATGGCGTTCTGCGACGACCCCGCGCACAGCTGGGTGCGGGCGCGCTGGGACGCCGAGCCGATCGATCCGCGCTGCCCGGTCACTTCCCACGAAGGACGGATCGGATGAAGCTCACCACGGCGCAGGCGCTGGTGGCCTGGTTGATCGCCCAGCGCTCGGAGACACTCGACGGCCGCGAGGCGCCGTTGTTCCCCGCCGTCTTCGCGATCTTCGGCCACGGAAACGTGCTCGGCCTCGGCACCGCGCTGCACGAGCGGCGCGCCGAACTCCCCGTCTGGCGCGGGCACGCCGAAGAGGGGATGGCGCTGGCCGCCGTCGGCTATGCGAAGGCCACTCATCGGCGTCAGGTCGGTGTCGCCACCTCATCGATCGGTCCCGGCGCGCTCAACATGGTGACGGCGGCGGGCGTCGCACACGCGAATCGCCTCCCGCTCCTCCTCCTTCCTGGCGACACCTTCACCGGACGCGCGCCGGACCCGGTTCTGCAACAGGTCGAGCACTTCGGCGACCCGACCGTCACTGTGAACGACGCGTTCCGCGCGGTGAGCCGCTACTTCGACCGCGTCACACGCCCGGAACAGTTGATCGCCACTTTGCCCCAGGCGGCCGGGGTGCTCACCGACCCGGCCGACGTCGGCCCGGTCGTCCTGGCGCTTCCACAGGATGTCCAGGCCGAGACCTACGACTTCCCTGACACGCTTTTCGAGCCGGTGCTGCACCGTCTCACCCGGCCACGTCCCGACCACCGGGCACTCGCCGCGGCCGTCGCCGCACTGCGCGCCGCGCACCGTCCGCTGCTGATCCTCGGCGGCGGCGTCCGGTATTCGGGCGCGGGACGCACCCTGCTGGAATTCGCCGAGAAGCACGGCATTCCGATCGTGGAGACCACCGCGGGCCGCACCCTGGTGCCGCACGAGCATCCGCTGTACGCGGGACCGCTCGGCATCACCGGCTCGGCGTCGGCGAACGCGATGGCGGCCGACGCCGACCTGGTCCTCGCGGTCGGCACCCGGTTGCAGGACTTCACCACCGCGTCCTGGACGGTCTTCGCACGGGACGTTCGCCTGGTCACCATCAACGTGGCACGCTTCGACGCCCTCAAGCACGGCGCGCTGGCGGTGGTCGGCGACGCCGAGGCCACCGTGTGCGAGCTGGCCGGGCGGATGGGGAAGTGGCGAGTCGACGCCGAGTGGACCGCGCGAGCCGCCGAGCAGCGGGGCGCCTGGGACGCGCATATCGATAAATTGCGCGCGCCGACCCCGGGCGCGCCGAGCTACGCCCAGGTGGTCGGCGCCGTGAACGACCTGAGCGGGCCGAGCGACTATGTGCTGACGGCCTCCGGCGGCCTGCCCGGTGAACTCGTCGGCGGCTGGCGGGCGACCGGTGGCGCGCCGACCATGGACGTGGAATACGGCTTCTCCTGCATGGGCTACGAGCTGGCGGGCGCGTGGGGCGCGGCCATGGCGCGCACCGACGGCGTGGTGACGACGCTGCTCGGCGACGGCTCGTATCTGATGCTGAACTCGGAGTTGTTCTCGGCGGCCTTCGCCGGGCATCCGTTCGTCGCGGTGGTCTGCGACAACGACGGCTATGCCGTGATCGCGAGGCTGCAAGAGGGGCAGGGCGGCGAGCCGTTCAACAACTTCTATGCCGATTGCCGCACCACGCGGGAACAACCGCCGCGAGTCGATTTCGCCGCCCATGCCGCCGCTCTGGGGTGTGCCGCTTTCACCGCCGCCGACCTGGACGAATTTCGTGACGCGTACCTGCGGGCGCGGGCGACGGCGATGGCCGAGCAGCGGCCCGCCGTGCTGGTTGTGCGGACGCGGCCGTCGTCGTGGACCGACGCGGGCGCCTGGTGGGAGGTCGGCGTGCCCGAGCAGCTGCCGGGCCGCGCCGCCTACGACGAGGCGAAACCGCGCCAGGTGCGCTACCTCCGGCCGTGAACAGAACTTAATGAACAGTGCGCCCGATGGGCCACGGACCTAGGCTGAAGTAGGAGTCTAGGCGTGGTACGCTGAAATACGCTGCGGCACAAGATAACTGGTAGCGAATCCGTATCGGTTTCGAGCCGTGTCGCAAAGAAGCTCCACGCTGCCTGGCGCAGGTCGGTGGGGCATGCTCGTCAGGGAGGGTGACGGGCGTTATCCGGCGAAAAGTACGGGTACCCGACGGGCGGGCCCCGGCGATGTCGCGTGATCGGGACCCGACCGAGCGTGGGAGGTGACAGACCAGCCCGCCCCTGAGCGAGCATTGCGAGTGCACTCGCGCACGACCGAGCCGAGCGTCCTCGTGAGCGTTAGCTCACAGTTGGTGGTGCGAAACGTGAGTAATTCGTCGGATCATGGCATCGTTGATCTACGAGACCAGGGCATCTCGATAACACCACCTGGCTCGTCTACAGAAAGTATGAAATGGCTCAAGGCATTGTGAAGTGGTTCAACAGCGAGAAGGGCTTCGGCTTCATCGCACAAGACGGCGGAGGGCCCGACGTCTTCGTGCACTACTCGGCTGTGAGCGGCTCGGGTTTCCGGTCCCTCGATGAGGGGCAGCGCGTGGAGTTCGAGATCGGCCAGGGACAGAAGGGTCCGCAGGCCCAGGACGTCCGCGTTCTCTGATCGCGACTTGACTTTCGAAAGGCCCCGCACCGGGACGGTGTGGGGCCTTTCCGCTTGTTCGGAGGTCCTCACGCCTCGGAGCGGGTGAAGGTGACATGGGTGACGGCGGGGGAGTGGGTCACCGAGGCGACCTGGTAGCCGGGCAGTTCGCCCAGATCGTCGTAGAGGCGCTCGCCCGCGCCGAGCAGGATCGGGACGACGGCCAAATGCAACTCGTCCACCAGCCGCGTCCGCAGGAACTGCCGCACCGTGGAGCAACCGCCGCCCAAGCGCACGTCTTGGCCGTTCGCCGCGTCGAACGCGCGGTGCAGCACCGCCTCGGGGGTTTCGTCCACGAAGTGGAATGTGGTCCCGCCCTCCATCCCGAACGACGGGCGTGGATGGTGCGTCAGTACGAAGACGTCGTGGTGGTACGGCGGATTGTCGCCCCACCAACCCGTCCATTCGTGGTTCGGCCATGCTCCGCGAATCGGACCGAACATATTGCGGCCCATGATGGTCGCGCCGATGCCGCGATCGCCCGCGGCCAGATGCTCATCGTCGACGCCGGGATCGTTCGTGGCCTCCGGGTTGGCGTAAGGGGTCGCGAAGACCCACTCGTGCAGTCGCGTGCCGCTTTCGCCCAGCGGATTGTCCGGCCCTTGGTTCGGACCGGCGACATAGCCGTCCAGGGAGATCGCCAGGTTGTGTACGCGCAGCTTCGGCATGGCCCACTCATTCCCACTAAGTGATTGCAATTCGCAATCGGTTATGCGGCAGCGTACGTCCAACTGGTTGTATATTGCAAGCAGTAGTTGACGATCGACAGGAGTGCCGGATGCGCGAGGAGGGACGTTCGGGATGCCCGATCAACGCGACGATCGAGGTGATCGGCGATCGGTGGACGCTGCTGGTGCTGCGTGACGTGATGTTCGGCAACCGGCGGCACTTCCGCGAACTGCTGGCCGGATCGGAGGAGGGCATCGCCTCCAACATCCTGTCCGACCGGCTCAAGCGCCTAGTGGCCACCGGGCTGCTCAGCCGTGCGGACACCAGGCCCGGCCAGAAGGCCGAATACCGGCTCACCGAAGCGGCCATCCAATTGGTGCCGATCATGGCGCAGCTCGGCGCGTGGGGTCTGCGGCACCGCCCGACCACCAAGCGTCTCCGGGTTCGCGCCGAATTGCTCGAGGCGGGCGGTCCGCGGCTATGGGCGGATTTCATGGACGAATTGCGCGAGGGCCACCTCGGCATCCCGCGCCCGGATCCGGACCGTCCGACCGCCACGCAGCGACTCGCCCAGGCTTACGCCGACGCCGTCGCCGAGGACGATCGGAAAGTCGCCTCGTAGGCGTCAGCCCGCCAGTGCCTCGGAGCGGAAGAACTCCGCGGTGATCGCCCTGGCCCGAGTGATGTCCTGACCCCGAGATTTAACGAAAACATCCTCCGCACAGGCGAATTCGGCGGCGATGAACGCGGAGATCGGCGCGGGCGCCGAACCGCTGCCCATCTCGCGGGTTCGTGATTTGAGGTCGGTCAGCTCGGTTACCGCCGCCGACAACTCCGCGGGCAGTTCGCACTGCCGCAACAGTGTGGGCAGATGCATCGGCGCCACCGCCGCCCCGGGACGCTCGCGCAGCCAGTGCAGTGCCATCGCCGGACGCAGCGCGTAGAACACCTTCTTCAGCGATCCGGTGCGCTCGAACAGCTCCCACTGCTTGGCGCCCAGGTGCAGATAGTGCCGGGCGACCCTGTCACGGTCGGCGACCTCATCGGCCAGCGCGCGCAATCGGTCGCGAAACAGCGGGTCGCCGCGGTACACGATCGGCGACATCAGCCATTCGATCAGCACGGCGTTGCCCTGCACCAGCAAGCGCAGCGCTTTGGCCAGATCCCAGCCGTTCACGTCGAGCAGGTCTGTGAGCGGCGTCTCCACCACGTCGCGGGTGCGCCACGGGGACAGGTAGGTCTCCAGCGTGGCGACGTAGACGAACCGGCAGTCGTAGTCCGAATCGGGAGACGGAAAGCCCCACGCGCGGCTGCCGCTTTCGATCGCCAACCGGATCGACACCCGGTGGTCCAGCTCCACCCGGTCCAGCTCGCGATCGATGGACCCGACCACCGTCGGGTCCATCGAATCCGGTATCGCGCGCAGAGACATGGAGCGATGGTAGGTGCCGCAGCGCGGTTGTCGCAGCTGCATTTTCGTCGTTCAGGACCGGTGGACGCCCCTTCCGAGCGCGGCGACCGGCACGGCCATGAGCGCGAGCGTCCCGCCCAGCCACATGGCGGCGGCCACGCCGATCGCGTCCGCCGCCAGACCGCCGGTCAGCGACCCCAGCGCGATGGCGGCATTGAAAACACCCGCGAACAGCGCGGACGCGCCTTCCTTCGCCTGCGGCGCCGCGGCGAAGACCCAGCTTTGCGTGCTCACCGAGACCCCGCCGTAGGCCACGCCCCACACGATCATCAGCACGACAGCCCCCGGCAGGGAGGCGCCCAGCGCAGGCAAGGCGATCGTGGTCGCGGCGAGAATCGAGCCGATCGCGATCAAGGTCTTCCGCGGTGCCCGCGCCGCAGCGGTGCCCGCGCCGAAATTGCCTGCGACACCGGCGATCCCGTAGATGAGCAACAGCGCACCGAGCGTTTCCGCATCGACGCCGGTCGCTCGCTCGAGCGCAGGCCGCACATAGGTGTAGGCGGTGAAGTGGCCGGTTACCAGGAATGCGACAACGAGCAAGGCGATTCGCAAGCCGGGCTGCCGCGAAAGTCGCAACACGCCACGCAATGCCGAGGTTTCCGTCGCGGGCAGACGCGGCAGCAGCACCGCCAGAGCCGCGAGCACCAGTACTGCCAGGCAGGCCGCGGCCACGAACGCGATCCGCCACCCGGCGAGCCCACCCAAGAAAGTTCCGGCCGGAATGCCGAGCACCGACGCGACCGCGACGCCGGAGAAGACCAGCGAGGTCGCGGCGGCGACCGATCGCGCGGGCACCAGCCGCGCGGCCAGGCTCGCCGCGATCGCCCACACCCCGCCCATGCCGACGCCGACCAGCACCCGCGCCCCGATCAGCACGCCGAAGGTGGGGGCGGCGGCCGCGCCGAGATTGCCCAGCGCGAGGAGCGCCAGCAATCCGCACAGCACCACCTTGCGCTCGACTCGGCGCAGCGTCGCGGTGACCAAGGGCGCGGCCAGCGCGGCGACCAGGCCTGTCACCGTCAACGCGAGACCGGCGCGGCCTTCGCTCACTCGCAGCGCCGAGCCGATCGGAGTGAGCAGTCCGACCGGCAACATCTCGGCGGTGACCACCGTGAACGTGCCCGCTGCCACCGCGCCCACTCCGAGCCAACCGCGTAGCGACGAAACCGGCTGCGAAGCAACGACTTCTCGAACCTGTGTCATGTCTTCCAGACAAAAGGCTCCCGGTATGGGGAAACAACGGCGAAGGTCTCATAGTTCTATGAGCTGGACTCATCGACCGTGGAAGGGAAGCAGATGAGTGGGCTGGAGGTCCGTGAACTGGAAGCGTTTCTCGCGCTCGCCGAGGAACTGCACTTCGGGCGGGCCGGTGCTCGGCTGTATGTGTCGCAGAGCCGGGTGAGCCAGCTACTGCGCTCGCTGGAGCGGCGCATCGGCGGACAGCTGGTGGAACGGACCAGTCGCACCGTCCGGTTGACCCCGCTCGGCGCGGATTTCCTCGCCGCGCTGCGGCCCGCCTATGCCGCGTTGCGCGCGACGGTCGACGATGCTCGCGCCGCCGCCCGGGGTGCGGACGGGATCTTGCGCATCGGATTCCAAGGCGCGGGCAACGATCACCTGATGGCCGCGGTCGAGTTGTTCCAGCAGTGGCACCCGGACTGCTCGGCCGAGCTGGTCGAAATACCGCTGGCCGACCCGTTTGGTGCGGTGCGGCGCGACGAGGTCGACGCCGCCGTCGTGCTGCTGCCGATGGGCGAGGGAGATCTCGTGCTCGGCTCGGTGTTCGCGGGGCAGCCGCAGACGCTCGCGCTGGCCAGTGCCCACCCGCTTGCGGGCCGGGCCGAACTGTCGGTAGAGGAACTCGCCGCTCTTCCACTGATAGGAGTGCGCGCGCCCGCGCCGGAGTATTGGCGCAGAGCTCAGGCGCTCGACGTCACGCCGGGCGGTCGAAGGGTGCGCTCCGGGCCCGAGGTCGGCACGTTGGAAGAAGGTCTCGCCGCGGTGGCGGCCGGCCGCGGAGCGATGTTGCTGTGTCATCCCACCGCGGATTCCCACCGCAGACGGCCGGTGGCCTTCGTGCCGGTCACCGGGATCGCCGAGTCCCGGCTCGGACTGGTGTGGCGTCGGTATCGCGAGACACCGCGGGTGCGCGCGTTCTCCCGCGCCGTCGCGGCCACCAAGCCGTCCGAAGATGTGCGATCGGTCACTGTCGGGGCATCCTGACGGTCTGCCGCCGCGGCACCCGGAGAATCGGGAACAGGGCCGCCGACGTGGAGCCGAGCATTTCTCCGTCTACCCCTTCGACGTATTCGAAAGTTATTTGGTATCTCTATTGCCGGGTTTGTCGAAGTGGCTCGAATCACTCGGCGGCCTCATTCCCGGACGCGGCGCGAGATTCGTACGAAGTTTTTCTGGAATGTCGCATTCGACTTCTATTAGCGAGGGAAATCTTCTAGCGCTTTCGGTGTCTTGACCTGGACAAACGTATAGATTCCCAGCTCATTCGCAATGGGATGAGTGTCGTGAGTCACATTTCGATTGATATGTGGTCTGCATTACCAAACATTCGAATTCTGTAACTGTCGCCGATCCGGCGCCGACATGCCCCGTGTCAGCCAGTTCGACTGGATAAGTTTCGAGGAAGAGGTATTTCCATGATCCCCGTTATCATCGACACCGGTAGCGCTGCCCTGAACGGTCTTTTCGGCACCCTTGGCGCCGCGCTGCACGGTCTTGTCGACACCCTGTGGACGGGTTCCTTCGGCGGCCGCTGACCGACGTAACGGTCGAGCAGAGTCGACCGGGTCGCGCGCCGACCGATGGCGTGGCCGAGCGGGCCCCCGCACCTGGTGGTGTGGGGGCCCGCCGCTATGTGCGGTTGGTGGACGAGCCGGGGTGGTCGGGTTCCGCCGCGATGAGGTCCGCGCCGATGCCGGGAAGGTCGAAGCACAGTGCGGCCGCGTGTGCTGCGCGTCGACAAGCCGCGCCCCGCAACGGGCGGGATCGGCCGCGCGGCCGGGATGTCGGCGGTCGGGATCGGCCTCGTGCCGCGTGGTCAGCGGTGGGTGTGGCCCCGTGCCCTCGACGCCGGAGTCGGAGATCAGCCTTGCGCCGCGATGTCGGAGTGCGAGATCAGCCCTGCGCCGCGACGGCGGAGATCCGGCTGAGTTCTGCCGCCACCTGGGCCGGGTGGGTCAGTTGCGGGTAGTGGCCCGCGCCTTCGATCGAAATCCGCTCTCGCGCGGTCGGAGCGGTGATCGGGTCGTCGGAACCGGCGATGATCCGCACCGGCACGTCGATCCGTTCCAGCAGAGTTCGCAACTCTGCACGCCGCGCGGGAGCGCTCGCCTCGCGCAACGCGCCGACCGTTCGACCCGCGACGCCCGGCCTGCGCAGGTTCGCCGCCGCGCTCGCGATGGCGTCGCTCTCGGGCACGCCGAGCCGTTTCGACAAGGCCGCCGCCGAGCTCCGGCGCATCGCCGCGGTCGCGAGTGGCGAGCGCAGCAGCCGGCCCGACCGCGGCTGCAAGAAGGCGGGCGCGACCAGCGCCACGCCGGAGACTCGGTCGGGATGCTGCGCCGCGTACCGCAGCACCGGGCCGCAGCCGAGCGAGTGGCCGACCAGAACGGGGCGCGTGTGCACCGAAGCGAGCAATCCCGGCAGCACCGCGTCACGATCCCCGGGCGCCGAACGCCCGAGGCCGGGCAGGTCCACGACCAGGGCGGGCCCGTCCAGTTCCGCGCGCACCTCGTTCCACGACTCGCCGTCCAGCGGAAGGCCGTGCGCCAGGACGTAAGCGGGGCGGACGCGCTCGCCGCCGACCCAGACACCGTCGGCGAAACCGGCTGTCGGGTCATCGGCCACCGCGCCGAACCGGGTGGCCACGAGATGGTCGGCCCAGCCCAGGAGGGTCGCCTCGGTCGGCGGCATGGTGAGACCGGCTCGGCGCGCCACTTCCAGCGCCGCCGATGTGTCGTAGCGGTCGTCGGCGATGAAGCTGAGCGTCTCCGGGTCGGCGCCGGTGAGTGTGGGCGGAAGCTTCGAGATGACGCCGACCGGAATCGAGAACCGGGGCGCACGGACGCCCAGGTGATCCGCCAGTAGCCGAACAAGCTTCGGCAGCACGGGAGTCCGATCATCCAGAACCGTGTAGGACCGGCCCGCGGTATCGGGCAGCGTGGGCAGGCTGATCAAGAAATCCGTGAAGTAGTCCAGATCCACGATGGGCACGAAGGTCTCGGGCCCGCCGGGGAGAGCCGGGAGCCGCCCGTTCCACAGATCCTCGACGACGCTCGCCAGCCCGATGTATTGACCGGGGCCGATGACGCTGCTCGGGTTCGCGATGGTCAGCGCGACGCCGAGTTCCGCCGCCCGGCGGCGCAGCAGCGGATCCGATTCGAACTTCGACGCGCCGTACGCGCCGTTCTCGTAGTGCTGCTCCTCGGATTCCTCCACGGTGATCCGGTACCCGGTGATGTGCACGACGCGTCGCAACTCGGGGAGGGCGGCGGCCCATTCCAGCACCCGCAGCGCCCCGGTGACGTTCACCGCGTACGCGTCCTCGGGGGCGAGCCCGAAGGCGAAGCGGGCCGCGCAGTTGTACACGTCGCGCACGCCGGACGAATCGAACTCGGCGGGCAGGCCGAGGTCCGGCGCGGTCACGTCACAGGTGAGGATCTCCAACCCGCTCTCGTCCACGCCTTGTCTGCGCAGCCAACTGGTGAGCCGCTCCGCGCTGCCCGCACGCAATGCGGCGGCGACGGAATGCCCCTGCTGGAGCAGGCGGGCGACCGCATTGCGGCCGAGGAACCCGGCGGCTCCGAAAACGATGCTGTCGGACATGACATCCTCCTTACTAGACCGGTCTACATATTCTGGGGACATGGAAAACTCCTTGCGGTATCGGCGGATTCGGCCTCAGATCATGGCGCGCAGTGTGCGTTCGACCCGTTCCAAGGGTTCACGGCTTCGCTGCGCACGTGCCAGCAGCAGTGCGCCCTCGACCATCGCGAGCACCGCTGCCGCCAGATCGTCCGCATCGTCACGGCCGTCGGCCCGCAGCCGGATGCGCAGCGCCTGCTCCCATGCGGCGTAGGCGGCGGCGCACTCGGCCTGGATCGGGTCGTTCGCCGCCGCGACGTCCAGGGCGACGGTGGCGACCGGGCAGCCTTGTTGCCAGCCGGATGCTTCCAGCCGGTCGCCGAACGCTCGGAGCAGCCTGCTCGCGGCCTCGGCGGCATCGCCGGGCTCGATGGTGTCGATCAGCGCGGCGATCTCCTTGCCCGCTTGGGCGACCGCCGCCGCGACCAATTCATCCTTGCCGCCGGGGAAATGGAAGTACAACGATCCGCGCGGCGCCCCGCTGGCCGCCAGGATCTGGTTGAGCCCGGCGCCGTAGTAACCGTGCCGCTCCACCAGCGTGCGCGCCGCGTCGACGAGTTTGCCGCGAGTCTCGGTGCCTTTGACGCCCATGCGGTGACTGTAGACCGGTCTGCATATTTTTGCCAGCGTCGGGACTGACGACGGCCGCCCACCAGGTGGTAGCCGGGTCGGAAATCGCGCGCACTAAGCTGGTCGGCGGTAATTGCCGACCCCATTCCCCAGGAGTACTCCACGTGAGCCAAGCAGGCCGTCCTGTAGTTCTGATCGCCGACAAGCTCGCCCAGTCGACCGTCGACGCGCTCGGTGACGGTGTCGAGGTCCGGTGGGTGGACGGACCGGACCGCCCGGCCCTGCTGGCCGCGGTGCCCGAGGCCGACGCGCTGCTCGTGCGGTCGGCGACCACGGTCGACGCCGAGGTCCTGGAAGCCGGGAAGAACCTGAAGATCGTCGCTCGCGCGGGCGTCGGCCTGGACAACGTCGACGTTCCCGCCGCCACCGAGCGCGGCGTCATGGTCGTGAACGCGCCCACCTCGAACATCCACACCGCCGCCGAGCACGCGGTCACCCTCTTGCTGTCCGCCGCCCGCCAGATCCCGGCCGCGGACGCCACCCTGCGTGAGCACACCTGGCAGCGCAGCAAGTTCAACGGCGTCGAGATCTTCGACAAGACCGTCGGCGTCGTCGGCCTCGGCCGCATCGGCCAGCTGTTCGCCGCGCGACTGGCCGCCTTCGAGACCAAGATCGTCGCCTACGACCCCTACGTGTCGCCCGCGCGCGCCGCGCAGCTCGGCATCGAGCTGCTCAGCCTGGACGAACTGCTCGAGCGTGCCGATCTGATCTCGATCCACCTGCCGAAGACCCCGGAGACCAAGGGCATCATCGGCAAGGAGGCCATCGCCAAGACCAAGCCCGGCGTGATCATCGTCAACGCCGCGCGCGGTGGCCTGGTCGACGAGGCCGCCCTGGCCGAGGCGATCAAGTCCGGCCACGTGCGCGCCGCGGGCCTGGACGTGTTCGAGACCGAGCCGTGCACCGACAGCCCGCTGTTCGACCTGCCGCAGGTCGTGGTGACCCCGCACCTGGGCGCCTCCACCTCCGAGGCGCAGGACCGCGCGGGCACCGACGTCGCCAAGTCGGTGCTGCTGGCGCTCGCCGGTGAGTTCGTGCCCGGCGCGGTGAACGTCACCGGTGGCGCCGTCGGCGAAGAGGTCGCCCCCTGGCTGGACATCGTCCGCAAGCAGGGCGCCCTGCTCGGCGCGCTGTCCAACGAGCTGCCGGTCAGCGTGGAGGTGCAGGTGCGCGGCGAGCTGGCCGCGCAAGAGGTCGGCGTACTGGAGCTGTCCGCGCTGCGTGGCATCTTCTCCGCGCTGGTCGAGGACCAGGTCACCTTCGTCAACGCGCCCGCGCTGGCCAAGGAGCGGGGCATCACCGCCGAGGTCACTACCGCGACGGAGAGCCCGAGCCACCGCAGCGTCGTCGACCTGCGCGCCGTGTTCGGCGACGGCAGCACCCTGAACGTGGCGGGCACGCTGACCGAGCCGCAGCTGGTGGAGAAGATCGTCAACGTCAACGGCCGCAACTACGACATGCGCGCCGAGGGCCTCAACCTGGCCATCCTGAACTACGACGACCGGCCGGGCGCGCTGGGCAAGATCGGCACCAAACTCGGCGAGGCCGAGGTCGACATCCTGGCCGCGCAGCTGACCCAGGACGTCGACAAGGAGGGCGCCACCGTGGTGCTGCGCGTGGCCCGCGAGGTGCCCGCCGACGTCCAGGCCGCGATCGCCGAGTCCGTCGGCGCGGCCAAGGTCGTCCAGGTAGACCTGTCCTGATCCGATCCGGGGCGCGGCCCCGGTGAACTCGGAATCGGCGCCGCGCATGTCGTGCCACAGCTCGGCGAGCTGCAGATAGACCGGATTGTTCTTGTCCTCGGCGCGGGTGACCAGCGCGT
>NZ_JBEXME010000037.1:0-45508 GCF_040610355.1 Nocardia sp. NPDC004168 | reverse complement strand
CATCCTCGATGAGGCGGCGAAGGCCTCGACCGCCAATCTGGATGCGGCCGTGGAGTTCCTGCTGCGGCGCGGCGCGTCTGTCCGGGCGATCGGCGCCTTCAAAGCCGACGGCTGCGCGGGCGAGGTCGGCGCCTTCTTCCTGAGCTCTTGCAGCCGCGCCCCGATCTCCTGGAGCTGCTTACGTCCCAGGCGTTCCCGCACCTTCGGGAACCACTCGTTCTCCTCCTCATCGATATGGTGGTCGACGTTCTCGATCAGCACGGTGGTCTTGGCGGTGAAGTGCTCGTCGTCGGGCTTCATCGTCGCCAGCTCGCTGACCAGCACGTCGGCGACGTGGTGCTCCTCGTAGGACTCCAGGATGTCGTCCTCGAGCTCGGGGACGAGCTTGCGCACCTCGGGGTACATGCACTCGTTCTCGAGATAGGTGTGCACGGTGAGCGCCGCAATGATCTTGTTCACCACGTTCGCCTTGGTCCGGATGGCGTCGTCGCCTGCTTTCTCGAACTCCCGGAAGAGTTTTCGGATCGCCTTGTGGTCGTCACGAAGCAGCACGATCGCGTCGGTGGTCATCGCTTTCTCCTTGCGTCGGGGCCGGTTCTCTGCCGACATTCCCGGCGCCGCGCCCCCGAAACCGCGACGTCCGCCGCGCGGCCGGACCCTCAGCGGGTCGTATGGTGAGCCGCGGACAGCACAGGAAGGACGAAGATGCCCCACGCCGACGACTACGCACACGAGCTGGCCGAATTGGCGCAGCGCTCGGAAACCACCGTCGCGGTCGCCGAATCGCTCACCGCGGGCAGGCTGTGCGCCACGTTCGGCGCCGCGCCCGACTCTTCCACCTGGTTTCGCGGCGGCCTCGTCGCCTACAGCTCGGAGGTCAAGCGAACGGTTCTCGGGGTGCCCGACGTGCCGGTCGTGTCACGTCCCGCGGCCGAAGCGATGGCCACCGGTGTCCGGAGCCTGCTGAATGCCGTTGTCGCCGTTGCCGTCACGGGCGCGGGCGGTCCCGACCCGCAGGACGGACAGCCGCCGGGCTCGGTGTGGTTCGCGATCGCCACCGAGCACGACGTGCGCGCATGGCACCATCAGTTCGACGGGGAACCGGAGGACGTGCTCGAGCAGACCACCGCCTGCGCGGCCGAGGCGCTGCTCGACACCGTGCGCGACCTGCGCTCGGACCGTTCGCCGAAGTGACCCGCGGTCACGACGAACGGCGATGCTTACGGTGGCTGGTGTCGCAGAACGGGTAGTTCTTCGAGCGCTTACACAGGCACAAGGCCACCAGGAACCGGTCGGAGCGCACCGTCCGGCCGTCCGCGGTGACGAACTCGACCGGGCCCTCGATCAACGCGGGGCCGTCGGCGGTGAGCGTCACTCGCCGCCACTGCTCATTGCCGGATTCGGTCGGCACGGATCACCACCAGATCTTCCATACGCTGGCCGGGTCCGATCAGCCCGGCCGATTCCAGCCAGTCCGCGCGGCGGCGCAGCACCGGCCCGAACGGCACGGTCGCCCTGGCCACGACAGCGGCCTTCAATTCTCGCTCGCGTAGCTGGGCCAGCGTCGTATCCGGATCCGACAGCGCCGAATGCACGATCAACGCGACACCACGCGGTTTCAGCAGGGCGGGCAGCGCCACGCACAACTGGTCGAGGACCGCCCTGCCCCCGGAACCCGCGTTCCACGCGCGAGCGATGCCGCGCGTGTGGGCCCCCACGGGGGCCGGGACATACGGCGGGTTGGCCAGCACCAGGTCGAAACTGCGCCCCCCGAGGACCGCGGTGAAATCGCCGCGCAGCACCTCGGCCTCGATACCGCGCATCCGGCAGTTCAGCCAGGCGGACACCACCGCGGCCCTGGACACGTCCACCGCCGTCACCTTCGAGGCTCCCGCGTACGCGGCGGCGACGGCCAAGGCGCCGGTGCCGGTACACACGTCCACCGCGTGCCCGCCGCTCGGAACACCCGCCTCGGACAGAGCGCGGACGAGCAGCCAGGTGTCCAGCTGCGGCGGATAGACACCGGGGGGTCGAATCAACATCACATTCGCCGGATAGCCCGCCCAGCGGTACTCAATCACCCCCGCTGACCGTCTCGCTGCCGGTTTCCCGCAACGAGCTGCGGCCCGCGCGCCAGGCGTCGAGCACATGATCGGCGAATCGGTCCTCGAGCAGGTTCGTCACCTGGATACCGAATACCACCGACTCGGTCAGCTCGGGCTCCCGCCGGAGCAGATCGCCGATCACGCCGGTGCGCATGACCTGCTCGTGCACCGCGTCGGCTTCGACGTGCTCGCGGTAGAACAGCAGGCACGCGGGGTCGGCGGCCAAACGTTCCAGCGCCTCCACCAGGCGCCGCGCGCCCGGCGGCGAGGTGATCTCCACCGTGGCGAAATGCCCCACCAGCGCGCCCCGCCACGACCGGTGCAGCCCGAACAGCGACATCATGTTCATCAGCGCGAGCATCGGCGCGGGCACCACATCCAGATAGTGCAGATAGTCCGGGTTGAGCCCGGCGCCTGCCAGCAGATCGGCATACAGCTGCGCGTGCACGCGCTCGCCGCGCCCGCCTCCGAACTCGTCGAACTCGACCGCCACCAGCGACGCCTTGGCTTGGCCGCGCAGCCGGGGAATCACCCAGGCGTAGGGGTCGGCCTCTTTGTGGTGATAGATCGAACGGTGCACGAAGTATTCGCGCATCTGCCACCATTCGCTCTCGTCGCGCAGGAAACGGCTCAGCCCCTCCGGGTCGGCGGGCGTCACCAGCAACCGTTCCAGCTCCGCGTCGAGATCGTCGCCACCGGGCACGTCCTCGCGCAGCGCGCGCAGGAATCGCTGTTCCAGCGCGGCGCGCAGCCCAAGCAGACCCGGGTCCCATTCCCATCCCGCGTCGACGGCCGCGAAACCGTGATAGTGCAGTTCGTAGCAGGTGTGCAGCGCCAGATGCAGGTCTTCGCCGTACGGGTCCACCGAGCCCGGCACCAGCACCGGCACCGAACCACCTGATCGGCTGCCCAGCAGTTTCACCACCGCCTCCGACAGCTCGCCGCGCGAGCGGGGCAGGTCCTGCTTCGGAGCGCCTATCGTGACCGTCATACCGATCGTTTACCCCCGTCGAGCGCTGTTATCGCGGCGCGGCGCGGTAAGAATGCCGTGGCCGTCCCCGCAGACGCGAGGACGGCCACGAACCGAGACGAACTGTCCCGGAGCTACCCGTTCGCCTTCTTGTACGCCTCGACCACCTCGGCGGAGATACGTCCACGCGCCGAGACGTCGATGCCGTTCTTGCGCGCCCACTCCCGGATCACCGTGGCTTGTTCCCGGTCGTTCGCCGACCGCATGACACCGCCGCGGCCGCGCCGCGCACGGCCGACCTTGCGGGCATACGGAACCCATTGTTCGAAGAATCCGCGTAACTGACCGGCATTCTCCGTCGACAAGTCCATCTCGTAGGCCACGCCGTCCACGGCGAAAGACACGGTTTCCTCGGCCTGAGACTTGCCGTCGTAGTCATCGACCAGTGTCACGACGACCTTGCGTGCCATACAGATAATCCCTTCACGGTTACCGAGCGCGTGCAGTCGAAAAAACAATCGTAGCCAGTAAATAACAGATCGGTTCCGCCCCCGGAACACCGGGGTCCCCCTCGCGGCGCAGGACGGTTCGCGGCGAACAGCTATTGCGGCAACCGTCGAGCCTCCACATATTGCCCGCGCACCCGGCGCAGTGGCAAACCGCCCTGCCAGGACGAGCGCGACCGGAGAAAGACGCGGTGGCGGGCTATCGGTGACCGATGTGCGCAATCGACATTCGCACGCTGCATTTCACTTTTCGAGCGGCAACGCCATCGGCCGAAGCGGCTCCGGCCAGCCGAACAATCCACGCGATCCCGCCGTCGGCGACGGTGCCGGGCAAGACGACACTGGTCGGTCGCGTCGGTGAACCGGACCTCCGAAGCGGGACAACGCGCGAGATCGACGGCACCCCACCCGAATTGCGAACACCACCGCCTGCGCTTCCCCGCACCGCCGCTGCGACGACAAGGCAGCCGAATTCGATCGCGCTGACGCGAAATATGTCTCCGCGAAGGTGTTGCTGCGAACCTGAGAGCCTCCGGCGCTTCGGCTGATCGGTGCGCCCTGCCCGCCGGAATCTCGGGCGCGGTGAACCGTCGGCCAGCAGGGAAAGGCATCGAGCACATGGCAGACAACGACGATCAGCACGCCCCGGAGCAAGGCGGCGAGCCGGACGACGCGCTCACCGCGCCCGCGGACCCGCCCGCCCAGGTAGATCCGGAGGACGAGGATCTGGCAGCACCGGCGGAACCGGACACTCCCGCACTGTCGCGGCGCAAGCTGTTCGCGGGCGCGGGCATCGCCGCGGCGGTGGTCGCGGGCGGCGGCCTGGCCGCGTGGCTCACCACACGCCGCACTCCCGGCGCCGGAGGGGTGAACCGCGCCCTGAAGATCGGCTACGGCGGCGGCGTCTGCGAGGCGCCGCTGTACGTGGCGCATCACGAGAAGATCTTCGAGAAGCACGGCTTGAACGTGCAGATCGTCAAAACCGGCGGCGACGAGATCAAGGACGCGGTGGGCGCGGGCAAACTCGACGCGGCGCCGGGCATCTTCTTCTCCTGGCTCAAACCGATCGAACAGGGCATCGACGCCAAACTCGCCGCCGGGCTGCACGAGGGCTGCCTGCGCATCGTGGTGCCACCCGACAGCCCGATCAAGTCTGTCGCCGAGCTGCGGGGCAAGCCGATCGGCGTCGGCGCGATCGGCGATTCGGCGATGTCGTTCTTCTCGTTGGACCTGCTCGACGCGGGCATCAACCCGAGCGAGGACATCGACTGGCGGGTCTTCGCCGCCGACCAGCTGACCGACGCGCTGGTGCGCGGTGACATCGCCGCGATCGCGGCCAGCGACCCCAACGGGCTGCTGCCCACACTGAAGGGCAAGGCTCGCGAACTGACCAACAACTCCCAGGGCACCAACCGGCAGCTCTACTGCTGCGCGACCGCCATCAACGGGCGGCTGCTGCGCGAGGACCCGGACGTGGCGCGGGCGCTGGTGACCGCGTGGGCCGAGGGCAGCCGATGGGCGGGCGCGAACATCCCGCAGACCGCGGCCATCGAAGTCGACAACAAGTACGTGGCGGCGGATCAGCCGACCATCGAAGCGATCCTGAAGACCTACGGGTACAACCCGTCGGCGGCGCGACTCGAGAGCGAGATCACTTCCGGCATCGCCAAATTCGCCAAGACCGGCTACCTGGACCGCAAGACCGATCCGAACGCGCTGGCCGGCAAGGTCTACGCGGATCTCGGGCTGAACTGGTGACGCCGCGATGACGACAACGGCCGACACCGCCCCCGTCCGGGCCGATTCGGCCTCTCCTGCGACGCGGCCGCCGGGAACCGCGGTGACACGTTATCCGCCGACGCTCGGCTTCGCGCTCGCCTGGGCGGTGTGGGCTCTGACCGCGGTGGTGACGCTCGCGGTCCCGGACGAACTGGACGTCGCGGCGCCGCTGGCGGCCGGAGTGCTGTTCACCGCCTGGACGGCGGCGCTCACGGTGTGGGCGGCCTACGCCTACCGCGACCGCGCGGCCACCCTGCGGCTGCGGTACTGGACACCGTGGATCGCGGTGCTCGGCGTCTGGGCGCTGTTCTGGGAATTCGCCACCGCCAAGACCGGGTGGCTGCAACCACCGCATTTCGCGTCGCCGCAGCAGATGCTGCTGGTGTTCTACAGCGACGCGGGACTGCTCGCGTCGAGCACGTGGCATTCGATGCTGCTGCTGGCGGTCGGGTTCGTCATCGGCGCGGTCGCGGGCCTGAGCACCGGCATCGCTCTCGGCTGGTCGAAACTCGCTGCCTACTGGGGTAATCCGGTGCTGCAGACCGTCGGCCCGGTGCCGGCGGGCACGCTGCTGCCGGTGGTGCTGGTGCTGTTCCCCACCACTTACAGCGGCAGCATCTTCATGGTCGCGTTCGGTGTGTGGTTCCCGGTGGCGGTGCTCACCCGCGCGGGCATCGCGGGGGTCGCGCGTGGCTACTTCGATGTCGCGCAGACCCTCGGGGCGTCCAAGCATTTCCTCGTCTGGCGGGTCGCGGTGCCCGGCGCTCTGCCGAGCATCTTCACCGGACTGTTCATGGGTCTGGGCGCTTCGCTGGCCGCGCTGGCCGTCGCGGAGTTGCTCGGCGTGAAGAACGGTCTGGGCTGGTACATCCAGTGGACCAAGGGGTGGGCGGCCTATCCGCGGATGTACGCGGCGATCGTGATCATGGTGGTGGTGTGCCGCACGCTCATGCTGCTGCTGTTCCGTGTCCGCAACCGCGTGCTGGCCTGGGAGAAGGATCTGGTGCGATGGTGAGCGGCGCGGCACGCGGCAGCGCGGTCGAGATCGATGCGGTCTCACATCAATTCGCGGTGGCGGGCGCACGCCCGCGCAACGTCGTCGAGCGCCTGCTCGGGCGGCCCGCACCCGAACCGACCCGCGCCCAGCAACTGGGCCGGCTGCGGGTGCTCACCGACGTGTCCCTGCGGATCGAAGCGGGGCAGTTCGTCGCGTTGCTCGGGCCGTCGGGGTGCGGCAAGTCGACTTTGTTGCGATTGCTCGCGGGACTCGAGCGGCCGTCGCGGGGCGTGCTGCGCGCCGACGGTGCGCCGATCGAGGGCCCGGATCCGCACCGGGCGTTGATGTTCCAGGATCCGACATTGTTCCCGTGGCGGACCGTGGAGCAGAATGTCGCGCTCGGACCGCAGGCTCGCGGCACCCTGGCCGAGGACCGGACCCGGGTGGCCGAAGCCCTCGCACTGGTCGGTCTCGACGGTTTCCGGGACACGTATCCGGCGCAGCTGTCCGGCGGGATGGCGCAGCGGGTGGCGTTGGCGCGGGCGCTGGTGAACCGGCCGCGGCTGTTTCTGCTCGACGAGCCGCTCGGCAAGCTCGACGCGCTCACCCGCGCCACGCTGCAGACCGAGATCGTCCGGCTGTGGCAGGAGGACGGGTTCACCGCCGTGCTGGTCACCCACGACGTCGACGAGGCGTTGCGGCTGGCGGACCGGGTCGTGGTCTTCTCCGCCCGGCCCGGGAAGGTGGTGCGGGACGTGCCGATCGCACTGGCCCGGCCCCGCACGCATGATGATCCGGAATATCTGCGGCTGCGGGGCGAGATCCTGCGGCTGCTCGGCGAGACAGGCAGGGCCGTCGCATGACCGCAACCCACCCGCGCACGAGCGGGGTCTTCGACTCCGTCACCGACGCGATCGGCAATACCCCGCTGGTCCGGCTGAACCGGGTCACCGAGGGGATCACCGCGACGGTATACGTCAAACTCGAGTACCTCAATCCACTGGGCAGCGTGAAAGATCGCGCCGCGCGGTCGATGATCGACGCCGCCGAGGCCTCCGGTGAGCTGCGGCCCGGCGGCACGGTCGTGGAGGCGACCTCCGGCAACACCGGCATCGCGTTGACCGCCATCGCCGCGACACGCGGCTACCGCACGATCGTGGTGGTGCCGGACAAGACCAGCCAGGAGAAGCTCGCGCTGCTGCGCGCCTACGGCGCACAGGTGCGGGTGACCCCGGGCGGGCGGCCGGCCGATCATCCGGAGCACGTGCGCACGGTCGCGACCCGGCTGGCCGCCGAGATCCCGGGCGCGTGGTTCGCCGGGCAGTACGACAATCCCGCGAATCCGGCGGCGCATCACCGGACGACGGGTCCGGAGATCTGGGCCCAGACCGGCGGGCGAATCACCCACTACGTCGCGGGCGTTGGTACCGGCGGCACCGTCACCGGCGCGGGCGAGTACCTCAAAGAGGTGTCCGGGGGCGCGGTCCGCGTGATCGGCGCCGACCCGGAGACCTCCGTCTACGGCGGCGGCGACGGTCGTGCCTGGTACGTCGAATCCGTCGGACACTACCGGCATCCCGACACCGAGGACGACCAGTGGCCCACCTCGTATCACCCCGCCGTCGTGGATCACATCGAGCGGATCGGTGACCCGGAGGCGCTGGAGGTGCTGCATCGCCTCGCCCGCGAGGAGGGGCTGTTGCTGGGCGGATCGTCGGGAACCGCCATCGCCGCCGCCCTGCGGGTCGCGCGGACACTGCGGTCGGACGACGTGGTGGCCGTCATCGCCCCGGACTCCGGTCGCTCCTATCTCACCAAATATTTCGACGACCAGTGGCTCGGCCGTTTCGGCTTCGCGCTGCGCGACCGAGTGACCGGACCGACGGTGGCCGATGTGGTGGGCGAGGTCGCCGGAAGTCCGCGCACCATCCCGTCGGATGCGACCGTCGCCCACGCTCGAACGCTGCTCGGCGCGGCACCCGCACTTCCGGTGCTGTTGCTGCGCGACGAGGCCGGACCGGTCGTGGTACCGGAAATCCTCGGCGCGGCGGTCGCGACGACGCTGGCCGGTGCGCCGGACGACGACCCCGTCATCGCTCATCTGGCACCGCCGCTGCCGGTGGCGGGCACCACGGAACCGCTGACCCGCGCCGCCGCCCGGATCTCCGGCCATTCCGGGCCGGTCGTGGTGGCGCACGAAGGGCGGGCCATCACGCTCGTCGACGCCGCGCGCATCACGGCCGCGGCGCGGGAACTCGGAGAACGACAGGGAGGTTCGCAGTGAGACGTCTCGCCGCCACGGCCGCGATGGTGCTGGCCGGGCTGTGCGCCGGACCGGGAATCGCGGCCGCGCACGTCACGGCCGGCGCACCGGACGCGGCCCCCGGCGGGTACAGCGTGGTCACGCTGCGGGTTCCCACGGAATCCGAGACGGCGGGCACCGTGCAGCTGGAAGTCGGCCTGCCTCTGGACCATCCGCTCGCCGTCGTACGCACCGCCACGACACCCGGATGGGATGTGTCGACGCGCCGCACCACGCTACCCGCGCCGATCGACAACGGGCACGGCGCGACGGTGACCTCGGCGGTGTCGTCGGTGACGTTCACCGCGCAACCCGGGTCCGCCGTGCGGCCGGGGGAATTCGGGGAATTCCGGCTGCTGCTCGGTCCGCTGCCGGATGTCCGGGAACTCGCGCTGCCCGCGATCCAGACCTACAGCGACGGCACCGTGGTCTCCTGGATCGAACGCAGCACCGACGGGACACCGCCCGACAAACCGGCTCCTGTGGTGCGTCTGAGCGCCGAATCCGGCCACAGCGGGCACCAGGCGCCCGGCGCCACCGCGGCGGCGTCCGCGCAATCGCCTGTAGCGGGGCAGAATTCGGATTCCGGTGGATGGGTCGATTGGATCGCGCTGGTGGCGGCGCTCGGCGCGCTGGCTCTGGCGGCGGCGCCGTTCGTGCGCGGCGCGCGCAGCCGGTGACCGTCCGGGCACGCGTACTGCTGGCCGGGCTGTCCGCGGTCGCGGCCGTAGTACTGGCTCCGTCGGCGGTCGCGTCGGCGCATGCCGTGCTCGTCGCCACCGACCCCGCGTACGGTGCGACCATCCCGGACGCTCCGACGCGGGTGACGGTGCGTTTCGACGAACCGGTGACGGCGGCGGGCGCCGGTGTCACTGTCTCCGACAAGGACGGCCGCCGGGTCGACACCGAGGCGGTGTCGGCCGCCGACGGCGGCCGTGCCGTCGTGGTCGGAGTGCGGCCCGAGCTGCCCACTGGGACGTATCTGCTGAGCTGGGTGGTGCTGTCCGCGGACGGTCACACGGTCAGCGGTTCCAGTGTGTTCGGTATCCGGGTGCCGCCCGACCTGACCCTCGGCGATCCACCTCGTGATCCGATCGCGGTCACCGCCGACGGCGTAGCCAGGATGCTCACCGCCGTCGGATATCTCGGTGTGGTGCTCGCGGTCGGCGTCCCCGGGGTGACGTTGCTGGTGTGGCGTGCGGGGACCAGGACGGCGCTGGTCGCGCAACTGACCGGGATCGGGTCGGCCACCGTCGTCGCCGTCTCGCTGCTCGCGCTCGCCATGACACCGGCTCGCCTCACCGGCCCCGACGGCTGGGCCGATCCACAGGTGTGGGCGCAGGCTCTCACATCCTCGCCGGGTGTGGCGGCCGTGGTGCGCGCTGTCGCCGGTGCCGCGCTCGCGGCCGGTCGGTCGCGACCGAAAGTGATCGCCGTCGCGGGAGCGGTGATCGTCGTGGCGACGGCGGCGTCGGGCCACGCCCTGGCAGGGGGAGACCGACCCGCCGCGTTGTTCTCCACCGCGGTCCATGTGCTCGCGATGGCGTTGTGGGTGGGTGCCGTCGTGCTGGCCGTCGCGGTCCGGCGGCGGCCCGACCGATCCGCCCTGCTCCCGCGCTTCGGCCGCGTCGCGATCGCCGCCGTCACCGCGCTCGCGCTGACCGGCGTCTATCAGAGCCTCCGCTCGGTCGACCCGCTCGCGGCACTGTGGACGACGTCGTGGGGTCGGCTCCTGCTGCTCAAATCGGCGCTGGTGCTCGCCGCGGCCGGTGTGGTGCTCGCCGCGCGACGAATCGTTCGCGGCCGCGTTCCGCACTCGGCGCTGCGCCTCGAATTCGTCCTTCTGGCGGCCGTTCTGGTGGTGACCGGCGTCCTCGCGGGCACGACACCGGCCAGGGACGCCTACGACCCGCGGATCACGGTGACCGCCGACCTCGGCCGGGCACGAGCCGAGGTCACCGTCGACGGCGCCGGTGCGGGCGAACAAGAGCTGACCGTCCACCTGCGCGACGCGAGCGGAACCCCGATCGACGCCTCCGCCGTCACCGGCCGACTGACCCGTACCGGCGATGCCTCGGGCCCCATCGACGTTCCCTTCCGACGGATCGAGCCCGTCGAACTGGGCCCGCACTATTTCGTTTCCCAACCGGTGCGCGTTGCCCTCCCCGGCTATTGGCAGTTGCGGTTGACCGTCCTCCTGGACCGCACCACCGGCTATACCGCCACCGTGCCTTATCGCGTGTGGTGACGGGATCGGTACGCCCCAGCGCGTTCCGCGCGTTCGACTCACGAACGGCGAGGACACGTCGCCTCGGACGACGACGCAACCCGCAGCGCCGGGCTCAGCCGCCGGGCTTCTGCCAGACGGAGACGTGTCCGCGGCTCTCGCTGGTGAACGGTTCGCGTGTCCACCCGTCCCACCGCGCATCCAGCCGCAGGCCGGCGATCTCGGCCATCAGGTCCAATTCCGCGGGCCACACGTAGCGGAACGGAATCGATCGGTAGCTGCCGCGTCCCTCGACGACCTCGATGTAGTTCGAACTCATCGTCTGCGTGGCGATGTCGTACTCGTCGTAGGCCCATTTCGACGATCCGGTCCGAGACAGCACCGTGTTGCGGCCGGGCGCCAGCCCGCGCAGTCCGGGCATCATGACTTCGACGACGAAGCGGCCGCCGGGTCGGAGGTGGGCCGCCGCGTTGCGGAAGCAGGCGACCTGACCCGCCTGGGTGGTCACGTTCATGATCGTGTTGAACACGAGGTAGACCAGCGAGAATCGTGACGTCAGCTTCGTGGACGCGAAATCTCCGACGGCACGGCGATCTCGTCGCCGCCGGCCTTGGCACGCAACCGGGCGAGCATCGCGGGTGACGTATCGATGCCGTGCACGGGAACTCCGCGCGCGGCGAGCGGCAAGGCGATCCGCCCCGTTCCGATGCCGAATTCCAAGGCCGGGCCATCTTCGGCCGACTCTGCCAAAAAGGTCACCGCCGGGTCGACGACGCCCGGCTCGAACATCGCGGCCGAGGACTCGTCATAGCTGGCCGCGACCTGCTCGCCGAAGTAATCGTCGGTATCGCGCATCCGGGCACCGTAGCGCGCCGGATCCGCTTGACGCACCTTGTTTTCCGGTCGGCTCGGCCGTGCGTTCCCGGGCCGCTACCTCCCAGCACTGAGAAGAACGCACCCCGGTCCGCGCCTAGTCTGGACGACGCTCGGTCGAGCCGGGATACTGGCCTGCGCCGGTTTCGCGGAACCGACCACGCCGGGTTCGGCGCGGTCCGTCGGCTCATCGTTCGAACGAAAGGACCAACTCTCGATTCTGCAGACAGGCAATCGGCCCGTTGAGAACGGCGGGGGGCCGAGTACCGTTCCGAACTCTGTCGAGCGAGCGGACGTCCGCGGGAGGCGGACCCCGACAACGAACCAGATGTCGGCCGATTCGTGGGATCCGGCCGGACGAGCCCAGTGCACGAGCGGAAGTCGATAGTATGCGTGTGGCCTTGTTGCCCGCAGGTACCCGGGGCGATCATCAACCATATCTCGCGTTGGCGCAGGAATTTCGCGCCCGCGGTCACGAGGTGGACATCACCGCCACCCGCAATCAAGCGCAGATCGTGCGCAACGCGGGCTTCGAACCCCATGTGATCCCCTTCGACGCCGCGGAACTGCTCGAGACGACCGCGGCCAAGCGGGCGCTGGCCTCCGGCAAGACGCTGCCGTTCGTGCGCATCATGCTCGACACGGTGCGGATCATCGAAGGTGAGCGCGGTGTCGCGATGCACGAGGTACTCCTGCGCGCCTGCACGTCCGCGGACGTCGTCGTCGCCTGCGCGTCGACGCTGCCGTGGGCGATGGAGTTCCGCGAGAAGACCGGGACGCCGGTACTGGGCTGCCTGCCCTATCCGCTCGAACGCACCGATGAGTTCCCGTCGTCGTTCATGGCGAAGAACATGACCTCGTCGCGCACGCTGTCACGGGCGAGCTACAGCCTGTTCGAATGGTCCTATACGTTCCTGTATCGCAAGGTCGACCGGCAATTGCGCCGTCACATGGGCCTGCCCGGCAGGCCGCGCAATCCTTTCCGGCGCCTGCGCGCGGAGCGGATACCGCTGGTCCACATGGTGAGCCCGATGCTGTTGCCCAAGCCGCACGATTGGCCGGACCGCGCGACGATCGTGGGCGCTTCCGTTCTGCCGCAGCCGCTGCGTGACGCCTGGGGCGAAGCGGTCATCGATCCGGAGCTCGACGCGTGGCTGGGCGAAGGGTCACCGCCCATCTATTTCTGCATGACCGGAATGCCCGTGCTGGATCCGGTGGAATGCCGCGAGATGATCGCGACGGTCTGCGCGCGCTTGGGCGCACGGGCACTCGTCACGGTGAAAGGCGAGGGATTCCCGAAAGGGTTCAGCGCCGACCGCAGCCTGCTGATCATCGATTCGTTCGACTACGACCGCGTCCTGCCGCGGTGCGCCGCGGTGGTGCACCACGGCGGCAGCGGCAACACCCATGACGTGGTGCGAGCGGGGATCCCGGCCGTGGTGATCCCGGTGCACAGCGATCAATTCTTCTACGGCTGGCGCATCGCCGCGCTCGGCATCGGAGCGACCTTCCCGTATCGCACGATCACCACCGATCGTCTGCATCGCGCGTTGGCGCAGGTCTTGACGCCCCAGGCGCGGCAGCGAGCGGCAGAGGTCGGCCACACGGCCGCGAAGGAGAACGGCGTGCCCGCGGCGGTCGACGCCGTCGAGAAACTCGCCGCCGCGACCCCCCGACCATGAGCTGCCGGTCGGCCGCCGCGGACCGATCGCGGCGGCGACCGGCGAGCGCACGACAACCGTGACCGTCGAGTTCCGAAGGTTGTACCGCATGACCGATTACCGTTCGTTCCTCGATATCCTGCTCACCCGCGGCGAGACCGTGCCCGCCGCGACCGCGTACCGCTTCTTGCGCACCGGCGACGCCGACGGCCCCATCGACGACATCACCTATGCCGGGGTGTCTGCCCGGGCGCGGGCGATCGCCGCCGCGTTGCAGGATCGCGGCATCCGCCGGGCTCTGCTGCTGTACCCGTCCGGATTGGATTTCATCACAAGCTTTTTCGGCTGTCTGGCCGCGAACGTCGTCGCCGTGCCCGCCCCGCTGCCGCAGTTGGACTCCCGCTCCCTGCGGCGGTTGCGGCACCTGGTCGCCGATGCCGGCGTGGACGCGGTGCTCACCACCGCCCAGGTCCGCGCCGACGCCACCGCGCCGATCGAGCACCTGCCCGAACTGGGCGAGCCGGCCTGGCTGGCGACCGACGAGATCCCCGACGACGCGGCGGCCTCGTGGCGCAGGCCCGCCGTCGGGCCGGACTCGGTCGCCTTCCTGCAGTACACCTCGGGTTCGACGAGCGCGCCGCGCGGCGTCGTGGTCACCCACGCCAACCTGCTGCACAACGAACGCGCCATCGCCACGGCACTGGGCCATACGCCGGATCTGCTGGCTTCGCTCACCGACGCGCTGTTCGTCAGCTGGCTGCCGATGTATCACGATATGGGGCTCATCGCCCCCGTGTTGCAGACGATGTTCGTCGGCGCGAACGCGGTGCTGTTGTCGCCCAGAGATTTTCTGCAGCGCCCCGAGCGCTGGCCACAAGCGGTCTCCGCGTTCGGCGCGCACACCAGCGGCGGCCCCAATTTCGGCTACGAGCTGTGCCTGCGCCGCATGACTTCCGAACAGATCGACCGCCTCGACTTGAGCTGCTGGAGAGTGGCGTTCAACGGTGCGGAGACGGTGCGTCCGGCCACGGTGCGCCGGTTCGCCGACACCTTCGCGAGTACGGGATTCCGGGCGGAGTCGTTCCAGCCGGTCTACGGCTTGGCCGAGGCCACGCTCATCGTCAGCGCCGCGCGGCTCGGCGCGCCGCCGACGGTGATCCTGCCGCCCGGCCGGTCCGAGCTGGTCGGTGTGGGGCGCCCGGCCGAAGGGCTGTCGATCGTCATCGTGGATCCCGACCGGCACACCGCGTGCGCCGACGGCGTCGAGGGCGAGATCTGGGTGACCGGAACCAGTGTCGCCGCAGGGTATCTGGGCAACGAGACGGCTACCGCCGAGACCTTCCATGCCGGGTTGGACGATGACGATCGCGCTTACCTGCGCACCGGCGATCTCGGATTCTTCTCCGGCGGTGAGCTGTTCGTCACGGGCCGGCGCAAAGATGTGCTGATCATCGACGGCAAGAACCACTATCCGCAGGACTTGGAGTCGACGGTCGAGTCCGCGCACGAGGCCGTCCGCCCGGGGTGCGTCGCGGCGTTCTCGGTGGACGGGGGCATCGACGGAGAGCTGCCCGTGGTGGTCGCCGAAATGCGCACCGAGGATCCCGCCGAGCTCGCCGACGCCGAAGCAGCGATCCGCGCGGCGATCGGCGCGGAACACGCGCTGACGCTGCGATCGGTGGTCCTGATCCGGCCCGGCGCCCTGCTCAAGACCAGCAGCGGCAAAGTTCAGCGACAAGCCTGCCGCGCGGCGTATCTCGACGACGAGTTCGCGCCGGTGTCGCCTGTCCGCGGCGAACTCGACGAGGTCGGTGCACCGCCGGGCGCACCGCGAGGCGAGGCGCTCGGCGCCGAGGAGATGCGGAGCTGGCTGGTGGAGATCATCGCCCGGCTGGCCTACCTCGATCCGGCGCGCATCGACGTGCATCGGCCGCTGGTCGAATTCGGTCTCGGCTCAGCGGATCTGGTGGAACTCGTCGTGGAGCTCTCCGACCGGGTCGGGCGGAGTCTGGACACCAACCTGTTCTTCGAGCACCCGACCATCGCGCAAGTCGTGGCGGCGCTGCACCATACCGCAACCGAGGACGCGCCCGTTCCGCAGCAGGAGCGCAGCGACGACGCCATCGCGATCATCGCGATGGCCTGCCGGTTTCCCGGCGGCGCCGACGATCCGGAAGCGCTGTGGCGCCTGCTGGACGACGGACGCGACGGTCTGTCGGAGGTGCCGCCAGGACGCTGGAGCGTCGACGGGCTCTACGACCCGGATCCGGCGGCGGAAGGCAAGGCCTACACCTTCCGCGGCGGCTACCTCACCCAGGTCGACCAGTTCGACGCCGCGTTCTTCGGCATCGGCCCGCGCGAGGCGGCGGTGATGGACCCGCAGCAGCGGCTCATGCTGGAGCTGAGCTGGGAGGCGATCGAACGGTCCGGCCGCGACCCCAGACAGCTGCAGGGCAGCACGACCGGGGTGTACTTCGGGGTGTACAGCACCGGTTATCTCGCCGACCCCGCTCCGAGCCAGTTGAACGGGCAGGTCGGCACCGGGCTCTCCCCGAGTGTGGCCTCCGGGCGGGTCGCGTACACGCTGGGTTTCCACGGACCCGCCGTCACCCTCGACACGGCCTGTTCCTCATCGATCGTCGCCATGCATCTGGCCGCGCAGGCGCTGCGCGCGGGCGAATGCGATCTGGCCCTGGCCGGCGGCGCGACGCTGCTGATGGGACCGACCGCGCACGTGGAGCTGTGCAAACTCGGTGTGCTGTCGCCGTCGGGACGGTGCGCGCCGTTCTCGGCGGGCGCGGACGGCACGGTGTGGGCCGAGGGCGCCGGTCTGGTGCTGCTGAAGCGGCTCGACGACGCCCGGCGCGACGGCGACCGGGTGCTGGCCGTGGTCCGCGGCTCCGCGGTCAACCAGGACGGGCGCAGCCAAGGTATCAGCGCGCCCAACGGATTCGCGCAGGAGCAGGTCATCAAGGCGGCGTTGCGCGCCGCCGGGCTGAGGCCCGCGGATCTGGACTACGTGGAGGCGCACGGCACCGGCACCGCCCTCGGCGATCCGATCGAAGCACGCGCCTTGGCGCGCGTCTTCGGTCCCGACCGGGAGCCCGAACGCCCGCTCGGCGTGGGTTCGCTGAAATCCAATGTGGGCCATACCCAAGCGGCGGCCGGCATCGGCGGCGTCGTCAAACTGGTACTCGGGCTGCAACACGAGCGGATACCCGGGATGGCCCATGACGGGCCGCCGACGTCGCAGATCGATTGGGACGGCGGCGGTTTGGCCGTGCGGACCGATTCGGCGCCGTGGCCGAGAGGCGACCGGCCCCGCCGCGCCGGAGTGAGCGCGTTCGGGCTCAGCGGCACCAACGCCCACCTGATTCTCGAAGAAGCGCCCGCCGTCGACGACGAGTCCGGCCCGTTCGACGACGAGGCGGGCGATCGCGGGATCGCGCTGCTGCCGATCTCGGCACGCAACCGGGTCTCGCTGCACGGTCAAGCCCGACGCCTGCTCGATCACCTCACCGAAGATCCCACACTCGATCCCGCTCCCGTGTCCCGCTCGCTGGCTCTGCACCGCACGCCGTTCGAATGGCGGGCCGTCGTCGTGGCGGGCGAGCGGGGCGGAATGCTCTCCGCACTCGCCGATCTGGTCGAGCACCGAGCGGCGCCCGATGTGGTCGTGGGCGCGGACGCGGCGCTCACCGCGGGCAAGACGGCATTCGTCTTCCCGGGGCAGGGCGTGCAGTGGGCCGGGATGGCACGTGACATGCTGGCTCGCTCCGAAGTGTTCCGCGCCGAGTTCGCGCGCTGCGACGAAGCGTTCCGGCACCGCACCGGATGGTCGCTGGCGACCGCGCTGTTCGGTCTCACCGCGGCGCAACTGGGCGACTTCACCCTCGTGCAACCGCTGCTGTTCGCCACGATGGCGGCGCTGGCGGCCACCTGGCGGGACGCGGGCGTCATACCGGATGCCGTGATCGGCCACAGCCAGGGCGAGATCGCCGCGGCCTACGTCTCCGGTGCGCTGAGCCTCGACGAAGCCGCCCACGTCGTCGTGACACGCAGCCGCCTGATGGCCGGCATCACCGAGCAGGGCGCGATGGCGATGATCGGCCTGCCCGCACAGCGACTCGAAGAACGCTTGGCATCGGACACAGCGGTATCGATCGCGGCGATCAATATCCCCCGCTCCACGGTCGTGGCGGGAGCGCGCGAGGCGGTCGAGGCGCTCGTGCGCGAACTGGAGGACGAACAGGTCGACGTGCGGATGCTGGCCGCGGGACCCGCGCTGGCCGGGCATTCCGCTCTGCTGGAGCCCATCCGGCGGCAACTGCTCGACGAACTCGCCGGGGCGGCCGCCGCCGCGCCGGTCGTTCCCTGGTACTCGACGGTGCTGGGCGGGCGGATGACCGACCCCGCCGACACCGACTACTGGTACCGCAATGCGCGGGAACCGGTCCGGTTCGCGAGCACGATCGAGCGGATGATCGGCGACGGATACCGGTATTTCGTCGAACTCGGCGTGCATCCACTGCTGACCACGGCGGTGCGAGCCGTCGCGGAGGACACCGGTCACGAGGTCGTCGCGGTCGGCTCGCTGGTGCGTGACCAGGACGGTCCGCGCAGCCTGGCCCGCGCCCAGGCCGCGCTGTGGGTGGCCGGCCACGACCTCGACTGGACCCGCCTCACGCCCACGCACGGCCGCGTCGACCTGCCGACCTACGCTTTCGACCGGCGGCGGTTCTGGACCGAATCGGTGTCCGAGGACGCCGCGGCGCTGGGTTTGCGGTCCGCGAGCCATCCTTTCGTGGGCGCTGTTGTGCCGCAACCGGATTCCGGCGGTGTGACGCTGACCGGCCGGATCTCCCTGCGGACCCATCCGTGGCTGGCCGAGCATGCCGCGCCCGCCGCGGTCGTCCTGCCCGGCACCGCTCTGGTCGAACTCGCCATCCGCGCCGGTGACGAGGTGGACACCGGAAACGTGCGCGAACTCGTGCTGCACGCCCCGGTGGTGCTCACCGAGGAGGCCGCGGTGCAGATCCAGGTGGTGGTCGCCGACGCCGACGCCGACGGTTGCCGACCCGTCTCGATCCACTCGCGACTCGAACGCGATCTCGACACCTCGTGGACATTGCACGCCCGCGGGATTCTGGCGGCGACGGACGAGACCGATTCCGGCGGCCTCGACGCCGACCGGTGGCCTCCGGCCGGGGCGACGGCCGTCGACGTCGAGGACATGTACGCGCGACTGTCCGATCGCGGGCATCGCTACGGGCCGCTGTTCCGGTCGGTGCGCGCGGCGTGGCGGCGCGGCGGGGACGTCTTCGCCGACGTGGCGCTCCCGGAGCACGCCCACGGCGATGCCGCACGCTTCGAGATCCATCCCGCGTTGCTCGACTCCGCGCTGCACGCGGCGCTGCTGCTGGGCGCGGACGAGAGTGGTTCGGCGCTGCTGCCGTTCGCCTGGACCGGCGTGCGCTTGCATGCCTCCGGCGCGACGGCGTTGCGGGTCCGGATCTCGCTCGACGACTCCGGCGGGGTGCGGGTCATGGCCGAGGATCACACCGGACAACCGGTCGTGTCGATACGGTCGCTGCTCCTTCGGCCCGCACCCGAGGCGCAGCTGCTCGACAGCGCGTTGTCCGCCGCGCACCGCACCTTGTTCCGGCCGGAGTGGGCGGCGCTTCCGACGCCGATGATGCCGCGGCCGGTCACCGCCGTCGCCTGGTCGCGGCTCGGTCCGCACGAGCCCGCGCCGGACGCGGTGATCATCGAAGCCGCTCGAGGCGATTCGATCGATACGGTGCACACGGCGGTGCGGCGCGCGCTCGCAGGCCTGCAGGCGGCACTGGACGATCCGCGACTCGCGGCGGCGACCATCGTGGTACGCACCCGCGGGGCGATGGCGCTGCCCGGCGAGGACATCGAGAACACCGCGGGAGCGGCGGTCTGGGGCCTGGCCCGCACAGCGCAGTCGGAGAACCCCGACCGCATCGTGCTGGTCGACAGTGATGACGCCGAGGTCGACGTCGCGACGGTGCTCGCCTCCGGTGCGGCACAGGCGCTGGTGCGTGACGGCGTCCTGTTCGCGCCGCGTCTGGTGCGTCCTCCGGTGTCCGGTGGTGCCGCTCCCGATTTCGGCGACGGTTTCGTACTCGTCACCGGAGCGCCGGGGCGGCTCGGCTCGCTGCTGGCGCGGCATCTGGTGCGGGCGCACGGGGTCACGAAGCTCTTGCTCGCCAGCCGCCGCGGCGCCGACGGCCCCGGCGCGGAGGACCTGCGCGCCGAGCTCACCGGCCTCGGCGCTGACGTGGTCTTCGCCCGCTGCGATGTGGCCGACCGTGCCGCGCTGGCCGAAATGCTGCGCGGACGCACACTCAGCGGCGTCGTGCACGCCGCGATGGTGCTCGACGACGGCACGCTGGGCTCGCTGACGCCCGAACGTCTCGAAGCGGTGCTGCGGCCGAAGGTCGACGCGGCGTATCACCTGCACGAGCTGACCTCGGGCATGGACCTGTCGTGCTTCGTGCTGTTCTCCTCGGTCGCGGGCCTTCTCGGCAATCCCGGGCAGGCGAACTACGCCGCCGCCAACGCCTACCTCGATGCCCTCGCCACCCATCGCGTCGCCCGAGGCCTGCCCGCGCAGTCGCTGGCGTGGGGTCCGTGGAGCCTGGACATGCACGAGGTGATGGCGGCGGCCGACATCCGGCGCATGGAACGCTCCGGCGTGCGCCCGCTCGGCGCGCGTGACGGCTTGGCCGCCTTCGACGCGGCGTTGCGACGGAACGAGCCGGTGCTGGCGCCGCTGCGGATCGATGCCGACGCGATGCGGCGCGCACCGTATGTTCCGCTGCTGCTGCGCGGGACGATCCGTCCGCCCTCGCGCCGAACGGTCGTGCACCGCGACGCCGCCGACCCGTCGGTGCGGTCCCGGTTCGCCGAGCGGCTGCGTGGATTGCCGCCCGGCGAGGCGACCGCGATCGCGATCGACGTGGTGGCGCGCCGGGCCGCCGACGTGCTCGGGCACTCCGGTGCGGAGGCCATTACGGCGGACCGGTCGTTCCAGGGGCTGGGCATGGACTCGCTGATGGCGGTGGAACTGCGCAACCGGTTGCGCGACGACACCGGCATCCTGGTGCCGCTGAGCGAGATCTTCGCCGGTCGCAGTCCCGCCGCGCTGGCGGAATATCTCGTCGGCGAGGCGGCGCGCACGCAGACGGGCGAGCCCGCCGCGCGCCCGGACGACCAGCACGTCCCCGAGGTCGTCACGCTGCCCGTCACCCGCGATCTGATGCGGCTGCTGCGCACGGCCCAGCAAGGCATTCCGAGCGTCGCCCAGACCGGCGGGCTGGCCATGCGCTTGCCCAGGACGGTGGAACACGCCGAACTGGACGCGATTCTCGACCGCCTCGCCGCGCGGCACGCGGCGTTGCGCACGGTGATCGTGCCCAGCGACGAGCACGGCACCCGGTTGCAGGTGCGGTCCCGACCGGGCGGGCCGCTGTTGCGCTCGTCGGCCGTCGATCGGCTCGATCACGCCGTCACGCGGGTCCGGTTCCGCGAGCTGATGCGCGAGCCGTTCGACTTGGCGGAGGGGCCGCTGTGGCGGTTCGAACTGCTGAGTTCCGATTCCGGCGAGCAGGAGCTCGTCTTCGGAGCCCACCACGGTATGAGCGATGTCCAGTCGATGGTGCTGGTCGCCGGAGAGATCGGCGCCGAGTTGTCCGGCGCCCAATTCCCGGACACGCTGTCCAACAAGGACATGCACGATCTGCTCGCCGCCCAGGCGCCGCAGGCCGAGCCCGACGCCGAGTGGCGCGCGGAATTCGCCGGATGCCGCCGCCTCGAACTCACCCTCGCCCGGCCCAGGCGTGCCCAGCGCACCCACCGTGCCGGCGAGGTGCTGCTCGAGCTGCCCGCGGGGCTGCGCGAGCGGGCGGCGCGACGCGCTCGGGAGCTGGGCATCACGCCCGCGGCGCTGTTCCTCGGCACGCTGACAGTGCTGCTCGCCCGGCGGCAGGACACCGATCGTTTCGCGCTCGCCGTGCCGGTGGACACCCGCATCCACGCCGACGCGCCGACCGCGGTCGGCTACTTCGGTGTGCCCGTGCCGTATCCGGCGGCCGTCGAGCCCGGCGAGTCGATCGACGACCTACTGCGCAGGACCGGCGACCGGCTGCGGCGCCTGCTGGTGCCGGGAGCGGGTTTCTCCGACGTGCTCGCCACGCTCGCCGCGGAGGGCCTGTATCGGGACAACGCGCCGCTGGTCGAGGTGTACTTCAACTATCTGCGGGCCGATGCGCCGGTGCACCGCGCCGACCTGATTCCGGTGGGCACCGGATACTCCGATCTCGACCTCATGGTGGCGGTGCTCTCCGGAGCGGACCGCATCTGGTTCACCTACAACGCCGACATCATCGATGACGCGAGCTGCACCCGGCTCGGGCGCGACTACCTCGCGCTGCTCGAGGAGGTGGTGGAGCGTCCCGGGCTGCCGGCGCGCCCCGCGCGTCCGGAGGCGCCGCGCGGCGTCGCGTTCGCGGCCACGTTCGCGCTGGGCAAGCTGCCGGATCTGTATCGCGCGGCGGCACACGCTCACGGCATCGACGGTCCGACCGTGTTCGAGGCGCCGTACCACCACGTGCCGGCCGGGCTGCGCGACCCGTCCGGGGTCTTCGCCCAACCGTCGACCGCCCTGGGCATCGTGCTGTTGCGCGCGGCGGACCTGGAGCGATTCGGACCGCTCACCGACGACGATCTCGATGAACTCGCCGCACGGTATCCCGCCGCCGTCCGGGAAGCGGCCGAACGCGCGCGCGTTCCGATCATCGTCGGCGTCCTCCCGTCGCCCGAACCCCATGGGCGACTGACGCGGTGGGACCGGCTGACCGCCGAGCGGCTACGGGAGATTCCCGGCGTCGCGGTTCTCACCGAAACCGACTGGACTCGCGACCACCGGGTGGCGCATCGCTTCGACGCGCAGACCGACGCGCTGGCACACCTGCCGTTCACCGAGGAGTTCCAGGCGGCGGTGGCGCTGACGCTCGCCGCCGTCGCCCGCACGGCCCTGTTGCCCGCGCCGAAGGTCATCGCCGTGGACGGCGATGACACACTGTGGAGTGGCGTGGTGGGTGAGATCGGCCCCGCGGCGGTCACTTTCGATCCGCCGCGGCGCTCGCTGGCGCGGCGGTTGCGGCAATGGCGCGCCGCGGGCACGCTGCTGGTGCTGATCAGCAACAACGACGAGGACTCCGTCCAGGCGGTGCTGGACCGCCCGGACAGTCCGCTGCGCGCCACCGATTTCACCCTCGTCTGCACCGGGTGGGACAGCAAGACCGACCGGCTCGAGGCGGCGGCGCGAACGTTGGGCCTCGCGCTGGAGGACGTGGTCTACCTGGACGACAACCCGGTCGAGATCGCGAAGATGCGTTCCCGCCTGCCGGAAGTGCTCGCGGTGACCTGTCCCCCGATCGAGGAGCTGACCGCGTTCCTGACCCGGTTGTGGCCGGTGACACCGGTCGGGGTGACCGCGGAGGACGCCGGCCGTGCGGAGTTCTACCGGCACGAGCGCGAACGCGACCTGGCCAGGGAGCACGTCGATTTCGCGCAGTTCCTGGACCAACTGGATCTGGAGGTGACCGTCGAGCCGCTGTCGGACCACGGCTTGACGCGTGCGGTCCAACTGGTCCGGCGCACCAGCCAATTCGCGCTGGGCGCGAGCACCGACCAGGATGTCGACCGCTGGCGGGAGGATGGCGAGGTGTGGACCGCCGCGGCGCGCGACCGGTTCGGCGACTACGGGACGATCGCCGTGCTGGCGGTGCACACCGACGCGACCGCGCTGTGTGTGCGCGGATGGCATCTCAGCTGCCGCGCCCTCGGCCGCGGCGTCGAGGAACGCCTGCTCGGCTGGCTGGCCGACCGCGCGGCGGCGCTGGATCGCGCGACGGTGCGTATGACCGTGCACCGCACCGCGCGCAACGTGCCCGCCCGCCGGTTGGCCGCCGCGCTCGGCGGCGGCGACATCGACAGCGAACGAATCGAGGTCGACGTGCCGCTGGATCGCCTGCGCACGTTCCGATCCTGGGCGCGATGACCATGGCCGACAAGGAGTTTCCTGTGCGCAGTCCGAACGGCGGGTACCCGCCGCCCGCCGAGCGAGCCGATCGGCGCGACCTCGCCGAGGCGATCGAACGCGGCGGCGGTCTGGACGTGTCCGCGTTGCTGGCCCGCGCGGGCGGCGACGTGGCCACCGCGACGGCGGCGATCGCGCGTCCCGGCGCGTGGGACACCGAGTCGCTCACGGCGGCGGTCATCCAGGTGGCCGACCGCTTCACCGTCGAACCTCTCGGGCCGGACACCGATTTCTTCGACGGCGGCGGAACATCCGTCGCCGCGGTGCAATTCGTGGCGGCGCTCGCCAGGGAACTCGACGTCCACTTCGAGTTGGACGACGTGTTCGCCGACGCGCGCCCGCGCAGGCTGGCGCAGCGCTGGCTGGGCGCGCGAGCGGAAGCCACCGAACGCGAAACGCCGTCGCCGGTGGCGGATACCGTGGACGACGAACTCGCGCAGCTCATGGCCGACGTCGCCGGAGCCGACCGGCTGCCCTTCACCGACCCGCCGGAGCGGGTCGCGCCGCGCCGCGTTCTGCTCACCGGCGCCACCGGCTTCCTCGGCAGCCACCTGCTGCTGGACCTGTTGCGCGGCAGTGACGCCCACGTCGTCTGCCTCGTTCGCGCGCGCGACGACGCCGACGCCGTGGACCGGCTGGCCGCGGCGTTGACGCGTTTCCTGCTGCCGTGGTCGCCGGAGGTGCGCAGGCGGGTGACAGTGCTGCCGGGCGACCTGCGTGAACCGAATCTCGGCCTCTCGGAGAAAGCGTGGGCCGCGCTGGCGGACGAGATCGACGCGATCGTCAACGTCGGCGCGGCGGTCGACTTCCTGCGTGGCTACCGGTCGCTGCGCCGCGGCAACGTGCTCGGCCCGCTGACCCTGGCCCGGCTGGCGGCAACCGGACGACCGAAACCGTTGCACCACGTCTCCTCCATCGCGGTGTTCAACGAGCTCGGCATCGCCTCGATGGGCGAGGACGATCCGGTGGCGAACATCGGCAAACTCGTGATCGGCTACGACCGGACGAAATGGGCGGCCGAGGCCGTCCTGCGGCGCGCCCGCGAACACGGACTGGTCGTCACGGTGCTGCGCCCCGGTGGAATCGGCGGGCACCGCGAGACCGGCGCGCACAATCCGCGCGACCTCAACAGCGGCATCATCGCGGCGCTGTCGCGGTTCGGCACCGTCCCCGCGCTGCGCAATCTCCATGTGGCCCCGGTCGATTGGGTGAGCAAGGTCGCGGCGGCGATCGTGTGCGCGCCGACGGCGTGGGGCCACAACTACCATCTCACCGGCACGCCGACCACGCTGGAGCAGATGCTGGGTGAATCGGCGGCGATCGGCATGGACATGCGGGTGCGGCACTGGGCCGCCTGGTGTGACGAGGTGGTCGAGCGGATCCGCACCGAGCCGGTCCCGGAGCTGGAATCGCTGGCGCAGGTGCTGGGCAGCCCTACCGCGCGTCATCCGCTGGAGACGATGGCGTCCGTTCCGGCCGCGACCGACGAACGCACCCGCGCCTTCCTGCGCGCGCACAACCTGCCCCAACCGGTCCGTTACGGCGCCCGGTCGCAACACAAAACGCTGGAGATGCTCGCGGGCACCGGCCTGGCACGGCTGCCACGGCCGGAGGACCCACCGTATCTGTGGTTCGCGGAGACCCTGGTGGGCGCGATCGGGCCCGTCGACGCGGCGGCGGACACTTCCTGCACGCTCAACCTGCGGCTGTCCATCGCGAGCACCCACCAGCTGGTGGCCGGGCGCACGGTCGATGTCGGGGGCGAGCTGCGGTGCGCGCGTCTGCACGACGGCCCGCTCACGGTATCCGGTGTGGCGTCGGTGCGTCCGCACGACGGCATCCCGATGCGGCACGGACTGAAACACCCGCTGATGCACTACCGGCTGTCGCTGCGCGACGCCGATGGCGGGACGTGGTGGCTGTCGGGCTACAAATACGCCGAGGCGCGCCGCACGATCATCCGGCAGGCACGCACGTTGACCGTCGAACTCGGCCGGGAGGACCAACCGGGGAGCCTCGCGGGCGAGGTCGCGGTCCCCCTGCACACCTACCTGCACGATCAAATCGACGGCATCCAGGTGGATCCACGCCTGTCCGAACGCCAGCGGCGGACCGCGAAACTGTTGTGGCTGAGCTGGTTCGGATCCCAGCTCGGCAAGGGCCTGCTGGAACCGGCGCTGCGCGTGGGCACCGAACTGCTGGATCTGCGCCGCAACGCGAAGGAGTCGCGCTGATGCTCACCCCCATCCGGCCCGGAGCCGCACCGGTCGTGGAGGAGATCCCGTTCCGCACCGCCGACGGGACCCTGCTCGGCCTGCGGCGCGTGGTCGTCGACGATCCCGAGCGGCCCTCGGTTCTGTTGGTCCACGGCCACGGCGTGTCCTCGGAGATGTTCCTGCTGCCGGAGATCCGCACGATCGTCGACGCTCTCGTCGACGCCGGATACCAGCCGTGGCTGCTGGACTGGCGCGGCAGCTGTCGGCTGCCCTACAACGCCGCAGGCCCGCGTTTCAGCTTCGACGACGTGGCGCTCTACGACCTGCCCGGAGCCGTCGAGGAGATCCGCGGACGCATCGGCGACCAGCGGTTGTTCGTGGTCGCGCATTGCGTCGGCGCCCTGGCGCTGTCGATGAGCATGGCCGCGGGCCTGGTGCCCGGCCTCGCCGGAGTCGTCGCCCAAGGCGTCTTCCTCACTCCGAAAGTGAGCGCCGCGGTGCGGATGCGCGTGCTCGTCGGCGGCGAACTGCTCGGCTCCCGCGTCCATCACCTCGAGTCCGATTTCCGCAAAGTCGGGCTGTGGTCGCGGAAAACGCTGCTGTACGCGCTGCTCACCCGGAAAGGGGAATGCACAGACCCCACCTGCCGGATGGTCCACGGCGGCTGGGGCATGGGTGCCGAGCTGTTCGTCCACGACCATCTCGATCCGCGCACCCACGACCGCTTGGCGCAACTGTTCGGGCCGGTCCCGGTGCATGTGCTGCCCCAGTTGCGGCGGATGGAGCTGGCGCATGCCGTGCAGCGCTGGAACGACAACGACGACCGCTACCGCGTGCTACCGGAGAACGCGCTGGACCACGCCGACCGGATCGATTGCCCGGTCCTGCTGTTGTCGGGCAGCCGCAACGAAGTCTGGCTCGACTCCAACAAGCTGTGCCACGACGTGCTCACCGCCCGGCACCCCGGGCTGGACGTCCGCTACGTCGAGATCCCTTCCTACGGCCATCTCGACACCTTCCTCGGACGCGGCTCCGCACTCGACGTGTACGGGCACATCCTCGAATTCCTCGACGGCTGCTCCACACCCCGAACGCGGGATACGGCGTGAGCGAGCCACCGGGCGACGGACGTTCGCTGCGCATCGCGATGTTCGCGGATTTCCACCCCGCCACCCTCGGCGGCATCCAGACGTCGATGCGCGCACAACGCGCGGCGCTGGAGCGGCTCGGGCATCGCGTCACCGTGTTCACCATTCCCCCGCCGGAGCCCACACCGCCGGACTCCGGGATCGTCGTTCTCACGACCACGGGCGGAATGAGCGTGAACGGGTATCCGGTGGCGCTGCCGACCCGCAGGAACGCGCGCCTCATCGACACGGTCTTCGCCGAGCGCGGTTTCGACGTCGTGCACGCGCAGACCACCTACGGCGCGGGCATCGCCGGATTGCGCGCCGCGCGCAGGCACGGACTTCCCGTCGTCCAGTCCATGCACAGCCGCGATGATTCCTTCATCGAACGCAATTCGCCATTTCCCTACCTCGCCGCCCTCACCATGCGCGTGCTGCACGGCGGGTTCGTCGGCTTGCGCAAGGAGCTGCCGCGCCTGCCGGAAAGCCGAACGGCGCGGCACGCCTGGCGGCCGCTCGTCGCGCAGGCACAGGCCGCGGACCACGTCGTGGTGCCGACACGGCATTTCGCGCAGCGGTTGGCCGCTCACGGGATGGATCGGCCGCTGCACGTGGTGTCCAACGGAGTCGACGACGATCTGGTGCGCGCCCTCCCGGAGCGTTCCCGCGACCGGGGTCACCGGCTGCGGGTGCTGTGGTGCGGTCGCTTCTCCGCGGAGAAGCGACCGTTGGACGCCGTCGAGGCGGTGCGCCTGGCCGAGGGCTGCACCCTGGACATCTACGGTGCGGGAGCGCTGGAAACGCGCCTGCGCTCGGCCGTCGACCGGCCCGGCCTGCGTGAGCGAGTCCGGCTGCACGGCGAAGTGAGCCAGGCGGAGTGCCTTACGGCTATGCGTGCCAACGACGTGCTGCTGTTCCCGTCCGCCGGGTGCGACACGCAGGGCATGGTGCTGCTCGAAGCGGTCGCGGCCGGAATTCCGGTGCTGCACTGCGACCCCGACGTCACCGAAACCGTCCCCGAAGGCGGCGAATTCCGTGCGCGCGACGCCTCGACGGACGCGCTCGCCGAGGCGTTGCGCCTGCTGGCGCAGCAGCGGGACCGGCTCGACGCCATGCGCGAGGTGCTGGCGCGGCACGCGGATCGGACGCTGCAGTCCCGGTTCACCGAACGCCTGGTCGCGGTCTACACCGAGGCGATCGCCGCGTCAGGCCGGTTGCCGTAGCGGCAAACCCGCCGCCGCGTAGATCGCGTCGATGACCGTCATCGTCGCCACCGCGTCGTCCGGCGCGGTGAGTACCGGCTCGCCGTGCCGCACCGCCGCGACGAAGGCGTCGAGCTGATAGGCGTAGGTGCTGCGGCGCGAGACCTGCTCGGTGCGACTGCCGCGCTCCGAACGCACCGACAGCCTGCGCGGCAGCTGCGGCGCCACCGGATTGAGCAACCGCAGTTCACCGCGTTCGCCCACCACTCGCGCACCGATGCGCAGCACGTCCGACGACCACATCGAGCAACGCAGCCGTCCGGTGTGGCCGGAAGGAAAGCGCAGCTCGGCGGTCATCGCGCGGTCGATGTCCTGGCCACGTAATTTCGCCGTCGCCGCGACGACATCCGGATTCTCGCCGCCGAAGACCCGCGCCATGTGGACCGCGTAGCAGCCCGCGTCCATCAGCGCCCCGCCTGCGAGGGTGTAGTCGTAGCGGATATCCGAGAACCGCGGCAGCGGAAAGCACATCGCGGTGTCCACCCGCACCAGCTCGCCGAGTTCGCCGGAGGCGATGATCTCCTCGGCCCGCCTGGTCATCGGGTGGTAGCGGTAGTGGAACGCCTCCATGACCACCCGGTCCGACGTCGCGGCCAGCGCTGCGATCTCCCGCGCCTCGGCGGCGTTGGCGGTGAACGGCTTCTCGCACAGCACATGCTTGCCCGCCGCGAGCGCCTCCTTGGTCCACCGGCCGTGCAGACCGTTGGGCAGCGGGTTGTAGACCGCGTCGATGTCGGGTGCGGCAATCAGTGCGGCGTAGCTGTCGAAGACCCGCGCGATGCCGTGCTTCCTGGCGAACGCGCGTCCGCGTACGGGCTCGCGGGCGGCCACGGCGGCGACCACCGCGTCCGGGCTCGCCGCGGCGGGCCGCACGAGAGCCGCGGGCGCGATGCGTGCGGCGCCGAGGATGCCGATCCGCAGGGGCGGTCCGGGTTGCGTCATGGGCGCGACTGTAGCAATGGGACCGCTTGTGCCGCCGAGTGATCCGTCAGGAGGACGGTGCGTCGCCGTATACGGTCAACCAGATGGCGCGGCCCAGCGCCTCCGCCAGGGCGTCGTCGGTGACTCCCGACCCGGACGAGAAGCTCGCCGCGATCGCCCGCTCGACCATCGAGGTGAGCACGACGGCGGTGGCCTGCGGGTCGATCGCCGGGCTGATCCGGCCCTCGGCCAGCTCGGTCTCCAATCGCGATCGCACCACTCGCACGAACTCCGCGACCCGCCCGCGCCAATACGCGCCGACGTCACGGTCATAGGCGGCCACCTCGCTCAGCGCCAGCAGCAGGGAGCGGTGCTCGCGGAAGCCCGCGATCATGGTTCGCACGGCGGCCACCACACCGGCCTGCCGCCCGCTGTGCTCGGCGAGCCACCAGCGCTCGGCGGCCTCGAACAGATCGGCCGTGGCCAATTCTGCCATCCTGATCAGCAGCTGACTCTTGTCCGGGAAGTACCGGTAGAACGTCGAGCGGGCCGACTGCGACGCGGCGGCGATCCGGTGGACGGCGATCTCGGTGTAGGGCGTGCCATCGGCGAGCAACTCCTCCACCGCGGCGAGGACACGTCGTTCGAATTCCGCGCGCCGGTCGTCGACCGGTTTCCGCGCGCTTCTGGGGACTCGGGTCAGCGAGGGCATCCGGCTCCTCTCTGCGGCGCGGCGGCCGCCTTACTCGGCTGTGCCGGTCGGGTGCGTCCCACCATGGCGTCCATTCTGCCGACACGGCACCGATATTGACATTCGAGCACCCACGGCTCACGATCGATCGGACACAGTGTCCGAGACTATGTGACCGAGGTGTTCGGGGATGCGCGGATCCTCCGCTCCGGCAATCGAGTACACCGACGTGGTGGTGGTCGGCGCGCGCTGCGCGGGCTCCGCGGCCGCCATCGCGTTCGCCACGGCAGGGCGGGACGTCGTCGCGCTGGACTCGGCGCGCTTTCCGTCCGACACCCTCTCGACGCACCTGCTGTGGCCCGCGGGCCTGGCCGAACTGCGCCGCGTGGGCGCTCTCGAGCGCGTCCTTCGGCTCGGCGCGCCCCCGCTGACCACGGCCTTCGCCGATGGTGACGGCCTTCAGGTCCGGTCGTCGTTCACACCGGTGGACGGCATCGGCCACGCGATGTGCGTGCGGCGCACCGGATTGGACGCCGCGCTGGTGGCCACCGCCGTCGCGGCCGGAGCGCGGATCCGAGAGGGCGTCCGGGTCACCGACCTGGTGTGGTCCGGCGGTCGCTGCGTCGGCGTCCGCTACACCGAAGCCGGTGGCGTGCACGAGGTGCGCGCCCGCTTGATCGTCGGGGCGGACGGCCGCCGCAGTACGGTGGCCCGGCTCGTCGGCGCCGCCCGGCCCCGGTTGTCCGCACCGAGCGGGCGGGACTGCTACTTCGCGTACTGGCACGACGGCGCAACCGACCAGCGGCACGTCGCCGCGCAATGGCGTTGCGGTCCCGACCTCGGCACCGCGTTCCCCTGCGACGACGGTCTGCTGCTCAGCCTGGTCCAACCGCCCGCGCAGCCTCCCGAGCCGGGCGCCGGTCGGGCCGAGCTCCGGTATCAGGAGGCCATCGACCGACTACCGGGTCTTGGGCTGCGGCTGCGCGACTGCCGCAGAGTCGGGCGGGTGCGTGCGGCCACCGGCCTGGCGTCCTACTTCCGGCGCTCGACCGGGCCGGGCTGGGCGCTGCCGGGTGACGCGGGCCATTTCAAGGACCCGGTGACCGCGCAGGGCATACGCGACGCCTTGCGCTACGGCCGGTTGCTCGGCGAACTCGCCGCCCCCGCGCTCGACGACACCGCGCATCTCGACACCGCCCTGACGGCGTGGGAACAGCTGCGCGATCGCGAGTGCCTAGGCGTCTACCAATGGACCAACCGCCTGGCCCGGGGCACGGCGATGCGCCCGCTGGAGTTCGAGCTCTACCGCAAGGCCGCCGGCGACCCCGTGCTGGCCGACCGGGTCACCGAAGTCTTCTCCCGCACCGTCGAACCGAAGGACGTCTTCACTCCCGCACGCGCCGCAGCGTTCGCGGCGGGAGCGCTGCGCGACTCGTGGCGGGCACCGTGGCCCGTCCTCGCCGACCTGGTCGGCGAATGCCGCGACACGGTCTCCGAACGAAGGGAAGCCCGGGCCTTCACCAGCACCGGGCCCGCCGACGCCATCCCGTCCCGGCCGCCGCGAGACAGTCTCGCGGCATCTTCAGGAGATCGACATGCATGACCCGCGCCCTCGGCCGACCCTGGACCTCACCCGCCGCGACCTGCTGCGCGGCGCGCTCGCGGCCGGAGTATCCATCGCCGCCGCCCCCGCCCACGCCGCACCACCGGGAGTACGCCGAACGCCAGGACTACGCACCGGCGGAAAGTCGGTCGCGGTCCTGGGCGGCGGAGTCGCCGGGCTCTCGGCGGCACACGAACTGATCGAACGCGGCTACGAGGTCACCGTGTACGAACCGGCGTTCCTCGGCGGCAAGGCACGCAGTATGGGCGTGCCGGGCACCGGCGCCGACGGCCGCGCGGACCTGCCCGGCGAGCACGGCTTCCGGTTCTTCCCCGGCTGCTATCAGAATCTTCCGGACACCATGCGCCGAATTCCGTTCCCCGGCAATGCCGATGGCGTGGCGGGCAACCTGGTTCGCGTCGAGGGTACGGTCGCGGGATTCCGCGGCAGGCCGCCACTGTTCGCACCGGTCGATTTCGGGGGCATCGACCAGCTCACACCACAGCGCATACAGAACACGCTGATCGGCGCCTTCGGCTTCATTCCCGAACTGCCCCCGGCCGAACTGGCGTTCTTCGCCAAACAGATGGCCGTCTGGTTCACCTCGTGCACCGAACGGCGGTTCGGGCAATGGGAATACGTGACGTGGGAACAAATCCTGCGCGCCGAGGGCAAGTCGGCGGCCTACCGCGAATACCTCGTCAGCGCCCTCACCCGCATCACCGTCGCGGCCAAACCCCAGTCGAGTTCGGCCCGCACGATCGGCACCATCGGGGAGGCCCTGGTCCTGGCGGGAACAGGGGCGATCCCGCAATACTCCGCCGGTATCGACCGTATTCTCAACCGCCCCACCAACGAAGCCTGGATCGATCCGTGGGTGACGCACCTGCGGTCGCGGGGCGTGCGATTCGTGCTGGGGCAGCGGGCGAGGCGGTTGGAGCTGCGAGACGGCCGGATCGCCTCGGCAATCGTCACCGATCCCAGCGGCCGCTCCAGCGCGGTCACCGCGGACTGGTATCTGTGCGCGATGCCGGTGGACAAGGCGGTCGCGCTACTGAGCGACGAGATCATCGACGCCGACCCGCATCTGGCGGGCATGCGCGAACTCCGGACCGATTGGATGGTCGGCATCCAGTACTACCTCTCCCGCCCGACCGAATTGCCGGAAGGCCACATCGCCGCGCTCGGCTCGCCGTGGGCGCTCACCGCCTTGCGTCAAGCGCCGATGTGGGTAGGCGACTTCGCCGCCCGGTACGGCGACGGCACCGTGCGGGAATGCCTTTCGGTGGACATCTCCGACTGGGACTCCCCCGGCATCCGCTTCCACCGAACGGCCAAACAGTGCACCGCCGCCGAGATCGCCGAAGAGGTGTGGGCACAGCTGAGCGAATGGCTCAACACCGGCACGGGCTGGCTGCGTCCCGAGGACATCCGCTCCTGGCATCTGGACCCCGGAGTCAGCTGGACCGCGAGCGGCATCCACAACGAAACCCCACTGCTGGTCAACACCGTCGGCTCCTACGACCATCGCCCGGAGGCCCGCTGCGCTGTGCCGAACCTCTTCTTCGGCGGCGACCACGTGCGCAACAACATCGACCTCGCCACCATGGAGGGCGCCAACGAATCCGGCCGCGCCGCCACGAACGCGATCCTCGATGCCGCCGACGATCCCGCGCCCCGCGTCCCGGTCTTTCCCTTGGTGTCCCTGCCGGTCTTCGACCCGTGGAAACGCATCGACGCCGACCGCTACCGCGCCGGACTGCCGCACCTGCTCGACGTGTGAGCGGCCCGCTCCCATGGAGCCTGAGCCGCGGCCGCGTGAATCAGGGCAGCCCTAGGATGCCTCGGCGGCGGTCATGCTCGTGGTGGTCAGGATCGTCTGTGCGACCAGCTCGGGGTCGTCGATCATCGGAACGTGCCCGGTGTCCGGCAGAACGGAGAACGCGGCCTCGGGCAGCCGCGCCCGCGCGATCGGTAAGTGGACCTGCGCGGGCAGCACACGATCGTGCTCCGACCAGGCCACCGTGATCGGGCACGGCAACGGGTCCAGCGCGGCGATCTGTTCGTCGGTGCCGAGCAGATCGGCGGTGACGGTGCAGCCGAGCAGGTCCCTGAGGAACGTCATGGCCTGCGCCGCGCAGGCGCGATCACCGTGGACGGCGATGTTGCGCAACGCCGTTCGCCGCACCACCGCGCTGCGCAGGCCCACCGGGGCGAGGAAGCCGAGCAGCCGCCCGGTGCTCACCTCGCGGGCGATGCGGCGGGTCGCGGCCGAACGGCTTCGGTCCCCGGCTTCCCAGAAGCCCGCTGGCGAGAGCGCGCAGACGGTCTCGGCTCGCCCGCGCCGGGCCAATTCGATGGCCATCCAGCCGCCCAGCGAATTACCCGCGACGTGTACCCGGCGCAGTCCGAGCCCGTCCAGCCGCCGTTCGATGTCGTCCACCAAGTGCTCGACCCGCGCCGGACGCCGCAGGGCCTGCGGTCCGCCCCGATGCCCGACCGCGGTCGGCGTGATCACCTCGTGCCGCGCGGCGAGCAAGGGTGTGACATCATCCCACACCCGTTCGGACATCGTGACACCGTGCAGGAGAACGAGCGGGGGCTTGCTGGGCATTGGCGTCCCTTCGAATTCGTAGTGCGGTCTCGAAGGTGGATACCACAACCTCACCTATGGGGGCAGCGGAAACCCCGACTTCACCGGGCGATCGCCGGAGTTTGCTCTCCGCAACGCTGCCCGCCGAGCCGGTATCGCCGCCACCCCCGTCCCACCCACACCGGCGGACCACGATTCCCGCACGCCGGAGTAGTGACATGCCACAATGTTCGCCCGGTCAGACGGCTTCCGGACGCCAGGTGGCGACCGCCCAGATCACGACGATGTTCAGCGCGATCACCAGGATCGACCACGCCGGGTAGTACGGCAGCCACAGGAAGTTCGCGATGATCGACAGCGCGGCCAGGCAGATCGCCACCACCCGCGCCCAAGTCGCGCCGGTCATCAAGCCCAGCGCCGCGATGACCAGGAGGATGCCGAGCACGATATGGATCCAGCCCCACGTCGTAGTGTCGAACTTGTAGACGTAGTCGGCGCCGACGACGATGAGTTCGTCCTCGGCGACGGCGGAGATCCCCTCGAAGATCGACAGCACACCGACGGTGAGCAGCAGGATCGCGGCCGCGATGGACGTGCCCGCCGCGATGCCACGGCGAACGGGGTGTGCCTCCGGTTCGGTCATGTGCGTCATCGGTCGCCCCCTTTCTCGGGAAGTAATGGACGCCTTCCGAATCTCCACCAGTCGCCCCGTCCAGCACTTCACCCGTTTCGGATGACTCCGATATTTCGCGTTCGCGCGAAATGAAAGTTCCATAACGACGACACACGATCTGATCGAGCGGACTTCGCACCGGGTATGTTCCGCTACCGAGGCGCGGTAGTGATCTGCCAGCACACGGCCCGGGAGGCACGGTGACCACATCGCACGTCCCCGCTCTACGCCGCATCCCCGCCGCGGCGCGGTCCGCTGCCGAAATACCGGCGTTGCCGTTCACCCCGATTCCCCGGCCCGATCTGTACGCCGCCGCCGACAGCATGTCCGGCACCGGGCACGTACTACTGCTGCGCGCACCCGCCGGGACCGGGAAGTCGGTGCTGGCGGCCGACTGGGCGGCCCGGCACGCCGCGGGCGGATCCGATGTCGCCTGGCTGACCGTCACCGAGCAGCTCGACGACGCGGCGTCGCTGTGGACGGTGCTGCACGAGCGATTCGAGATCGCGACCACGACCGGCGCCTGCCCCCCTGCCGCGTACGCCGCGGCGCTCGTCGAGACACTGGCCGCGCGCACGACGCCGACGATCCTCGTGCTCGACGACGCTCATCTGCTCACCGATCCGCTCCTGCTCGCGGGTATCGAATATTTCCTGCACCATGCGCCGCCCACCGTCACGACGATGCTGTGCGCCCGCTCGGCTCCGCCGATCCGCTGGCACGTCCTGGAACTGCACGCGCGGCTGACCCGCTGGGGCGCGGGCGAACTCGCCTTCACCGCGGACGAGATCGACGCGCTGTGCCGCCACCACGGGTGCGAACTCACCGGCGCCGAGCTCGATGCGCTCGGCGCCCTGACCCGGGGCTGGGCCGCGCTCGTGCGCATCGCCGCCATCCATCTGGCCGCCGGATCCGACGACCGCGCCGCGGCGCTCGCCGTTCTCGCCCGCCCGGCGCGCGCGGTCACCGATTTCCTGCTCGGGGAACTCGTCGAGGTACTGCCGCCCACGCTGCGCCGGTTCCTCACCTGCACCAGCATTCCCGTCGCGTTCACCGAGCACCTCGCCGACGAACTCGTGGGCGGCGGTGCGGGGCACTCGCTGCACGAACTCGACCTGATCGGCTTCCCGATCGACTCGGTCGTGCGCGACGGCGACGTCTGGTTCTCCTGTCATCCGCTGGTGCGCGCCTATTTCCTCGCCGAAGCTCGCCGCCTCGGGCCGCACGTGTGCGCGGAACTGCATCGCCGGTCGGCCCGCTGGTTGCGGACCGCGGGGCTGCCCGAGACCGCGCTGCCGCATCAGCTCGCGAGCGCGGACCACGAACAACTGTGCGAATTCTTGTCGGCGTGCGCGCTGCGCATGGTTCTCGACGGCACGGGCCGGACGCTGTTCGATCATCTGGCCCGTTCGGCGCCGGCGTTGCTCGACGACCCCTTTCTCTGGCTGGTGCGCGTCGTCGACGCTCTCGTCGCGGGCAGCGCGGCCGCCGCGGTGGCGTGCCTGGACACCGCGGCGGCGCGGCGCGCGGCCAAGGCCTCCTTCGCCGACGCGCAGCGGCTGGACGCGCTCACCCTCGCCGCGACCATCGACGTCGCGGCGACCACCGGGGCGATGCTGCCCGAGTCTCCGGAGGACGTCGCGCCGACCGGCGATCCCGATCTCGACGCCTACACCGAGATCCAGATCGCCACCGCCTTCGTCGCGGGCGGCGCGGTCACGCGTGGAGAACAGTTGCTGCACTCCGGGCTCGCGCTGGCCGAGCACGCGGGGCGCCCTCGCCTGGTGCTGCGTGCGCTGACCCGGCTGGCGTTCGCCGCCGACGCCGTCGACGCCGCCACCGCGATGCGGGACCGCGCGGCGCGCGCGCTGGCGATCGCGGAGGAACACGGGCTGCTGGAGACCACCGACGCCGTCCAGGCGACCGCCGTGGCCGCCTACGGCGCCTACCTGCAAGGCGAGACGCCGGGCGCGGCGCAGATCGCGTCGGTGCTCACCGAGCGGGTCGACCACGACGGATCCCACGGTCCGGTCGCGGGATGGCGCGCGCACGTCGTGGGCCGCCTGCTCGACCTCGAGCGAGCCGAGGAGCAGTCGGCCGCGGTCGACGCGCTGCGCCGCAGCCTGCTCGTCCTGCTCGAGCACAAGGCGGTGCCCGCGGCGACCGGCAGCCTGATCCTGCCGGTGGTGTGGGCGCTGCTGCGCGTGCACGATGCCAGGACGGCGCAACTGCTGGTCGAACGCGCCCGCGGTATCGTCGGCGAACTGCCCGAGGTGCGGTTGGCCGATGCGGCACTGCACACCGCGGCCGATCGTCGCAAGGCGACCTGCGCGGTGCTCGAACCACTGCTGGACCGCGCGGGCGAGCTGCGTCCGGTCAGCGCGGTCACCGGGTGGCTGCTCTACTCCGCGGCACAGCACGAGTCCCGCGCTCCGGCCAAAGCCCTCGCCGCGCTGGAGAACGCGCTGGGTTCCGCGACACCGCACCGGCTGCTGCGGCCGTTCCTCGACGTGCCCGCCGCGATGCCCTTGCTGGACAGCTACGCGGGCCGTCTCGGCCGGGCGGAGAGCTTCGCGGAGTCGATCCGCCGTCATCCCGCGGCGCGGCGCAGGCCTGCCTACCCCGCGTTGACCCACACCGAGATGACCGTGCTCAAGCAGTTGCCCTCCGGTCGCACCGCCCAGCAGATCGCCGAGGACCTCGGCGTCTCGGTCAACACCGTGAAGACCCACCTGCGCGGCATCTACGGCAAGCTGGGCACCAATTCCCGCGTCGACGCGCTGCATCACGCTCGCCGCGGCGGCCTGCTCTGACGCCGCATCCGCTCGCGCGACGCCTTCCCGTCGCCGTACGCGGCTTTACGCTGATGTATGGCCCTCTCACGTCGGGAACTGTTCCGGTTCGGCGCCGCGGGGTCTGCCGCGGTCCTGGCGGGCACCGCAGCGGCGGGTAGTGCCCGATTTCCGGCCCCGCGCCGGCTCGGCGATCCGTTCTCGCTCGGCGTCGCGTCCGGCGATCCCGCCCCCGACGGTGTGGTGCTGTGGACGCGGCTGGCCCCCGACCCGCTGGCGCCCGACGGCCTCGGCGGCATGCCGCTGCACCCGGTCACGGTCGACTACGAGGTCGCCGACGACGAGTACTTCCGCCGCGTGGTGGCACGTGGATCGGCGGTGGCCACTCGCGCACTCGGCCGCAGCGTGCATCCGGAGGTGCACGGGCTGACCCCGGATCGCTGGTATTTCTACCGGTTCCGGGCGGGGTCGGCCGTGTCGCCGGTAGGACGGACCCGCACCGCCCCGGCGCCCGGCCAGGCCCTGGCGCGGCTGCGCTTCGCTTTCGCCTCCTGCCAGTCCTGGAGTTCCGGCTACTACACCGCCTACGAGCACATGAGCCGGGAAGACCTGGATCTGGTCGTGCATCTGGGCGACTACATCTACGAGCGGGCCTGGCTGCGTGGGCGGGCGGGCGTCACGATGGGTCCCCGCTTTCGCGACGAAGCCGTCGACCTGCCCGGCTACCGGCTGCGCTACGCGCTCTACAAATCCGAACAACCGCTGCGCGCCGCGCACGCCGCGTTCCCGTGGCTGGTCACCATGGACGACCACGAGGTCGACAACAACTGGGCCGGTAACGCGCCCGGCATCGGCCTCGACATCTGGCGGGTGCCCGCCCTGTTCCGCGGGCGCCGCGCCGCCGCCTTCCAGGCCATGTACGAGCACCAGCCGCTGCGCCTGGCGCAGTCACCGTCCGCGGCGGGCATCCGGCTGCATCGCCGTTTCCGGTTCGGCGACCTCGCGGAGATCACCATGCTCGATACCCGCCAGTACCGCACCCCGCAGGCCTGCGGCGGCGCCGTGGTCAGCGGCTGCGCCGAGCGCTTCTCTCCCGACCGCACGATCCTCGGTGCGGCACAACGCGATTGGCTGATCGACGGTCTGACCCACTCCCCGGCTCGCTGGCAGGTCCTCGGTAACCAGGTGGGCATGAGCCAGAACGACTCCGACCCCGGTCCACGGGTCGGCGTCTCCACCGACGCGTGGGACGGATACGTCGCCGACCGCAACGCGGTGCTGGGCGCCGCCGCGGCGCGCGGCGCCGGAAACCTGGTGGTGATCACCGGCGACCGGCACGAGAACCAGGCCGCCGACCTGCGGCGCGACTACTCCGATCCCGGATCACCGGTTGTGGCGGCGGAATTCACCGGTACCTCGATCACCAGCAACGGCGACGGAGTGGACCTGAGCGACAAGGGCCGCGGTCTGCTCGCGGCGAATCCGGACGTCAAGTTCTTCAACGCCCAGCGTGGGTACGTCCGGGTGGAACTCGATCACCAGTTGTGGCGCAACGACTTTCGTGTCGTGCCCTATGTCCGCTATCCCGGCGCGCCGATCCGTACCCGCGCCAGTTACATCGTTCAGGACGGCATTCCGGGTGTCACCGAGGCGTGGAGTTCCGGCGATTCCCCTGCGCCGCCGTCTGCGCCCGATGCCGTCAGCCGCGCCGACGCCGAGCCCGGCCCGCGCTGACCCGGCGCCCCGGGTTCACCCGGTCGCCGACTCCGCACGCAGGATCAGCACGGTGATCTCGCTCGGGGCGAACACCCGCAGCTGCGGACCCCAGAATCCCGTGCCCCGGCTGGTGTAGAGCTGAGTGCGCTCGCCGTGGCGGCTCAGCCCGGCCACGACGGGCTGCTCGAGGCGAACCAGATAGTGGAACGGCCAGATCTGGCCGCCGTGGGTGTGGCCGGAGATCTGCAACGCCACTCCCGCGGCCGCGGCCTCCGCGACCTGCCTGGGCTGGTGGGCGAGCAAGACGACCGGAACGTCCGGGTCCGCCCCTGCGAGCGCGGCGGGCAGGTCGGGGCCGTGACCGGTCAAGCCGATGCCGGTTGGGTCGTCGATGCCCGCGATCACCAGGCGGTCGTCGCCGCGGCGCACGACCTCGTGCTGATTGTGCAACGGCTGCCAGCCGAGTGCGGCCATGTGCTCGATCCAGCCCTGCGCGTCGCCGAAATACTCGTGATTGCCGGTGATGTAGAACCGGCCGAGTTCGGCCTCGACCTTGCCGAGCGGATCGACCTGCGCGTGCCGCTTCCCCACCGATCCGTCCGCGAGGTCGCCCGCGTGGCAGGCGATGTCGGGCCGTTGCGCGTTGACCACCTCGACCACGCGTTCCGACCAGCGCAGCCGGTTCAGCGCGGCGTAATGGGTGTCGGTCACGACGACCACGCGCAGTCCGTCAAGCGCGGAGCCGAGACCTGGAATCGCGACATCCACCGTGCGTACCCGCGGCACCCGGCGCGCCTCGATCACACCCCACACCACCAGCACCGTCGCGGCCGCGAGCACGCCCGCCGCGACGATCCGCGAGCGAGCCGGGTCGTTTACGCCCGCGACGGTCAATCCCGCGCGCGCCAGATTGCCCAGCACCGACCAGCTGAACAGCACCCACATGACGCCCAGCAAGGTGTCGCCGACGATCGAGGCCGCGTCCGACTGCACGGGGCCGTGGCCGAGATACATCGCCGCGGGCAGGCACGCGAACCCGAGCAGGAACAGTGCCGAACCCAGCCAGAACAGCGGGCCGGATTCGTCGGTGGTCGCCGCAACCAGCGTCCACCAGGGCAGCAGGAACAAGACAGCGGGAATCGCCAGGAACAAGATCAGGCGGGGCACAAACTTCAAGAGGGCTCGTCCTCGTGCGCGGGTGTAGCGCGCGGTCCCTCTCCGGCGCCATGGGCGCTTTCGACCATAGCAGCGGTCATGCCACACCGAGCCGCTCGGCGGCCACGGTGAGATCCTTGTCCCCGCGGCCGGACAGGCACAGCACGATCAGCGAGCCCGCGGGAATCTCACCGCGGTCGGCCATCTCCATCAGATAGCCCACGGCGTGGGCGGATTCCAATGCCGCGAGGATTCCTTCGGTATGGCTGAGTGCCTGCATGCCGCGCAGCGCCACCGCGTCGGTGGCGGCCCGATAGGTCACCCGGCCGCTGTCCTTCAAATGGCTCAGCTCGGGACCGACACCCGGATAGTCCAGTCCCGCCGCGATGCTGTGCGTCCGCGCGATCTGGCCGTCCTCGTCCTGCAGCAGATAGCTGTAGGAGCCGTCGATCTCACCCGGACTGCCCATGCAGAGGGTCGCCGCGTGCTCGCCGGTGTCCACCCCCCGTCCGGCCGCTTCGACGCCGATCAGCCGCACCTGTGGATCGTCGGCGAACGGATGGAAGACCCCGATCGCATTGCTGCCGCCGCCGACACAGGCCAGGACGTAATCGGGCAGCCTGCCCTCGACGCGCGCGATCTGGTTCCTGGTCTCCGTGCCGATCACCGTTTGGAAATCCCGCACGATCCGCGGGTACGGCGCGGGCCCCGCCGCGGTGCCGAACAGGTAGTGGGTGGTGTCCACGGTGGACACCCAGTCGCGGACCGACTCGCTGATCGCCTCCTTCAGTCTGCGCGAACCGATGTCGACCGGCCGCACCTCGGCGCCGAGCAGCCGCATCCGCATCACGTTCGACGCCTGGCGGCGCATGTCCTCGGTTCCCATGTAGACCACACAGGTCAATCCGAGCATCGCCGACACCGTGGCGACCGCGACGCCGTGCTGCCCCGCGCCGGTCTCGGCGACGATCCGCTTCTTGCCCATCCGCCGCGCCAGCAACGCCTGCCCGATTGCGTTGTTGATCTTGTGGGCGCCCGTGTGGGCCATGTCCTCGCGCTTGAGATACACGCGGGCGCCCGGCACACCCAGCAACTCTCCGAAGCGCCGTACCTGATGCAGCAGCGTGGGCCGACCGACCCGGTCCCGCAACAATTCTCGATACTCGGCCAGGAACCCGGGGTCTTCTCGCGCGAGGCGATAGGCCTCCTCCAGATCCAGCAGCGCGGCCATCAGGCCCTCGGGGACGAATCTGCCGCCGAACACGCCGAACCGCCCGCGTTCGTCGGGGAACTTCTCGTGCCGGGATGCGCTCACCGCCACGTCAAGGTCAATCCTCATCAACACCAACGCTTTCACCGCCAAAGAGCCGACGGGTCAGTCTGTTCCGCTAGCGCTAGCACAACCCGACGGGTTGGCAACAAGCGAGTTAACAGACTAAATCGTTCGGATGGCTAAGGCTTCTCACTGGTGGAGGCGATCGGCGCGGGCGGGCTCCCGGTGCTTGGCTACCGGTCGGCAGGCACAGTGGCGGAGATCTGAGCGACCAGCTGCCACGGCCGCTCGGTGTCGGTGGTGGCCTTGCCGCTGGTGAGGATCGCCCCGGACAGCCCACGAGCCGGATCGGCCCACCCGTACTGGGTGGTCAATCCGCTGCGCCCGAAGTGCGACCCGGTGTCGCGGCCGAATTTCGACCTGCGCCCGCCGAGTTCGAACCCCGCCCGGCTGACACGTCCGGCGACACCGGGTATCCAGCGAGCCGGGCGCACCGCCTCGGCCAAGGTCTCCGGCCTGATGATGCGCCGTCCGTCCGGTGCGCCGCGCGTGAGGATCTCGTAGAACCGCGACAACTCCGACGCGGTGGTGATCAGATTGCCCGACGGCAGCTCGGCGGTGAGGAAGGCGTCGGTCGCCGAGCGCGACGCCCGGTCCATTCGTCCGCCGATGGCCTTGCTCGCCAGAAAGGTCGCCGTGCGCGACGGAGCCGGACCGGTTTTCACGCTCGGCACGACTTTGCCGACGTCCTCTGGTCGCACACCGAAATTGGTCCAGCGGAAATCGAACGGCTCGAGCACCTGCTCGGCGAGATGGTCCCGCATCCGCTTGCCGGTGGCGCGCTGCACCAGCAGCCGCAGGATCAACCCGATGGTCAGCGCGTGGTACACGCGGAACCGTCCCGGCTTCCAACTCGGGACCAGGTCGGCCAGCCCACGCACGGCCAGTTCCTCGTCGAGTACCAGATCGACGCCTTGATACGGCGGTGTGACGAAGGGGATCCCGGCGGAGTGCGAAAGTACGTCACCGATCGTGATGGCGGCCTTGCCGTTCGACGCGAACTCGGGAATGTAGCCGGACACCGGCTCGTCGAGGGTGAACGCCCCCTGCTCGACGAGCATGAACATCAGCGCTCCGGCAACGCCCTTCGCGGTCGAGAAGCCGCAGAACGGCGTGTCCGGGGTAGCCGGGATCTTGACCGCGTCCGGCCCGTCGCCCGGCGCGTTGCCCCAGCCGTGCCCGATGGCGCGATTCAGGACGATCCTGCCCTCGCGGCGCAGGCAGACCTGGATCGCCGGAGTCGTGCCCAAGCGGTACCACGCCTGCACCGACGCCCACAGCGCCTCCACGCCGGCGCGGCCGATCCCGGTCGCCGCGGGATCGTCTTCAGGGCCTCGGGTCGTCACGGCCTCCAGGTCGTCGACGATCGCCACCGATCCCGCCGTTGGTGCGCTCACCCGGCCAGCTTATCGACCGGCCGCGGGTGCCGCCGCCCCGCCGATCACGGCGGCGGCACACCGATCGGGGTCAGCGGCCGTTCAGCCAGCTCTCCTTCAGCTTCGCGTGGTTGTCCCACCAGGCCTGAACCGCTGCCGGGTCGGCGTTCCAGGGTGGCGGTGGCGACTCGCCCGGGAACAGGAAGGTGTCGTTGGGAGCGGCGGCGGTCGTCGGTTCGGGGTATTCCGTCGTGGTGCGCGGGTGCGGCGGCGGTTGCTGCTCGGCCGGGGGCGGTTCGGGGCCAGGGGGCACCGGCAGAGGCAGTTGAGCCTGCGCGTTCGCGGGACGCGGCGCCGGCGGCTCAGGATACGGCTCCGGGGTGGCCGCCGCCTCCGGAACGATGGACACGGGCGCCCGCTCCGCCGCCGGCGTCGGGGTCGCGAGCGCTGGATTCGGGTCGACGGGCTGGGGGGCGGTGAGGGACGCCTCCGCGGGGCCGCCGATCGCGGCGTCGGCCGGACGCTCCTCCCGCGCCTGCGCGACCGCGATCGCGGCTCCGCCCAGCAGTGCGGCGACGGCGGCCCCGGCGAGGATGACTCGGCCGCCATGCCTGCGATCGGCCACTGCCGGTTCCGCCGCGCGCCGGAACGGAGCTGCGGCGACCAAGGCCGCACCGTAAGCGGCGGCGTTGGCATGGTCGGGCACCACGATGACCGGGGCGTCGAGCCCGGTCCGCAGCGCGGAGACCACGTCCGGGTCTCCCGCCGACGCGCCGCACAGCACCACGGCGTCGGGCCGCAGCGCGGCCGCCTCCAGGGCGGGCCTGATCTGGTCGACCGCCGAATCCGCGCTCTCGGCGTCGACGACACCGGACGACCATGTGCCGGAAACCAGGATCTCGCCCCGACTCGGCCCGGCCACGAGATACGACGTGTGGTATCCGACGACCTCCGATACCAGCAACGTGTCGTACTCGCCGAGGCCCGGCATCTCCTCGAGCAGCGCGAGCAGCGCTGTCTTGGTCGACACCAGCGACGACGATCGCCACGCGGCCGACGAAAGTTGCGAGACGATTGCCCGCCGTTCGGCAACGGTGCGGTACGCGACCGCGACGTCATCGATTTCGGTGCGCGATCCCGCGGCGGACGTCAACGCGTCCAGCGTGGCGGCCACCGAGGCGGCGGTGGAGTGCTCGACGGGCTGTTCGATCTCGCGCAGCACGGCCGGGCGAGTGCCTCGTCGCGCCGTCGACGAGACCATCACACCGCGCACCACCGCCTGCTCCGCTGATATTCCGACTGTGGCCCTCATGAGATCACCTCTGCTCGACCGGTCTCGGTAAAGGTTCGTCACCGCGGCCGCCGGCGATCGGCTCCGGTCGGTGCACCGGACCACCCGTTCGCCGAGCGCCCACCGCACGAAATGGCGTCCGCGAAGACCGCCGGTCTCTTGGGCGCCGCTGGTAGATGCCACGCGATAGCTACCGACCACAATACGTTGGTCGACGCAGTCCGGATACGCCTTTGCGGCAGCGTCGTGCACTCTCGCGCTTGCGGCCGCCTTCGAGTGCGTGCGATCTCTTACCGAAGTAGGCTCCCGCCGCCGGGCGAACCATGATCCGGCCCAGCCGGACGCAATGTTCGAAGAACTCCTTCAGGCGCTCGGCGACTGCGCCCACACTCGGATCGGATTTCGCGCATCCCGCCGGCGGGCAAGCCGAGCGCAATGGGTCTGCGGCCGATGCCGCCGTTCATCCTCAGAACTACCGCCGTGACACCCCGCAGGCGGCATAGCGGCAGGCTCCGGATGCGAGCAGGTCGGTGTGTCGGGCAAGGGGTCAGCCCGCCGGAGGCGGCGGGGGCGGCCCGGGCAGTGGGATGACGATGCCGAAGGGCAGGGTGATCCCGGGCTGCGGCGTGGGTGTCGACTCCGCGTCGGGCACCGGTTCGGGTTCGGGTTCTGGTTCCGGCGCGGGCGGTGTGGTGATGGCAGGTTCGGGGTTGCGTGGTGCGCCGTCCCGCCGCGGAGCGTCGGGCGCGGGGCCCGTGGCGGTGTCCGCTCCGGGTTGCGTGCAGTCGACAGCTTCGGCACCGGCAGTTTGCGGAATGCCTTCGGCCTCGGCACTGTTCACGTCCGGGTCGGGGAGCTGCCCGGGGGCCGCGCCGTACCGTTGCCCCGGCGCCAAAGGGATGCGCCCCGTGCCGGACTGTCCCGGTTGCGGCATCGGAGCAGGAACCGGTTGCGCGACACAGGGATTCACCGGCGGCGGAGGCGGGCAGAAGATCCCGCACGGGATCGGCGGCAGACCGGGAAGCGTGATCATCACCTGCGTCGGCGCGTACTGCCGCTGCGGCGGCGCCGACGTCTGCGGCGTCACTTCCGGCGCCTGCACCATCGTGGTGACCGCGGTCATGTCCGTGCCCGGCCCCACCGGCGGCAACGACCCCGGCGCCACCAGATCCGGCGACACCCGCACCTGCGTCGGCGAACCACCCGA
>NZ_JBEXME010000036.1:0-46029 GCF_040610355.1 Nocardia sp. NPDC004168 | reverse complement strand
GAGCCCAGGCCCATTTCGGTGAAACGCCGTTGCAGCTCGATGGCCATCTCGTGCGCCTCGCCGCCGTCGGCGGGATCGTAGAAATGCGTGATCGCAACGTAGGAGCCGGCGGGCAGCGCATCGATGTACTGACGCATGATCCCCGCCGGATCGAGATCGTCGTCGACGTGGTGCAGGATGCCGCACAGGATCAGCGCCAGCGGTCGGGTGAGGTCGAGGTGCTGGGTCACCTCGGAGTTCGCCAGCAGGGTTTGCGGGGCGGTCAGATCCGCGGGCACGAAATGGGTGAACTCGTTGCGCTCGAGCAGTACGCGGCCGTGGATGTTGCACACCGGATCGTTGTCGACGTACACCACGCGCGCCGCGGGATTCTGCTGTTGCGCGATCTCGTGTGTGTTGCCGACGGTGGGCAGACCCGCGCCGATGTCGAGGAATTGGCCGATGCCGACGGTCCCGGCCAGATAGCGCACGACGCGGTGCAGCCAGCGGCGATTCATGCGGGCCACGTCGCTCTGCCGCGGTGCGACTTCGGCGACTCGGTCGCGTACGTAGCGGTCTACTTCGTAGTTGTCCTTGCCACCGAGGGTGGCGTCGTAGACGCGGGCGATGCTCGCGCGAGTCGTGTCCACGCCTACCGGCGCGCGGACACCGGTCTGGGGAGCGGGATCGGACATGGAGACCTCTCTCTAGTTTCCGTCGCCTGGCTCACCAGCCTAGGGACCGCCGAATCGGGGAGCAATCCGTGCGGATGCATTCGGCCAGTGCTGCTTTCGTGAACCCATGGTGGTCTTGCCGAGCGCGACCGAGCATGGGAACCGGTCGGTATTCATCGGTTGCGGGCGATGACTCAGGACGCGCCGGGCCGGTACAGCACCCGTCCGGGCAGCCACCCGCCCTGGACATGCGTCACGCGCCACCAGTCGATGTGCACCTCCACCGCCTCGATGGGCGTGGACAAGAACGGTTCGATCTGTGGCTCCTTCCGTAACAGCGTCCGGAACGTCTCCTCCCGTTCGCTCGCGCCGGTGCGGACCACGGCCGTGCCGAGGCCTTGTGCGAACGGGTTGAGGAATCCGTCGGGGACGACCTTGACTCCGATGCTGGGATTGGCGCGCAAGCAGTCCAACGTCCGTCCGCCCGACTCGAGCACGAGCGTCAAGCGGAACGGATCGCCGTTCAGCTCGGCGAAGAACGCGTTCGAGCACCAGTTCACGCCCGCTTTCGACGTGGCGAGGTCGATGCTGGTGAAGCCGAGGACACCGGTCAGCTTGTCCTGGATGTCCTGATCGGTGATCCGCACGTCGTTCGATGTCATGTCGGGCTCCGTGGTGGGGGACGGGTTCAGGTTTTGCGGCCGACGCCGCCGAGCATGAGACGTTCATCCGGCCACGGCGTGCGCAGCGCTGGGCCGCCGGGCCACCATTCGTGCAACTCCACCAATCCCGGTGGAACCATCTCCAATCCGTCGAAGAAAGCCTGGATCTCCGCGCGGGTGCGCCAGCGTCCGGTGCCGAGGCCCCCGTCGTGCAGTGCTCGTTCGGCCAGTCTGGCCAGCGCGTGCAGTTGTTCGCTCTCGGCGGCCGGATCGAAGAAGTGGCTGATCATCACATAGGAACCAGGGGCGAGGCGATCGATATACCGCCGCATGATGCCCGCGGGGTCCCGATCGTCGTCGACGTGGTGCAAGGTGCCGCACTGCATCAGCAGCACCGGTCGGGTCAGATCGAGGTAGCCGTTGACCGCGGGGTCGTCGAGCACGTCGTCCGGCCGGGTCAGGTCCAGGTCGAGAAAGTGCGTGCGTTCGTTGGCTTCCAGCAGCTTGCGCCCGCGCGCGGCGCAGATCGGGTCGTTGTCCACGTAGACCACCGCGACCTCGGCGCCGAGTTCCTGGGCGACCTCGTGGGTGTTCTTCTGCGTGGGCAGCCCACTGCCCAGATCGAGAACCTGGTCGACACCCGCCGACCGCGTGACGTACCGGACCACCCGCTCGAGCCAGCGCCGATTCGCGGCGCCGACGTCGTCCTGGTGCGGCACCGCCTTCTTCAAGCGCTGGTACACCTGCCGGTCGGACTCGAACCAGTCCGTCCCGCCGAGGGCATAGTCGTACACCCGCGCGATACTGGGTATCTCCGGGTCCACACCCGCTAGTCGGGTCGATCCCTCTGCCGACGTCATGGCGCTCCTCCTCCGCGTGGCCACCGTCGGGGGCGACTCTACGCACAGCCGTCTCGGCGCGCCGGGGAATCCGGCCCGGATATTGCGTTGGCGCTCTTGCGAATCCATTCGTGCGTATCCGATTCGCGGCGCGCGCTCGCGTCCGGGCCGGCGTTTGCGTGCGGCCGAGTAGGATCGTCAGCCGACGTTCCGACAGCTGTGATGGTGGAGGCACTACGCCGCGCGGTCTAACCCCCGATCGGCCGGAGGCATGCATGACCAACGACGAGGACAGTGGTGACAACGCCGAATTCCCTGCGGCAGAACGTGGTCCGACGGTACTGCGGATCGCGCTCGGCAGCCGGTTGCGTCAGCTGCGCGAGGGCTGCGGAATCAGCAGGGAGGCGGCGGGCGACGCGATCCGTGGATCGCATGCCAAGATCAGCAGGCTGGAGCTGGGCCGGACCGGGTTCAAGGAACGCGATCTGCACGACCTGCTGAACCTCTACGGAGTTGTCGAGCCCGCTGAACGCGAAACGTACTTCGAACTGGCTCGGCGGGCCAACGACCCGGGGTGGTGGCAGCACTACAGCGATCTGCTCCCGGCGTGGTTCGAGACCTACATCGGCCTCGAACAGGCCGCCACCACGATCCGCACCTACGAGGCGCAGTTCGTCCCCGGGCTGCTGCAGACCGCCGATTACGCACGGGCGGTGATCCAGCTGGGCAATACCGACGAGACCGAACGCCGCGTCGCCATCCGCATGCGCCGCCAGCAGATTCTCTACCGTGCCGCCGCTCCCACGCTATGGGCTGTCATCGACGAGAACGCGCTGCGCAGGCCGGTCGGCGGAGTGGAGGTGCTGCGCGAGCAGATCGAGCATCTGGTCGCGATGGCCGACCGTCCCAGCATCCGGATCCAGGTGCTGCCGTATGCGGCGGGTGGGCACTCCGCCGCGGGCGGCCCGTTCAGCATCCTCCGGTTTCCCGAGCCCGAGCTGCCCGACATCGTCTACACCGAGCAGCTCACCAGTTCCCTGTATTTCGACAAACAGCGCGATGTCGAGCTGTACATGTCGGTCATGAACCGGATCAGCGTGGAGGCGCTTTCCCCGGCCGAGAGCGTGCGCTTCCTGCGCGAGCTGCTCACCGAGCCGCAATCCGGCGAATAGGACTGACTCGATCGTCGTTTCCGAGTGCGGTATCCGTGCTCCACGTGTGTGCGCCGGCTCGGCGCGGGAAGTTTGCCAAAAGGGTCGCGGGCGACCGAGGAGTCGCCGCGGCGTGCTGTCGATGGCGGGACGGCGTCGTGCGTTCGGAAACCGGTCGGTCGGCGCGGAGCGGCGGAGAGCAAAGGCTCCGAATCGAATCCTCGCTGCGTGACGTGAAATCCGTTGTCGTCGGCGAGAACTCGGTGAAATGCGATCGGCGGAAGGTAACAGTTCGATATCGGCGCATTGCATCCGATACTGATTTGTTATCGATCAGCCTGCGTTCACCTCGATTTTCGAGGTTTTCGAGACCGGTGGCGCCAATGCACATGCACGCGCGCATGTACGTACCGATGGACGATCACCGATGCGACGCGGCCGCCGTGGTGTGGCAGTATCCCTGTCGAGGTCGGGGTCTGAGGATCGGCTCGGGCACTGGCTGGTTCGGCCACGGCGACCCCAACGCGAGTTGGGGTCGCCGGCGGAGCCGTCGCGAACCGCTCCGATGTCCGGATTGCCGATAGTTCACGGCGTCAGCACGATCCGGATCGGATTGCCCTCCTTGCTTTCCAACGCGTGTACCGCTTTGTCCGCTTCGGACAGGGGGAGCACGGCACTCACCGACTTGGCGAAATCGAGCCGATGCGCGCGGCGCAGGCGCACGAGTTCGAGCACATGGTCGGGCTCGGAGCCGTAATGCCCGCGCAGCTGTTGCTGCCGAAAACTGAAGATGGTGCCGTTGGTGATCGTGATCGGCTTGTCGGTGAGCCCGACCAGCACCAAGCGTCCCTCGTCGGCGAGACATCCGACGGCTTGTTCGCGCACGGGCGCGAAGCCGGCGAAGTCGAACGCGGCATCGAGTCCCGCTCCCGCGGTGGCGGCGTACACCTTTTTCGCCAGTTCCGGGTCGGACGGATCGAGTGCGAGGTCCGCCCCGAATTCGAGCGCGCGCTGCCGGGCGGCGGGCAAAGGATCGACCGCGATGATCGGCGCGGCGCCGATCAGCCGGAGCAACTGCACCCCGTGCGCGCCGAGCCCGCCCACGCCCCACACGCCGGCCGACTCCGCGGCCCGCACCTGACCGGTACGGGTGATGGCGGCCCACGGCGTCGATACCGCGTCGGGGATGAAACAGGCCTGCTCGAACGGTAGGTCGTCGGGAATCGGCACCAGGGTGTCCGCGGTGGCCAGCGCGTATTCCGCCCAGCCGCCGTCGTAGTCCACGCCGCGGGTGTAGGTTTTGCCGTCCCGGATCTCGCCCGCCTGCAACAATACCCGGTCGCCCGGCTGGGGACCCTGCACCTCGGGCCCGAGGGTGTGCACCGTACCCGCGACCTCGTGCCCGAGGGTGACCGCGTCGCCGGCCAGGTACATCGGCGACAGCACGCCCTCGATGAGGTGGACATCCGACAGGCAGACACCGGCGGCCGCCACCTCGATCAGTACCTGACCCCGGCCCGGGGTCGGCACCGGGACGTCCTCCAGGCGGAACCGATGCCCGTCGGCGGCACGCGGGAACAGTCGTCCAGCAAGCATGTTCAACTCCTCAGCAGGCCGATCGGTTGATGTGCGCCGCGCGTTCCGGGGCGATCGATCAGGGCGTCCATGTGAGGCGGCCGCCCTCGAAGTCCTGGGCTTTCCCGTTCTCGAAGTCGTACTCGTCGCTGGTGGGGTAGCCGTAACGCCCGGCTTCGCCCCCCGCGGCCTCCCAGTTCTCGCGGATGGATCCCCAGACGACATGGGCGCCGGTGCGCGGGGCGTAATAGATGGCGCCGCCGCCGAACAGGTTGTAGCGGCCGTTGCCCGCGCGGGCGGGGGATTCGTCGGTGATGGGGAACCCGAGCGGGCTGCTCTCCCAGCCGAAGGAACCCCACTTGTCGCGGATCACGCCGCCGATCTGATGCGCGGCGGTGCCGAGCGACCAATAGATCGACCCGTTCTGAAAGACGCTGTAGCTTCCCGGCTTCGATGGTGTCGCCACCTCCCGCGCCACGGGGTAGCCGAGCGCTCCGCCCTCGTAACCGAGATTGCCCCATTTGTCGCGGATGGCGCCACCGACCTGACGGGCGCCGGTGTCGGGGTGCCAGTAGATGGACGAGCCGCGCTCGAACGCCTGGTAGCGGCCGCCGCGCGCGGCGGAGTCCTCGGGTGTGACGGGGTCGCCGAAAAACGCGGGCCCACCGGCCTCGTCGTACTCCGCTTCGATCGCCCCGCCCACGTCGTAGGGGCCGATCGGGCGCGCCGCCGCATCGGGGAGGATGCCTGCGAGCAGAATGCCGAGCGCGGCGACGATGGCGAGCGCGCCGCGGGTGCGCGAGTGGTTCGGGCGACGGTGCCGTGCCAAAGTGAACTCCTGTGCATCTCGGGTGGGTGCGGGATGGAGCTGAAGCTTTCGGTCGGCGTGCGGAGATCAAGTTACCTCGCCGGGTCGCGATGCGGAGCGATACGAGGTACTCGAATGCCCTGGTGTCGTGCGGTGCGGTGGACGGCGGCCATCCAACTCATCCTGGGCTCCGAACAAACTGGCGGTGCTACCGTGCCCACGGTCGCGCCTTCTCGGATACGGTGCCGCCGGGGCAGGGTGCTCGCACCCTGCCTCGGCGGTGTCATGAACGGAACATGTTGCCGGGCAAGGGGTAAGTCCGATTTCAGCGGAGGACGTTCGCCGCCTCGGCGGCGATGGTCGCGGCGACCGCACCGAGGGCGGGGGAGTCCAGACGCCACTGCTGCCAGTACAGCGGGACATCGATGACGACGCCGGGATCGATCGAGACCAAGCGGCCGTCGGCTCGGCCGTCGCGGGTCTGCAGATCGGGGAGCATCCCCCAGCCGAGCCCGAGCCGGACCGCCTCGGCGAATCCGGTGGACGACGGCACATAGTGGCGTGGCGGATTCAGCGGTTTGCGACCGCGCCTGCGCAGCAGGCGATCCTGCAGGTCGTCTTTGCGGTCGAACAGCACGACCGGAGCCGCGGCGTAGGACTTCGCCGTCGCCCCGTCGGCGAACCAGCTGGCGGCGAATTCCGGACTCGCCATCGGCCGGTAGCGAATCGCTCCGAGTCGATCGACCTTGCAGCCCTGCACCGGCTGGGCGGTCGAGGTGATCGCCGCCATCACGGTGCCGTCGCGCAGCAGACGCGTGGTGTGTTCCTCGTCCTCGCGATGGATCTCGAAGCACACGCCGCGCGGTGCGCGGGCCAGCGCGGGCAGCACCCAGGTCTCCAGGGAATCGGCGTTGACCGCGATGGGCACCCGGATCGGGCCGTCGGAGGGTTCGCCGCCGAGTTCGCGTGCGGTATCGCCCGTCAACAACTGGATCTGCCTGGCCAAGCGCAGGACGGCCAGCCCCGATTCGGTGGCGCGCACCGGTTTCGTGCGCTGCACGAGAATCCGGCCCGCGGCGTCCTCCAGCGCCTTGATCCGCTGACTGATCGCCGACGGCGTGACACTCAGCCGTCGGGCCGCGGCGTCGAAGGTCCCCTCGGTGATCACGGCGTCGAGTGCGCGGAGCTGGTCGAGCTGGAGATCCATATTAAGGAAGCGTAATGATAGATAAGAATCTTTAGCTTGTCTGGGTATGATCCGCGGCCTTAGCGTCGCTGGACGTGAGCGTTTCCTCGGCGGTGGTGGCGGCCGTGTCCGGTTTGGGCTTCGGCCTGTCGTTGATCGTGGCGATCGGTGCGCAGAATGCGTTCGTGCTGCGGCAAGGGATCAGTGGCAGGCACGTACTCGCGGTGGTGACGGTGTGCGCGGTGTCCGACATCGTGCTGATCGCGGCCGGGGTCGGCGGGTTCGGCGTGGTCGTGCAGTCGGCCCCGGGGGTGCTCGTGGTGGCGCGTTACGCCGGGGCGGCGTTCCTGATCGGCTATGCGGTGCTGGCGGCACGGCGGGCGTTCGGCTCCGCCGCGCTGAGCGCCGAATCCGGGCGGACCACCGCGGCGCTCGGCGCGACGGTGGTCACCTCCCTCGCGCTGACCTGGCTCAACCCGCACGTCTACCTGGACACCGTGGTGCTGCTCGGCTCCCTCGCCAGCACGTACGCGAGCCCGGATCGCTGGTTCCTCGGCGCGGGGGCGATGCTGGCCAGCGTGCTGTGGTTCACCGCACTGGGCTTCGGCGCGCGCCTGCTCGGCCCGCTGTTCGCCCGTCCGCGCGCGTGGCGCGTGCTGGATTCGGTGATCGCGGCGGTGCTGCTCGTCCTCGGGCTGGGACTGTTGTGCATCGGGTGAAGGCCGCGCTCACAACTGCTCCTTGATCTTCGCGGCGAACTCGTAGCCGGCCTGCCACTCCGGGCCGGGAAGGGCGAGGACGACGCGCGCCGCGCCCGCCTCCGCGTAGGCGGACAGTTGCTCGGCGGCCTGACCGGGATCGGTGGCCAGCGGGGGCGCGACGACCGTCACAGTGAGCGGCGGACGGCCGTATTCCGCAGCGAGTGCGGACAATTCGGCTACGTGCGCGCCGATCTCGCTCGGCTCGAGTCCGATGGCGACCCAGCCTTCGGCATAGGCGGCGGCGCGCCGCCGCGCCCGTTCGGCGTCGCCCGCGACGAGCACCGGCGGCATGGTCGCACCTGGCGCCAAGGCGACCTCGGTGCCGTCCGGAAGGACGACCGGCCGCCCGGCGACCAGATCGGGCAGCAGACTCAACGCCTCGTCCGTGCGGCGGCCGCGCTCGGCGAAGGACGCGCCCGCGGCACGCCACCCGACATCCCCGTGCGCCGGGTTGCCGGTGCCGACACCGAGGATCAGCCGGTCACCGGAGACGTACTGCAGCGTGGCGATCTGCTTCGCGGCCCAGGCGACCGGCCGCAAGGCCAGCAGCATCACGCCGTACCCGATGCGGAGGCGATCGGTCGCGGCGGCGGCGGTGGCCAGCACCACGGTGCTGTCCAGGATCGGCGCGCTGGCCACGAGATGATCGGTGGACCATACCGAGTCGAGGCCGCTCGCTTCGGCCAGGCGAGCGGCGGCTCGCACGTCGCCGAGGATGGGTTTCGCGGGGTCCGGCGTCGAGGTGGGCAGGATGATGCCGATTTCCAAGGTCATGCTTCCGACGCTACGAACACCTCGCGTCCGAGCCAATGTTCCGCTCGCTCGAGTCGATATCCCGGACGCTCACATCGATTCGGCTGCCGCGTAGCGAGTTTCGGCGACCGCCTCCGGTGCGGGCCGCAGGCGGGCACGGATGACGTGGGCCGACCGTATGTCGCGGACCGGCCGATGCGAGTCGGCGAGCAGTGTGGTCCGCGCGACATTCCGGATCGGTCGGACTCGCGGGAGGGCAGCGCATCGACCAGCGGTCGGGACCGTAGCCCGGCCGAACGCGGTGTCGTGGCCGATATCGGCGTGGTCGCGAGCGTAGCGGGCATGACCGCGCTCGAGCGCGCTGGATCTGGAGCCGGACACTGGAGGCGAACGGCGGCTTCTTCCTCCGGTCGGAATCGCTGCGGCGGTGGTCGTCGGACACGAACCGACATCGGCGGGTGGCGCCCGCGCTCGAGGCTAGGGTGGGCGCATGGTCGAGTCGACGCGAATCGTGCTTGCTTCCCGGCCGGTGGGTGCGCCCACCGCGCAGAATTTCCGGACCGAGACCGCGGAACTCCCCGCTCCGGGCGAAGGCGAAGTTCTGCTGCGCACCCTGTACCTGTCGCTCGATCCGTACATGCGGGGCCGGATGAGTTCGGCGAAGTCCTACGCCGACCCGGTCGAGATCGGCGCGGTGATGGTCGGCGCGACCGTGGCCGAAGTGGTCGAATCCCGCGACCCGTCGCTGACGAAAGGCGATGTGGTCTTGGCCTATTCGGGGTGGCAGTCCCATGACGTCGTCCCGGCGCGCGGACTGCGCAAGCTCGACCCCGGCAGGGTTCCGGTCTCGACCGCCCTCGGCGTGCTCGGCATGCCCGGCTTCACCGCCTACGCCGGACTGCGCAAGATCGGCAGACCCCAGCCGGGCGAGACGCTCGTGGTCGCCGCGGCCACCGGACCGGTGGGCTCGGCCGTCGGCCAGATCGCCAAGATCGACGGCGCCCGCACGGTGGGGATCGCGGGCGGCCCGCGCAAGGTCGAATATCTGAACGAACTCGGATTCGATGTCGCACTCGACCACCGCGCTCCCGATTTCGCCGAGCAGCTCGCGGCGGCGGTCCCCGACGGCATCGATGTCTATTTCGAGAACGTCGGCGGCGCGGTGGCGGACGCGGTGTACCCGCTGCTGAACACCTACGCGCGTGTGCCCGTCTGCGGGCTGATCGCAAACTACAACGTCGCCGGCGCCCCGGAGGGCCCGGACCGGCTGCCCGCCTACTACAGCCGGATCCTGACCAAGAGCCTCACGGTGCGCGGGTTCATCCAGAGCGAATTCGTCCGTGAGCTGTACCCGGAATTCTTGCGCGAGATGGGCGAGTGGGTCGCCGACGGACGCGTGCGGTACCGCGAGGACGTCGTGTCCGGCTTGGCCGCCGCACCCGAGGCGTTCATCGGCATGCTCGAGGGCCGCAACTTCGGCAAGCTGGTGGTGCGGGTCGCCGACTGATCAGCTCGCCACCGCACCGCCGCCGATTCCGAGGTAGACCACCATCAGCACGAACAGGAACCAACCCGCGCCCTGCCAGATGGGCCAGGTCCGGCCGCGGCGCCACTGCACGTAGGTTTCGACGAAGGCGCCGATGCCGCCGATCAGCAGCACCACCGACGGCCCGAGCACCACGGCGACCTGCGCGGCGGTATCGCACAGCAGGTTGTCCGCGTCCGCGCACTCGCGCTGCGCGGCCCACAGCACGGCCAGCAGGAAGACCAGCGCGGCGGTGGCGAGCACCGAAGCGACGTAGGTCGCGGCGCGCCGGAACCCGCGCGGATCGCGCCAGCGTTTCTCGACGTCTTCGACCATGTTCACCACCTCGCCGTCCCTGGCCGCCGGTTCCTCCGACGTGATTGCCGAACGGCGGCGGCTCAAACGCCGCTCAGGGTTTGCGTCCGACGCCGGCCAGGTACCAGGCGGACCGCGTCGCGGCCGGGGCGACATCCGTGTCCGGGCGCCACGCGTCCACCGGAACGATTCCCGGCTCGACGAGTTCCGTTCCGGCGAAGAAGGATTCGGTCTCCGCGTGGCTGCGCGGCTGGAACGCGATGCCGGCCTGCTGAGCGGCTGCCGCCGCGCGCGCCATCGGGCGCGGGTCGAAATCGCCGGTGAAGTGGGTGAGCACCAGATAGCTGCCGGACGGGGCCGCGTCCAGCAGTCGGCCGACGACACCGTACGGGTCGTCGCTGTCGCGGAAGAACATCATGACCGCGACCAGCAGGATCGCGATGGGCCGGTCCTGGTCGAAGGTATCGGCCAAGGCGGGTGCGTCCAGGATGGCGCTCGGATCGCGCAGATCCGCGTCCAGGAAGGCGATCCTGCCCTGCGGCGTGCTCGCCATCAGTGCTCTGGCGTGAGCGAGCACGAGCGGATCGTTGTCGACATAGACCACCCGCGCGGCCGGATCGGTGTGTTGGGCCACCTCGTGCGTGTTGCCCGCGGTGGGGAGACCGGTGCCGATGTCGAGGAACTGATCGATGCCCGCCTCGCAGGCCAGATGGCGCACCGCCCGCCCGAGGAACGCGCGGTTGGCGCGGGCCATGTCGCGGATACCGGGGATGTGCATGGCGACCGTGTCGCCGAGGGCGCGGTCGGCGGGGTAGTTGTCCTTGCCCCCGAGCCAGTAGTCGTACACCCGTGCCTCATGGGGGAGGCTCGTGTCGAGCTTGGTCGACGATCCGGCGCGCACTTGCGCGTGACCGTCCGGCATGGCGACTCCTTTCCCGGCGACGCAGGACCGGCGCCGCACCCCTGTCGCCTCCAAAGGCGACCTCGCGCTACGAATTACGCGTCAAGAATAGGGTGACGCATCCACAATGAGCGGTAATTCGGCCGATTGGTCCGTTTCCGGAGAGTCAGTCGGCGGCGGCGAATCTGGCCGCGATCTCCTGGGCGGTGACCTTCGCGAGTTCGACGAAGAACGGAACCCGTTCGGGAATCATCAGTGTCGTGGGGCCGCGCAGACCGAGTGCGAACCGGCAGCGGCCCGCCGGATCGAGGATGGGCAGGCCGATGGTGCGGAAGCCCGGATCGAGTTCCTCGTCGTTGTAGGCGTATCCGCGCTCCCGCGTGGTGACCAGCTCGGCGCGCAGTTCACCGGGGCCGGATACCGAGCGCTCGGTGCCCTCGTCGTAGGGGAGTTCGCGTAACTGCTCGTCGGTGGCCTCGGACCAGGCGAGCAGGGCCTTGCCGAGCGCGCTGGCGTGCAGGGGCAGCCGCACGCCCTGCAGTTTGTGCCCGTCGGTCTCCCGCCACCGGCTGGTGCCGAGCAGCACGGCGTGGATGCCGTGGCGGGTGGCGACCGAGCAGCTTGCCCCGGTGGTGCCCGCGAGCTGCTCCAGATACGGTTCGGCGAGGTAGATCCGGTGCTGGCGGTAGGCGATCTGCCCCCACTCGGCCAGCGCGCCGCCCATGCGGTATCGACTGGATTCGGCGTTCTTCTCCAGAAAACCCGCCTGCACCAGCGTGGTCAGCAGCCGGTGCGTGGTGCTGACCGCCAGACCCTGTTGCCGCGCGACCTCCGAGACGCCGCGCTCCCGGCCGTCACGGAAGCAGTCCAGCACGGAGAGGGCGCGGGTGACGGTCTGCACGCCGGAGGGTTCCACGACTGTGACGGTAACACAAGCATGCGGACCAGAGAGTTTGCTCTTTCCGTTATTTGGAAAACTCTCGTGTGAGCAGCGTGGACCGATCGGCGATGGCGGGGTCCGATCCACATTCACAGTCGCATTAAGTCCGGGCAGTACAGAGAGCTCGATATGTCAAGCTTTCCGATCTACGGAAAGCATTACCTCGTGACCCCGCGCTGCCGTCCCTACTCTCCGAGAGCATTGATCGACGATTCGGACAAGGAGTCCTCACGATGTGGCGGCAAGCCCTCATGCGCATCGCGCTGGCGATCGTTCCCCTAGTCGCACTCGTCGCCGCGTGTGGTTCGGACACCGACCGCGACACCGGCGCAGGCGCTTCCTTCGTGCTCAAGGTCGCCGACCCGGGGAACTCCGGGCCGCTGGCGGTCGGCAAGCGCGACGGCACCTTCGATGCCGCGCTGGCACCACTCGGCGCGAAGATCGAGTGGGTCAGCATCACCCCCGGCTTCAGCTCCAACCTGAAGTTGTTCAACACCAGAGAACTCGACGTCTCCGGCGCGGCGTTCAGCCCCGTCGTCGGCGCGCTGTCCAAGGACGTCGGTGTGCGGATCGTCGCGGTACAGGATCCAGCGGGCAAGGATCAGAGCGGCATCATCGTCACTCCGGAATCGGGCGTGCACTCGGTCGCCGAGTTGGTCGGCAGGCGCGTGGCGGTGAACCCGGCGGCCAAGGGCGAATACATCCTGCTCAAGGCGCTCGCGCAGGCAGGCGTCCCGGCCGACAAGGTGACCAGGGTTCCGTTGCAGCAGAAGGACGCCGCCTCGGCGTTCGCGACCGGCAAGGTGGACGGCTGGTCGTCGTTCCTGGTGCCCTACCAGGAGGCCAAGGCCAACGGCGGCGTCGAGATCGCCACGGAGAAGAGCATCGGCTCCAACGACAACTCGGTGGTGGTGTTCCGCACCGAGGTGCTCGATCAGCGTCCGGACATCGCGGCGAAATACCTCGAAGTGCTGCAGGACCTCACGGCGAAGCAGCGCGCCAACCCCGCCGAGTTCGAGAACGTCTTCGAGAAGACCGGCCCGCGCGCCCTGTCGGGCCAGCGGCTGTCGGACGCCTACCGGGTGGGGGCGGAGGCCACCGTGCCGCACCTGCCGAACGAGACCGACGCCACCGCGCTGGCCGACGTGGTGAACACCTTCTTCGACAACGGCGTCGTCACCCGCAAGGTCACCGCCGCCGACATCTTCTACGACCTGAAGTCGAAGCTGACGCCCGAGCAGCTGGCATCGGTGAAGGCGGGCAGCTGAGATGGCGGTCGTCGTGGCGGCCGGGCTGGGGCCGACCGAGCTCGCCCCGCCCCGCACGCGCGTCGGCAAGCGCAGGCCCGCATGGTTTTCCGTGCCGCTGCGGTTCCTGCTCCCGGCAGTGATCGTGGCAGCTTGGTGGGCGGGTTCCGCGAGCGGAGCGATCTCCGAGCGCGTGCTGGCGGGACCGCCCGCGGTGTGGACGGCGTTCACCGAATTGCTCGGCACCGGCCAGTTGTTCGACTTCGCGGTGGCGTCGTTCACCCGCGCCGCGTTCGGCGTCGGGATCGGCGTGGCCATCGGGCTGGCGCTGGGGTTGGTCTCCGGGTTGTCCGGTCTCGGTGAGGAACTGGTCGATTCGACCATGCAGATCCTGCGCGCGGTGCCGTTCCTTGCGCTGGTGCCGCTGTTCATCGCCTGGTTCGGCATCGACGAGCTGTACAAGGTGCTGCTCATCGCCGTAGCGACGGTCGCGCCGATGTACGCCTACACCTATCTCGGCGTGCGCAACGTCGATCGCAAGATGGTCGAGGCCGCCCGCAGTTTCGGTCTGATCGGGCCGCGGCTGGTGCTGGAGGTCATCCTCCCCTCAGCGCTGCCCGGCGTGCTGATGGCGCTGCGCGTGTGCCTGTCGATCAGCATCACCGGTCTCATCGCGGCCGAGCAGGTCGGCACCAAGGAGGGCGTCGGCTACCTGGTCACCTTGGCCCAGGAGTACAACCGCACCGACTACATGGTGCTGTGCGTGGTGTTGTACGCACTGCTCGGCCTGGTCTTCGACGGGTTGGTGCGGCTGGCGGAGCGCTTCGCTATGCCATGGCGCGGACAGGTGGCGATCCGATGACCACCATTACCGAACCTGGAGCCGAGGTGGTCACCGCACCCGCCGGGGAGGAGCCGGTCGCCGTCTCGATCACCGGCCTGCGCAAGTCGTTCGGCGCCAAGACCGTGCTCGACGGCGTCGACCTCACCATCCGGCGCGGCGAGTTCGTCGTCCTGCTCGGGCCCAGCGGCACCGGCAAGACCACACTGCTGCGCCTGCTCACCGGACTGGAGGCGCCGGACGCGGGACAGGTGCTCGTCCCGGCGCGGCGCACCACCGTCTACCAGGAGCCGCGGCTGATCCCCTCGAAACGGGTGCTGGCGAACGTGATCGTCGGACAGCGGCGTTCCCGGCGCAACCGCGAAGCCGGGTTACGCGCACTGGCCGAGGTCAACCTCGACGGCAAAGCCAGGCAATGGCCCGCCACGCTCTCCGGCGGCGAGGCGCAGCGCGCGGCGCTGGCACGCGCCCTGGTTCGCGAACCGGAACTGCTGCTGCTCGACGAACCGTTCGCGGCGCTGGACGCGCTGACCCGCCTGCAGATGCAGGATCTGGTGGGCGATCTGGTGGCCCGGCACCGTCCCGCGGTGCTCATGGTGACCCACGACGTCGACGAGGCGATCCGCCTGGCCGACCGGGTACTGATCCTGGACAAAGGGCGCTTCGCCGTGGACGTCGACATCGACGTGGCCCGTCCGCGCGACCGCGCCGACCCCGAAACCCTGCATTTCCGATCACTTTTCCTCAGCCGGCTCGGCGTGGGTAGCACCACGTCCGCTCCAAGGAGTGCCTCATGACCGACACCCTCTGGTACACCCGCTGCCCGGTGCCCACCGCGAGCGGGCTCGCGCACAGCCTCGGCTGGCTCGGCGACGCCGCCACCCGGGCCGGGCTCGAGTTCGGCGTCCTGCAGGACGCCGGGCCGGAATTGGCCGGCCACCATTTCCTGCACGATCTGTCCGGGCTGATCCGCGAGGGCGGCAACGTTCCGGCCCTGGCGGCGCGCGCCCAGGGCTCGCCGACCCGGTTGATCGGACTGACCTGGATCGATGAGGCGCAAGCCATTCTGGTCGGTCCGGAATCCACCGTCGGGGGCCCCGCCGAGCTGGCCGGTCTGCGCATCGGCGTCCCGGCGTGGGCGCGGGACCAGCCGCGCAGCTTCCCCCGCGCGATGGCCTTGCACGGTTTCGCGAACGCGCTGCGTCTCGGTGGACATACCCTCGCCGACGTCCGCGTGACCGAGATCGGCGTCGAGCGGAACCCGCAGGTGCGCACGGAGGTCCAGGCGAATCGCCGCGTGGTCACCTGGGGCGTCGAGGAGTTGCTGCGCGGCGAGGTGGACGCCATCTATGTCAAGGGGGCCCGGGCGCAAGAGGTCGCCAGGGAGCACGGCCTGCGCGTCGCGGTGGACCTGGATGCCACCGAGGCCAAACGCTTCCGGGTCAACAACGGCACGCCCCGCCCCATCACCGTGCACGAGGAGCTACTCCAGGCGCGTCCGGAGGTGGTCGTCGAGTTCCTCGCGCAGAGCCTGCGCGCGGCGGACTGGGCCGCGGGCGATCTGAGCGGAGTGCGGGACGTGCTCCAGCGGGAAACCCTGTCCGGTCCGGAGGGGGTCGTCGCGGCGTACGGCGAGAACTTCCACCGGGATCTGCACCCCTCGTTGTCGGACGAGCGGATCGAGCTGATCGGCGTGCAGAAGCAATTCCTCTACACGCATGGATTCCTCGCCGCCGACTTCGACCTGGATTCCTGGGTCGCGCCCGAGCCGCTGGCCCGGGCCAGGGAGATCGTCGAGTCCGGGAAGGTCCCCGCATGACAGAGTTCTTGTGGCGCTTGCCTTCCCGTGGAGACGGCCGCCACGCCCGCCCAGATCGACGCAATCGCGGCGGATTCGGCGGGCCCGCGCCGGTGACGCCGGTGACCGACCTGCGGCCGGGGCGGTTCGGTCCGTTCGACGACCTCGCCCAGATCGTCGACGCCGCCGAATTGGCCGGGCTGGACGGCATGCTCGCGCCCTACGATCCGCACGGCGAGGAATCGTGGATCGTGGCTGGCGGCGCCCTGCGCGGCACGCGGTACTCGCGCGTCGTCGTCGAATTCCAGCCCGCTTTCGGCACTCCGGTCTATGCCGCGAAGATGTCGGCCACCCTGCAACGCATTTCGGGTGGTCGCTTGGCCTGGCAACTGGCCCTGGGCACCGATCCCGACGACGCGCGAGCACGCGGTGATCGCGTCACCGGTGACGACCGCTACGCCAGGGCCGCGGAGTTCCTGACCGTCGCCCGTGGCGTATGGAACGACGCTCCGGTGCCGTCGGCGGGATTCGCCGGTACCGGATTCCACTACGAGGGCGCGTATTACGACGTGATCGACGGCGGTTTCCGCGGCATCCTCTCCGGGCTGCCGTTCCCGACGGTCTACCTGTCCGGCGATTCCGCGGCGGCGCTCGAGCTGTCGGCCGAGCACGGAGACGTGCACGTCTTCACCGAGACCGCGGCGGGCGTGGATACCGCTATCGCCGACCTGCGCGAACGCGCGACGGCGGCGGGACGCGCGGTGCGCGCCGGACTGGAGCTGCCCGTCGTCGCGCGGGAAACCGAGGACGAGGCGTGGGCCCGCGTCGAACGTCAGTGGCGCGAGGTGCGCCCGGACGGCACCGGCGCGCGGCAACACGATCTGGGCGACGGCCGCTGGGCGGGGTTCGCCGAGCTCGGATACGCCGCGAACATCGGCCTCGTCGGCAGCTATGAGCAAGTAGCGCACCGTCTTTCGTCCTATGTGACGGCGGGCGTCGACAGCGTGGTGCTCTCGGGACACCCGCACATCGAGGAACTGCACCGCGCGGGCGAACACCTGTTGTTCCTCGCCGACCCGGCCGGCCGCACGCTGACCGCGCAGGAGGCAACCGCATGACCATCGACATCTACTGGCGCATCGGCATGGAAGGCGACCACGCGTCGCTGCGCACGCCGCGCCGCTACAACCGCGGCCACGCCAACGGTTACGGGCCGGGCAATATCGCACCGGCCATCCGCGACGGCGCGCTCGACGGCTACGGCTACATCGACCACATGGCCGCGGTCGCGAAGGCTTCCGAATCGGCCGGATTCCTCGGCGGCCTGCTGCCGTCGTTCCCCGTGACCGACGACCCGTGGGCGGTCGCGGCGGCCCTGGCCAGGGAGACCACCACCTACCGGTTCATGGTCGCCTTCCAGCCCGGCTTCCTGCATCCGGTGCAGGCCGCGCGGATGTCGGCGAGCCTGCAGCGCGCGACCGGCGGCCGGTTGGTCTACAACATCATCAGCGGCGGCGGTGGTCCCGCCCAGCTGTGGTGGGGCGACAAGGTCGCCCACGACGACCGCTACGCCCGCACCAGCGAATTCCTCGACGTGCTGCGCGGCGTGTGGGACGGCGAGCCCTACGACCACGACGGCCGGTTCTTCCGCACCGAGAGTGCGGCGCTCGCGCCGGGCATCGCCGGTCAGCCTTTCCCCGAGGTGTACTTCTCGGGGTCGTCCGCCGCCGCGGTGCACGCCGCGGGCAGACACGCCGACTACTACCTGTCCTGGCTGGAGCCGTTCGCCGATCTGCGCGCCAAGTTCGACGGCGTCCGCGCGAACGCCGAAACCATCGGCCGTACACCGAAATTCGCCGTCCGCATCGACGTCCTGGCCCGCCACACCGAGGAAGCGGCCTGGGCGGAGATCGAGAAGGGCTGGGCTTTCGTCGACCGTGGCGCGGCCGAGCGCGCCGCCAAGGGCGATTCGGTCGGGGCCGCCCGCATCCAGGGCTGGGTGCCCGAGACCATCACCGGCTACCGGGACCTCGAGGTCGAACCCAACGTCTGGTGCGGATTCAGCCTGATCCGAGGCGGTCCCGCGTTCGGCCTGGTCGGCAGTTACGAACAGGTGGCGCAGCGGCTCGACGAGCTGATCGATCTCGGCGTCGACGCGTTCATCCTCGCGGGCAACCCGCATCTCGAGGAGGCCTACCGCGTCGGCGAAGAGGTGCTCCCGCTGCTCGGCCGATCCCGGCTCACCGCGTCCGCCGCCGCGGCATCCCTTTCCCCCGCTCGATAGATTCAGGAGAGACCATGACCACCACCGAGACCCGGTTGCCGGAGTCCGTCACCGCTTTCGTCGCCGCCGCTGTTCGCGACGCCGAGAAGGCATTCCGGGTGTTCCGGGAGACCGGCACCGTCGCGGGCAACGGCACCGTCAATTTCGTGGAGCGAGTGCCCGGCGAGGAGATCGCCGTCGCTCTGAACGAACCGGGCCCGTGGGCCGATGACCGCACCGTCGCGCCGGTGGTCGCCACCTTCGACGGCGAGGTGCTGTCCGGCACCGGCTCCGCGGGATTCGTCACCGGGTACGCGAAGGTGTTCCGCGCGCATCCGGAAATCACCTCCGTGGTGCACATCCACACACCGTGGCTCGGTGGATGGGCGCAGACCCATCGCACGCTGCCGATCCGCTACGCGGCCGCGCAGCGGCTGACCCTGTCCCGGGCCGTTCCGCCGCACATCGATCGCAGCATCGGCGCGGGCGATTTCATCCTGTCCAAGCTGGTCGACGACCCGGATCTGGTCGCGATCTTCGAGGCCAACGGCGGCGCGAACGTCATCGGACGCTCGGGACTGCTGGAGCTGGCGAAGTTCGTGGTGCTGCTGGAGGAGGGCGCGCAATATCAGGCGATCGCCGAAACCCTCGGCGGCTCGGTCGAATTCGACCCGTCCAATCTCGCGGTGCAGTGGGGCCGCACCGGTCTCGCCGACGAGGCGCGCCGCCGCGGCTTGATCTGACCGGCCCCGCACATCGAGATCGAGGAGCGATCATGACCATTCGTGTCGGCTACTTCCCGCACAACAACTCCCTGTTCGTCCTGCGCCACCGTGGCATCCTGGAAAACCTGCTGCCCGACGTGGAATGGGTCGACCTGCGCGAGCTGCCGCGCCCGGCTCCGGTCGACCCCGAGCGCGGACTGCCGTCGCTGCATTCGGATCATCTGTTCGACGGCGGCTACGACTTCATCGGCACCGGCTTCACGCCGCCGGTGACCGCGCTCGCCAACGGCCGCGACATCGTCTACGTCGGTATCTCCGGGCCGCGGGTGGAGAACGGCCGCCTGGTCGCCAAGGCCGATTCCGGCATCGAGACGGTGCTGGATCTGAAGGGCAAGCGGGTCGGCATCGCGCACGGTTCCTGGCAGACCACGCTCGCGCTGTTCGCGCTGGACCAGGCGGGCCTGGCCTGGAAGGACATCGAGCCGGTGGACGTCGACGTGCACGACGGCGGCGCGGCTCTGCTGCGCGGCGACCTCGACGCGTGGGTCGGCGCGTATCCGGGTCTGGCCGCGGTCGAGGCGGCCGCCGACCTGCGCACTCTCGTGGACACCGAATCGCTGTTCAGCCACCCCTCGCTGTGGTTCACCCGCCGGGACTTCGCCGAAGGCAACCGCGAGGCGCTGACGGCGATCATCACGGCTCTGCAACAGTCGGACGCGTGGATCAAGGCGAATCCGCGCGCGGCCGCCCAGTACTTCGTGGACGACGTGGTGGCTCGCGGCGGGACGGCGAGCCTGGACGCGTGGGAAGCCGCGCTGCGTGGCAGGCCCTTCGGTGTCGAACCCGTTTCCGAGGACTTCCTGGACGAACAGCAGCATGCGGCCGATCTCCTGGCCGCCAACGGCCTGCTGCCGCGGACAGTGCGGGTCCGGGACGCGGTCGTGCCGTGGATCGGCGACACGGTGCGCGCCGAATCCGGCGTAACGGCGTAAATCGGAGGAAACGGGCGGGCCGGGGTGTCGCAGCGATCCCCGGCCCATTCGGCTGTCCGGGAAGGTCAGCGCGGCGAGATATCCGGACGGCCGCCGTGCCTTTCGGTGGAGCGCAGCTCGAACCAATAGGCTGCGACGACGGTGGCGTAACCGGCCACAACGGCCGTCGCCGTGACGATCAATAGTGTGATGAGCAGTGGAATCAAGAAAGCGGTGTGCATTGTGCCCTCCCCGCGGTCACGGTGATCTCAGCGGAAGGTTCGGCGCCGCACTGCACCGATGTCATATCAGCCCCTGCACCTAATGAAATCCTAGAGGTCGCAGCCTTGTCCGGCACGGGGAAGGGCTGTGAGTTGAATCATGCGCACGACGGTGTGTCGCGCGGAACACCCCTTCGCAATGCGGTCTAATCGATCTTGTCACGCGTTTTCCGGCAATTATCCGGCAAACGGGATACGATCACGACGCGGAACCGCCGGAACGGCGGCCGTGGGCCTCGCAGTGCCCGTGGCGCGCCGAACGTCTCGGTAGCGCAGCTCTTTCTCTCGAATTGTCTCCGGCATCACCTCGGCATGCGAAAAGGAGCACGAACGTGAGCATGATTCTCGCCGCGCTGCACGACACAGTGATCGCGCAGCAATTCGATAATCCGACCGCCGAAGAGCCGCCGCTGGCGGACAAACTGATGCAGATGGGCCGCTACTTCACCTGGTTGGTGCAGCTGTCCGGCATCACGGCGATCACTTACGGCGGGGGCAGATTCGCGTGGGAGAAATGGAACGGCGGCACCCTGCAGTCGCCGAAGATGGTCGCCAGCGCGATGGCCGGTGGCGCGGTGGCCACGAGCGCGGGCACGATCATGAACTCGATCGTCGGCTGACCCCAACCGCGCGGGCCGCGAGGTCGCGCGCCTCGAGCGGAGTCGACCGCGTTCCCGCGGAGTGGCGCTCGGTGAAGGCGTGCTCGCCGAGCGCCACGGTGGCGCGGTTCGCCGGACGGTCGATGTCGGGGCGTTCGGCCGGAAGCAGCGCGATGCCGTTGGCCTCGCGCACCGCCGCCGCCGAGCCGAGCAGCTGTGCCGCGATCTCCGGCAGGCCCAGCTCGGTGAGCGCCGAGGCGAGCGCGGCCAGGGCGAAGGCGGTGTCGCGTGGTGCGCCGATGCGTTGCGCGCCGTCGAACGCGGTCAGATAGAGGTCGAACGCGGTGCTCGGTTCGCCGCGCTGTTCCAGGATGTAGCCCAGCTCGACTTGCAGCATCGGCAGGAACAGCGGCGTCTCCTCACCCGCGGCCAGCGGGAGGGCGAGTAGTTCGCGCAGAATTCGCTCGGCGGCAGCGGTTCGGCCGTCGCGGCGCGCGGTGAAAGCGAGCACGAGCGCGGCGAACAACCGGCCCGGCTCGTACCCGTGTTCGGCCGCGATGCGCTGTGCCTGTTCGCCGAGCGCCCGCGCCCGGCCGAAATCGGTGTGTTGCATGGCGATCCAGCCCAGCCAGCACAGATGGGTGCACGCCTGCCCCCACAGCTCCAGCTCCTGCGCCAAGCCGAGTGCTTCGGCGTGGATATCGGCGGCGGAGGTCAGATCGCCGGTGAGTTCGGCCAGGCCGCCGAGCCATTCGGCGGCCTGGAGCCTGCCCCAGCGGTCGTCGAGTTCGGCGAACAGCCGGGCGGCCGTGCGGGCGTGCCGCTCCAGCGCCGGGAGATCGACCCGATTGTGGGCTGCCTTGGCCAGCGCGACGTGCGCGGCGGCCACACCCCAGCGGTCGCCGAGATCGGTGCAGACCGGAAGAGCTTTGCGCAGCAGCGCTTCCAACTCCTGCACGTCACCGGAGTCCAGTGCGGAGAAGCCGAGGAAAAGTTCCGCGCGCGCCCGCCCGGCCGGATCGTCGACCATGTCGTACAGATCGAACACGGCGGCGCGCTTGGCCGAACCGTCCTCGAAATCGCCTTGCTGGAAAGCGAATCCGACGCTCCACGCCAGCGCTCGCGCCCGGTGCCGTGGCGAGCCGCCGAGCGCCAGCGCGGCGTCGAGCCAGCGCCGCGCCTCGGTCGGCCTGCCACGCAGCTGCCAGTACCAGGCGAGCGCGTTCACCAGCCGCAGGGCCTGATCCGCGTCGCCCGCGCGCACGAAACCGTCCAGCGCCGCGCGTAGATCGGCCGATTCGTCGTCCAGCCGACGCAACCAGCGACGCTGGTCGGCGCCGTACAGCTCGGGCTCGGCGCGCTCGGCCAGACCCAGGTGATACCGATGGTGGGCGAGGTGCACCGCGTCGAACTCGCCCGCATCGGCCAGCCGGTCGAGGCTGAACGCGGCCACCGATTCCAGCAAGCGGTAGCGCTGTCCCGCCGGGTGCACCAACGACCGGTCGACCAGCCTGCCGATCACGTCGGCGACGAGCGACGCGTCCACCGCGGGCTCGGCGCCCGCCGAGCACACCGCCTCCGCGGCCGCCAGGGTGCAGCCGCCCGTGTGCACCGCGAGCCTGCGCAACACCGCCTGCTCGGTCGCGTCCAGCAGTCCCCAGCTCCAGTCGATCATCGCCGCCAGCGTCTGCTGCCGCGGCGGCACGCCGCGATGCCCGGTGGCCAGCAGCTTGAAGCGGTCGTCGAGCCGGGCGACGATCTCGTGCACGCCCAGCGCGCGTACTCGGGTGGCGGCGAGTTCCAATGCCAGCGGTATGCCGTCGAGCCTGCGGCACAGCGTCGCGACCGACGTGGCGGCATCGGCGTCGAGCGCGAAATCACGGGCGCCCGCGCGCGCTCGGGCTACGAACAGCCGCACCGCTCCCGCTCGGGCGATCTCGTCGAACGCCGCGTCCCGCGCGGGCACATCGAGGGGTCGCAGCGCGACGACGTCCTCACCGGGCAGCCGCAGCGGTTCCCGGCTGGTGGCCAGGATGCGCAGCCGGGGAGCCGCGCCGAGCAGCGTCTCGGCCAGATCGGCGGCGCGATCCACCACGTGCTCGCAATTGTCCAGGACGAGCAGCAGTTCCTGTTCGGCCAGCGCCTCGCACAACGACGCGGTGATGTCGGCGCCGTCGGCGGCACGGATGCCGAGCACACCGGCCACGGCGTCGGCGAGGAACGTGGCGGCATCGGTCGCGGTCGGTTGCAGCGCGGCCAGTTCCACCAGCCAGGTGCCGTTGGCGAATCGCTGGGGCAGCACCGCCGCGGCGGCGAGCGACAAGCGCGTCTTGCCCACGCCGCCGGGCCCGGTGAGCGTGACCAGCCTGGCGTTCTCGACGGCGTCGCACAACTGCGCGAGGTCGCTGTCGCGGCCGATCAGCTCGGTGCGCTGCGCCGGAATGTTCGAGCTGCGCCGACGGGCGACCACGATCTCCGGCGGCGCGGCCTGCGGCAGATCCTGGGCCAGGAGCGCGCGCTGCAGCGCGACCAGCTCCGGGCTCGGATCGATGCCGAGTTCGTCGGCGAGGTGCCTGCGCAGATCCTCGTAACCGTTGAGCGCCTCGGCCTGCCTTCCCGCGCCGTACAACGCGCGCAGGTGGGCCGCGCGCAGCCGCTCGCGCAGCGGATGCGCCGTCACGACTTCGCTGAGCTCGCCGGCCACTTCGCGGTACTCGCCCAGCGTCAGCCGCGCCTCCGCCAGTTCCTCCACCGCCACCAAGCGCTGCTCTTCGAGTTGCGCGATGGCGGGCTGGGCGAATGCCGCGTCCCGGAAATCGGCGAACGCGGGCCCGCGCCAGAGAGCGACCGCCGCGGCGAGCGCCCGGGCCCGCTCGGCGGTGTCGGTCGTCGCTCGCGCGGACGCCACCAGTGCGCGGAACTCCTGCGCGTCGGTGTCGGAGGCGGCCAGCCGATACCCGGGCGGCGGGGACACCACGAGGTCCCGGCCGCCGGGTTCGGCGTCTTCCAACGCCCTGCGCAGTTGCGAGGCCTTCGCCGCCAGCGTGCCCGCCGGATTGCCGGGCGGGTCGTCGGTCCAGATGTCGTCGATCAGCCGGTCGCCCGATACCGGTTGGCCGGGCGTGACCAGCAGGTCGGCCAGCAGTGCCCGCACCTTGGCCCCCGGAATCGGCACTACGGCGCCCGCATCCGTCCAGACCGTCAAGGGACCCAGCACCCCGAAACGCATTGGGGCAGCCTATGCGAGCGGCGGCGGAAGGCGACCGCAAACAAATCGGAAGGTGGCGCGCCCACGATGAGAACGCCGAAGGCCGAACTCGTGGAAGGAAAGCACGATATGCCACTCATCGCGACTATCGCACGTCGAATCAGCGGTGGTGAGAGTCCTATCGAGGAGGCGTCTGCCTGTCTGAACAGACCGCGCGGGGACCGCAGGGTGCACCCGGTACCCGGACAGCGACGGGTGCCGGGCGACGCCGATCGACACACGAGGCCGGGAGCCGATGCGCCACCGGTGCGGGACGTGCGATGAGGGCACCCCGCCGGGTACGGGTGGCGCTGATCGTGGGCAGCACCCGCACAGGTCGCTTCGGCCCCACGGTGGCGGAGTGGTTCGCCGGGCGGCTGGGCCGCCGCCGCGATATCGACGTGGACCGGATCGATCTCGCGGAGACCGGGTTGCCCGATCGATTACCCGATCCCGACGAGCCGCTACCGCCCGCCGTCCGCGCGCTCGGCGAACGGCTGGCCGCCGCGGACGCGTTCGTCCTGGTCACTCCGGAGTACAACCGGAGCTTTCCGGCCGCGGTGAAGAATGCCGTCGACTGGTTCGACGCGGAGTGGGCCGGCAAACCGGTGACTGTGGTGGGATACGGCGGCGACGCCGACGGCGGTCACGCCGCCGCCCAGTTGCGTCCCGTCTTCGGCGAACTGAACGCGGTCCCCATCCGCCGCACGGTCACCGTGACCAAGGTCTGGCAGCGCTTCGCGAGCGACGGCAGCTGGCCGCGCCGCGACGCGGAACTCGACGAGGCCGTCGACGCCACGCTGGACCAGCTCATGTGGTGGGCCCGCGCCTTGCGCCAGGCGCGGGCCGAAACGCCGTTCGTGCGGTAGAAAGCAACCTCGAACACCGGTTCGCCCGAAACGACGGACCGACCGTAAACAAACCGTAAGGCGCGGCCAGCAGAGTCGTTGTCGACAGCGGCACCGGGCCGCACCCGGCGACCGCCGCACCCGATGAAAGGAAAAACATGGGAACCATCGCAGTCCACGAGTTCATCGCCCTCGACGGCGTGTACGAGGATCCGTCCTGGACCTTCGAGTACGGGTTCGACCCGAAGATGGGGGAGACCCTCGCGGCGATCACCTCGGCGTCCAAGGCGATCCTGTTGGGCCGCACCACTTTCGAGATGTTCGCACCGGCCTGGTCGACCCGCACCGTCGAGGACGACCCGGGGGCGCCGTTCTTCAACGACACGACGAAATACGTCGTCGGTGCGAGCGAGCCGCAGGTGGAGTGGGCCAACAGCACCCGCGTCGGCGCCTACGACCCGGAGGTCATCCGCAAGCTGAAGGACGAGATCGACGGCGTCATCTACATCAGCGGCAGCGGCACACTGGTGCGGGCGTTGCTCGCCGACGGCTTGATCGATGATCTGCACCTGTTCGTCTACCCGATCGCACTCGGGAAGGGCAAGCGCTTGTGGAGCGACGGCGTCGACGCGACCAAGCTCGCGCTCAAAGAGCACGAGGTCTACGCCAATGGCGTCGTCCACCTGTCCTACGGTCCGGCCGAGGGCTGATCGCACGCGGACGGGCGGCCCGTTCGGGCCGCCCGGGCGATCGCCGGTATGGGTATCAACGCCCTCCGGTGCAGTAGCCCTCTGGGGTGTACTGGCACGGGCGCTCGTTGCGTCCTTGGTATCCGCCGTGGTTGCTGCTCCGGGCGCGCTCGCCCACTCCGGAACCGCGCTTGTCGGCGGGGTTGTGGGAGTACCGGTCGGCTGTGGTGGTCACCGTGGATTCGGGCGAAGCGACTGCCGCCGCCATGACGACCGCTCCGCCGATCAGCGCCGAGGCCACCACTCGACGCACTGTCACGCGCTTGCTGGTGTTGTGCATTAGTTCATCCCGTCGATTAACGTGCCGTCATATAACGATACATTCATCGGTGATCCACCGGATAGCGCGTTCCCATCGGTGGGAAGCTATGTGTCGCGAAACGGGCTGTGAACTGCGGCTTTGATCAAGTTGTCCTCGCGGTCGAGGAAATCTCTACCCTGACCAACGTGCCGTTGTACGGGTCACTCAACGGTGGATCCATGCTGTCCTCGCGGACCGTAGAAGGCGGGCGTCAGGCCCTCGCCCCGAAGGAATCGGCGACGGGCGGCGCCATGCCGGATCACTCGCCCGGCGGCCGTGGCGTGCCCATCTCGTGCGCTCGGCGCTTGTGCTTCCAGCGGTGCGGGTCGGCTTCCAGGGCGGCGCGGTCCCAGTGGCCCAGATCGGCGGCGGCCTCGTAGGTCGTCTCGAGGAATTCGAGCAGCGCGCGTTCCGGGGTGGGGGCGGTGCGAACGGCCTCGTACGGCAGGAGGAACTGGCCGTTCTCCCGGCTGTAGAAGGCTTCTCGCGGGCCGACCGGGTGTTCGGCGAATCCCGCGGGCTCCGGGTACGCGTAGGCGTAGAAGGCGCCCTCCGACCCGCCGCCAGGCCAGAAGCCGCAACTGCTCAGTTCGTGTGAGTAACCCTCGATCATGACCCAGTCGCCACAGTTCGGCGCGCCACCCGGGTGTCGCGGAGCCGCCCGCCCTGAGAAACGGGTGCACGCCAAGTCCATCGCGCCCCAGAAGAAGTGCACCGGACTCACTTTCCCGATGAAGCGCGCGCGGAACTCGTGCATGACCCGGTCGGCGGCCAGCAGTTGCCGCCAGAACAAGGTGGCGGCCGCGGCGTCGTAGGAGCGATGCTCGTAGTCGTCGGCGAACGGGATGGCGAGTTCGACCTCGTTGGGCTTGGCCTCGATTCGCACCGGAATCCCGAGTTCCTCTAGCGCCGCGACGGTTTCGGCGTAGAAAACGGCTACCGGTTTGGGTTCCAGCGTGACCTGCCTGCTACGGCCGTCGCTGGACCGGATGTGCAGTCGATGATCGAGGAAATCGAATTCGATGTCGAAGCATCCCGCCGGGTGCGGAATGGCGGAGGTGGTCAGCCCTCTCGGGCTGACGTAGAAGGTGACCTGCCACCAATGGTTGACCAGCGGGGTGTGTGAGAGCCTGATCTTGCCGATGATCTGCGTCCACATGTGCAGCGTCTCCCGTGTGGGAGTCCAGTCATCGACGCGCAACACCGGCCACGGCTCGGGCGCGGTTTCTGAGCCTGTCACTGCCGCACCTCCGTCGTCTCGGGATTCTCGGTGCCAGTGCCGCACGCGGACGCCTGCGAAGGCGCAGCGCAGCGCCCACCGTACCCGGTGCGCCTACGTCGTGAAGCAGAACATGCCAAACGGTTGGCAACTGTTTGGCAACATCGCGGGCTGTGGCGGCAGCTCGGACCGATCGGCTCGGCGGACCAGAAGGAACGGCTCGCGGCGGGGCGAAGCGTCAAGATCGCCGGGGCCACCTGTCGTGCGGCGATGGCATGCCCGCCAACGGCAGCGCTGCGCTCCGATCGGTCGCCCGGGCTTTCCGGCGGGGATTCGGATCCCACACCATCGCCGCGGCCGCACCGCCGAGCAGAACCACGACGATGGCAACGATCACCACCCACAGCAGTACCACCGCTATTTCTCCAGTCATCCCCGTCCGCTCCATATGGCGCGTTATCCCCAGGCGGACAATTACTTTCGTGATTGCGAGCATTCTTCACACGTCGCGTGCGCCTGCGCGAATCGACGCGCGGATTTCGTGGTGTGCCAGCACCCGGGCACACGGAATTTGGGATACGTCTGGTAACGCATAATGGCGCGACCGGACGCGCCCTCCCGCACCGCTCACCGCGGCGCGGCCCGGCCTCGAAACCGTCCCAGCAGAACCAGAATCCGTTCCTCAGAGTTCGAGTAGGTCGGCGGTTTCCTCGCCGAGGACGGGGCCGAGGGTCATGCCGCGACCGCCGGGTCCGGTGATCACCCAGACATGGCGTTCGGCTCGTACGCGGGTGACCGCGGCGCCGGGATCGGCGCTCTGGCTGTACACGCCTGCCCAGCGACGCACCACGGGTGGCAGTCTGCGGCCCAGCAACTCCTCGGTCACCGACGTCAGGTGCTCGTAAGGAGCGTCGTCCAGGTCGAATGCGAACGGCTCGGTGTACTCGTGGGTGTCGCCGATGGTCAATCCGCCGTCCAGGCGCTGGACGCACAGCAGTTGCATCGCGTGCTCTGCGGCGGTCGCGGTCTGCGATTGCTCCCGGTTCAGCGCGTCGACCTCGGGACCGGCGAAGCCGGGGTGGTAGCGGAAAGTGTCGCCGTCGGCGACGGCCGTGGGAAGCGGCTCACCCAGCGGAGCGGTTTGCATCATCTGTAGCCGGACCCGCCGCACGGGCAGCGCTCCGGCCAGTTCCCTGACCAGGCCCGTGTGCGCGGCGCCGGGGCAGACGAGCGCGAGGTCGGCATCGAAGAAACGACTACGGTCGTCGCGCACCCGCACGCCGGAACCGGTGTCGGCGACTTCCCTGGCTTCCGTGCCGGAATGAAAGGTGTAGCGCCCGCTCGCGGTGAGATAGGCGCGCAACGCGGGCAGCGCCTGGCGCGACTCTACGGCCGCGTCGGTCGAACAATGCAGTCCGGCAAGGAATTTGCCCCGCAGAGCGGGATTGACGGCGCGGACGCGTTCGGGGTCGAGCAAGGCGAAGCCACGTGCCTCGGCTCCGGGGCCGGCCGCCGCGGCCTCGGCGACGGCCAATTCCTCCGGGGTGCGCACCAAGGTGAGCGAGCCCGAGGGCCGGAAACCGACGCCGGGCACTTTCCCGCCGATCTCCTCCCACAGCCTCCGCGCACGCAGAGCGAGATCCAGTTCCGCGGCCGACCGGCCCGACACCCAGACCAGGCCGAAGTTGCGCACGGTCGCACCGCGCGCTTCGAGTTCCCGTTCCAGCTGCACGACCTCGTGCCCGCGGCGGATCGCGGCCATGGCGTGTGCGGTGCCGAGGATGCCGCCCCCGATGATCGCCAATCGCATGGACCGAGGATGGCAAATGGTCTGGACCGATCGGTGTGGTCCGCGCGAACGTGAGGTTAACCACCGCGAGCCCGTCGAGCGCGTCCGGTCGCTCGCCCGTGGTGACGGGATCGCCTTCGAGGCCCGCCTCGCCAACTGATCGGCATGCGCCGATCCTGGTCGTAATCGTCTGTGTCGGGGCTACTTTCGTTGCGGCGTTCGGCGGTCGGCCTGCGCTGGGTCCGGTGTGCGGATGGATGCGGGTAGCTCTCTGTCGATCCGGTCGCGTCGCCGTTTCGTGACTCCCCAACGGAGTTCGTGGTTCTGGAACAAATCCGGCAGCATCTCGGCAGCAGCAGGCCGCGCGCAGCTGGGTAGCCTGCTCGGCGGACTGGTGGAGCGCCGCTCCGAGGTGGCGCGGCTGTCGACCACGAGCGCGATCAGCCGTCGAGGTCGCCGCCGCGAGCGGCGGATCGTTCGCGGGCGGAGTTCAGCTCGCCTCGAAAGCGGTGGCGACCATGGAGCGCACCTGCTCCATGGTGGCCGCGCCGGATTCCCTGGCCACGGAGGACATATCGACGTCGGGGAGCCCGCACGCGACGGCCCAGTGCCATGGCTCGAGGTCGCCGTTCACATTGAGGGCGAAGCCGTGACTGGTGATCCCTCGGCTCTGGCGCATGCCGATGGAGACGATCTTGCGGCCGGTGTGTCGGGTCCACACGCCGGTGAGCAGTTCGGAGCCGGGCGGAGTGTCGCGGCGTTCGGCGGGCACGCCCAACCGGCCGAGTGCCTCGATCAGGCGGAACTCGACCTCGCGGATGTAGTCCACCACCCCTTCGCCGGAATCGAGCCGGACGATGAGATAGCCGACCAGCTGGCCGGGACCGTGATAGGTGAGCTGGCCCCCGCGGGTGGTCCGCACGACCGGGATGTCGTGTGCCGGGTCCGGCAGGTGCTCCTGCGGCGTCTTCCGCCCGATGGTGTAGACCGGCGGATGGCTCAGCAGCCACAGGGTGTCCGGCCGCGCGCCGCTGTGGCGTTCTTCGACCAGCTCTCCCATGCGTTCCATGGCCTTGTCGTAGTCGACGAGGTCGTCCTGGATCAAAGTCAACGGCCGGGCTCGCATGCTCCGACGATAGCGCTCCCCGCCGCACCGGGAATTCGACCCCATCGCCTGTGCAGTCGTCCGCACCGAGCATCACTCCGGTATGGAGTTCTCGTTCGGCCGTCGAAGCACCGTCGGCAACCCGAACGGCCGGAACAATTCGTCGCCGAGGAAGACGGTGATGCGTTCTATGGCGGTATCCGTGGTGCCGAGAACGTGGATGGAGTGCGCGCGGTGGGTCCCGTCCGCGTCGCGCAGGTAATAGGCGACGGCGGGCTGGGTGTTGGCGGCTGTCGGCACGGCGCGCCAGGTGTCGCCGTCCCGGGCCGCCTTGGCCGCGAAGAAACCCACTACGTGGGCGCGGCCCGCGAACCACAGCAGGGCGGGCGGCATTTCGAGCACCACGTCGTCGCGCAGCAGCTTGCTCAACTCGTCCATATCGCCGTTGCCGAAAGCGGTGACGTAGCGGTCGATCATCGCGCGCTCACCGGGGCTCAACGACTCGGACGTCCGATCGATCATGGGGGTGGCCTTCTCGAGCTGGGCGCGGGCGCGTTGCAGCGCGCTGTTGACCGCGGCGGGGGAGATGCCGAGCAGGTCGGCGACCTCTGCGGCGGACCAGGCGAGCACGTCGCGCAGGATGAGCACCGCGCGCTGGCGGGCGGGCAGATATTGCAGCGCGGCGATGAAGGCCAGGCGGATGCCGCTGCGCGCGGCCACCACGGTCGCCGGATCATCGGCCGAGCCGCCGAGCAGCGCGTCGGGAATCGGTTCCAGCCAGGACACTTCGGGATGCCGGGCCGGCCGGGTCCGGAGAGTGGCGGCCGGTCCGTTCAGATCGGTGGGCAAGGCCCGCCTGCCACGCTGTTCGAGCGCGGTCAGGCAGGCATTGGTGGCGATCCGGTACAGCCAGGTGCGCAGCGAAGCCCGCTGCTCGTCGAACCGGTCGGCGGCACGCCAGGCCCGCACCAAGGTCTCCTGCACCAGGTCCTCGGCATCGTGGACGGACCCGAGCATGCGGTAGCAGTGCGCGAGCAACTCCGGCCGGTAGGCCATCGTCTCGGCCGTGAAGTCGGCGCCGATCGTCATGGCCGCAACCTACCGAGCCGCGACCGGCTGCGCGTCGGAGCGTGCCGCGACGGGCGCGCCCGCGGGTAGCAGCAGCCCGAGCGCGGCGCCGATCAGCGCCAGCAGCGCCGCCGTGCCGATCGCCGCGGCGAATCCGGCACTGAACGCAGCGGTGGATCCGAGTCCACCGAATGTCGCGAAAACCGCTGCGGGCAAAGCGATCCCGAACGTGCTGCCGAGCTGGCGCAAGGTGTTGAACGTGCCCGACGCCGCACCGACCGCCGCTAAGGGCACCGAACGCAGCACGGCGCTCTGGGCGGCGGGAATGGCCATCGAGACGCCGACACCGCAGAGCGCGAACGGCGCGACCATGGCCGGGTAGGACAACTGCGGCCCGGCCGTCAGCGCGAGCCAGCCGTAGCCCGCGGCCTGCATCAGCAGTCCCACGACCACCAGTGGCCGTTCCCCGAAGCGGTTGACCTGCTTGCCCGCCACGGGAGCGACGAGGAACAAGGTGATCGTCCAGGGCGCCAGCCGCACTCCCGCGCCGAGCGGGCCGTGGTGCTGGACCGTCTGCAGGAACTGTGCGAAGAAGAACGCCCCGCTGAAGATCGATCCGAACAGCAGGAAGCCCACCGCGTTGCCGACCGAGAAGCCGCGCGCGGCGAACAGCCGCATCGGGATCAGCGGGGTCGCGGTGCGCAGCTCCCAGCGTACGAACGCGACCAGCGCGATCGCCGCGAGCAGGAACGCGGCGACGACTTCGCCGCTGCCCCAGCCCGCTTCGTCGCCGCGCAGCAGGCCCCACACCGAGCCCAGCGCGGCGGCGCAGGCCAGCCCGATGCCCAGGTGATCGAGTCCGCGTGCCTCGCCACGGCTCTCCGGCAGCCGGGTCAGCATCAGCGGCACGAGCAAGGCGGCGATCGGCAGGTTCAGCCAGAAGATCCACTGCCAGGTCGAGCCCTCCACCACCGCGCCACCGAGGAGCGGGCCGCCGAGCGTGGCCAGGCCGGTCACCGCCGCGAAAAGCCCGAGCGCGCGGGTGCGCTGCGCGGGCGGGAAGGCGGCCGACAGCAGCGCCATACCGACCGGCATGACGGCCGCCGAGCCGGCACCTTGCACCGCCCGGGCGGCGACCAGCCAGCCCAGGTTCGGCGCCGAGGCGCACGCGGCCGAGGCCGCCGAGAACAGCAGCACCCCCGCGACCAGTACGCGGCGCCGTCCATATCGCTCGCCGAGCGCCGCGCCCGCCATCAGCAGCACCGCGAAGCTCAAGGTGTAGGCGTTGACGGTCCACTCCAGTTCGGCCAGCGAGGCGCGCAGGTCGAGCTGGATCGCATGCAGGGCAGTGGTGACGACCAGCGCGTCCAGCATGATCATCAACGCGGCCACCGATGTCAGCGCGAGTACCCAGCGCTGTCCCGTGGTCGTTCTCATGGGCGAAAGTCCTCCTCCGATGGGTTCGCCGGTACATACCGGCGCCGCCGCCCCGATTCATCGCAGGTTCGGAGAAAACTTTGTTTCGTGCCGATCGCGGACGTACGAGCGGCCGGCAGGAGCCCCGCTTCGGAAGCGTCGTCCGGAGTTGCGGCCCCGGGTTCCACCGCGCTCGGCGGCGCCCGCGTCCGCCCCGGCCGACTAGGACGTGGCGAGGCGACCGGCGCGCCGACGTCGCACGGCAAGCGGCAACACCAGCATGTAGAGGCCGGAGAACAGCAGCAGAGCGAGCGGCAGCAGCGGTAGGTAGGACACCCAGACGATCGGTTCCTCCTGCGCCAAGGCGACGAAAGTGGCGAGAACGGTCGCGACGAAGCCGATACCCGACCAGCGATGCAGCTGCCGGACCCGCGGTGCGGGCACGACCCGCCGCGGCGAGGTGTTCCCGGCCGCCCGGCCGCGCCGCTCGGCGGACCACGACAGTCCGAATACGCCGAGACCGGAGAAGAGAAGCAAGGCGAGCGGGGGCAGAGGCACGTAGGAGACCCACACGGGCCCCTTCAGCGCCAAGGCGACGACCGTGACGACGACGGTCGCCGTGAATATGACGGCCAGCCACCGGTGCGTCTGCCTTATCCGTCTGTCCCAGTTCATGAGTCCTCCTCTGCGTGTGAACGGCTCGCGTCCCAACGCTAACGGCAGCGCGCTGACCAGCGCTTCTCGATTCCTGATCGTCTCACTCCGCACACCGCGCGGCCGGGTGAAGGGTTGACAGCGACCCGTCGGCGGATGTTATGCATGAGTCATGCATGATGCTCGCCTGGAGAACCTGCTCGGAGCAGCGGCGCTTGCGATCAACGACGTGATGCTCGCCGACGTGCACGGCGCCGGTGCGGTGAGCGGCAGTAGCGCGGCCGCCTTGGTGACGCTCGTGGAATCGCCGGGCATCAGCGTCACCGACCTGGGCAAACGGGTCAGGCTGACGCAATCCGCGGCCGTTCGCATGGTCGATTCGCTCGCGGCCGCCGGACTGGTCGGCCGCTCTCCCGGCGCCGGACGGCTGGTCAGCGTGAACCTGACGCCGTCCGGCCGGGACACCGCGGACCGAATCCTCGCCGCCCGCGCCCGGTCGTTGGCCGAGCTGGTATCCGCACTCGACGACGCGGAGCGCGAAGCCATGACGAGCCTGCTTGCGAAACTGCTGGCCCGGCTGTACGGGGAGATCGGCGATTCGAATGTGCTGTGCAGATTGTGCGACCGCGCGGGCTGTACGCGATCCGCGGTGTGTCCGGTGGGACAGGCCGAGCGCGACCGGAAGGCCTGATCATGGGGACGCTTCTGGCGCTGATGTCCGCGTTGAGCTATGGCCTGTCGGATTTCTGGGGTGGAACCGCGTCCCGCCGAGTCGGATTCGCACGCGTGGCGCTGCTCGGTCAACTCGGCGGGCTCGCCGTCACCGCGCTCGCAGGCCTGCTGGTATTTCCCGCCGGGCCCCATCCCGCCGATCTCGGCTGGGGAGCGCTGTCCGGAGTGGGCACCGGTATCGCGATGACCTTCCTGTTCCGCGGAATCAGCCGCGGCGCGATGTCCGTGGTCGTACCGATCAGCGCCGTGGGCGGCGCCGCACTGCCGGTTCTGCTCGGAACCGCTCTGCTCGGTGAGCGTCCGGCGGCGTCGGTATGGGCGGGTATCGCGATGGCTGTGCCCGCGCTCTGGCTCGTCGCGGGCGGTGCGACCGGCGCCGGTCCGAATGCCAGGGCCGCTGTCGGCGACGGGTTGATCGCCGGTGTCGGCATCGCCGTGCAATACCTCGCACTGGCTCGCGCCGCCCCGGCCTCCGGTATCTGGCCGGTGACCGCGGGCCGGGCGGCGGCCGTCGTTCTCGTCGCTGCGTTCGCATGGACGCTGGCATCCGGATCCTCGGATACCGCGCCAGGCCCTGGACATCGGGCCGATCTCACAGCCGTGTTCTCCGGCATCCTCGCTGCCGCCGCGCTCGTGTCCTATCTCTTCGCCACGCGGACCGAGTACCTGGCCGTGGCGGTCGTGTTGTCCTCGCTCTACCCGATCGTCCCCGTGGTACTCGGCGTGACCGCGCTGCGGGAGCGATTGCACAGCAGCCAGATCATCGGGTTGGTCGCCGCCTCGGCCGCCAGCATTGTCATCGCCACATCGTGACGACGGACTCGCAACCTGGCTCTACGCCGTGCGCGGTTCCGTGGAGCTGTCCCGCATAGCGCTGCGCCGCTGAGTTCCGGGCAGCCGGGTCACGCCGTACCGGGTCGCAGTATCGCCGGTCCGTACCAGTGACAGACGAGCAGTGCGAGCTCGACGTCCAGCCGGTCTTCGGCGATGGGCTTGCCGCGTCGCGAAACCGCCCGGCCCACCCGGTATTTCACCGAGTTCGAGTGGAGGTCGAGCTCCGCGGCGGCTGCCTTGTAGCTCGATCCGGTGCGCAGGAAGACCTGGAGCGTGTCGCGCAGCCGCGCGTCGTTGTCGGTGTCGGAGGCCAGGTCGCCCAGCACGTCGCCGACCCATTCCCGGACTTCCGCGATGCTCTCACCGAGCAGGGCCGCGACCGACAATCCGGGGTCTTCGGCCGCGACCACCCGGTGTTCGGTGTCCGCCCCCGCCAGCGCTACGGTGCGTGCGTCCTGAGCCAGGCGATGAGATCGGCGGAACCCGGACAGGCCCGGGACCACCGTGCCGATCGCCACGTTCGGGGCGTCGCGTTGCGCGGCCGCGAATGCACGGATATCGGCGACGGCATCGGGTCGCGCCGAACGGTAGGGCAGCCACGCCCAGCCGCTCAGCTGATCGTCGGCGACGAAGAGGGGCTGCCCGGAGGTTCCCGTGGTCTCGGCCGACCCACGAACGAACCGTTGCAGCTCGGCCAGTTCGTCACCGTGGGCTTCCGTGTCGGGATACCAGACGATGAGCGCCAGGTGATGCCAACGCAGGGGATAACGGATCTGCTCGGTGGCGCTGTCGACGTCGACGGACTCCTTCCCCTTCAGTAGCTCGCGCACACAGAGCGCTCGCACACTGTTGCGGGTGTCCAACCACTGCTCCCGCTCTCCTTCATAGACCGCGACGACCTCCTGGATCACCTGGTCGAGGTAGGTGAAGAGCCGGGTGGCGATGGCCCGGCCGACGACGAATCGATCGACCGGCCCGACGTCGGCGGCCTGCAACTCGGCGAAGATCAGTTCGGTCGCCCGCCGTTGTCCGATGTGATAGGCGCGCACCAGGGCGTTGAGCGGGACGTCGCGCTGCGCCAGACGCTTCGTGTACTCCGTGCCCGCCGACGGCAGGTGGATGCGGGTGGCGGGGATGTCGTGACGCAGCGCGTACAGCAGGGTGTCGACGTTTCCCTGCACACTGGCCCCGAGCAGTTCGACGGTGTGGACATCCGCGCGCAGCTCGGGTATCTCTTCCTCGAGCGCGCAATGGATGCTCGCGCTGACGTCCGTCACCCGCTTGTTCATGCGGGCGGCGATCGTCGCGATACAACGGTCGACCTCCGCTTCACCGTTGCGACGAGAACTCGTCACGAGCCGATCGTATTACCTCGCCGTGCGCGCGGCGGCGGATCTCGCGGGTCGATATTGTCTCCCGGCGACAAGACAGACGACGAATTTGATCCTTGCGCGACGGTGGCGAGAGGAGCTCCGCTTCCTACCGTTGTTATCGAACAACTACGCCGTTGCCGAGGACATCGCATGATGCTTTCCACTCTTCCGGACCGTCGCGCCGCAGCCGCCCCGCAGGCACCAGCACTTGCCGCTGGCGGCATCGAACTGAACAACAGCGAATTCCTGTCCGCCGTCCAGCGTGCCGCGTCCCGCCTGCGCGCCGCGGGCGTCACGACCGGCGACGTCGTCGCGACCATGCTGCCCGGCGCCGTCGACCTGGTGGTGTCGCTGTTCGCGATCTGGCGCCTGGGCGCCACGGCCGCCGTGATCGACCCGACGGCGTCCGACGAGGAGGTGAGTCAGCGAATAATCGACGCAGACCCCGAGGTCCTCATCGTCATCGAGCATCCGTCGCCGATCGACGCTCCGGTCCGGGTCCTGCCCGCCGCGGCGCTCGGCGCGGCGGAACGCGACCCGACACCGGCGGCGCGGCCCGGCGGGGAGGCGCTGGCGCTGATCACCTACGGCGGCGGCATCCGGGCGATGCTCGATCACCGGAACCTGGAGGCCATGTGCCGATTCGTGATCGAGGTCTTCGCCCTCACCGATGCCGACCACAGCCTGTCGACGCTGCCGATGCGGCAGCTCTGCGGCATCTTGCTCGGCGCCCTGTCGCCGTTGGTCGCGGGAGGTCGCACTACCTTGGCAGGCCCGCTGGACCCGGAGTCGTTCCTGGAACGGGTCGAGCGAATCCGGCCCACCTACTCCTCCGCCTTCCCGAGCCTGTACGCGGCACTGACCGAACTGCCCGGCCGGGCGCGGTGGGACACCTCGTCGGTGCGTTTCGCCCTGTGCTGTGCGGCACCGGCCGGAAGTGAACTACGAAGCAGGTTCGAACACCGCTTTGGTGTACCCATCGTCAACGGATACGGGCTGAAGGAGGTCATCGCGCGGGCCCACGCGATCCGTTCACCGGCGGCAGGGGAGTCGAACCGCGCGTCCGTCGTGTCTTGACCCGCCACGGGTGAGCACCGCACGACCGACGTTCGGCTACCAGGCCAGGGCGCCGTCGGCGTCGAAGTATCCCCCCGTGGGGCCGTCCTGGCCCAGCCGCGCCATCCGCACGATGATCTCGGCGCCTTGCTCGACGCTCTGCAGGCCGGTGTTCCCGTTCAGATCGGTCTGGGTGAAGCCGGGCTCCACCGCGTTGATCCGGATGTTCGGAAACGCTTTCGCATACTGCACGGTGATCGCGTTGACCGCGGTTTTCGATGCCGGGTATGCGACGCCCGGGTAGGCGTACGCCCGGCTGCCGGGATCGCTGACCCGGGTCAGCGAGGCCAGCCCGCTGCTGACGTTCACCACGACCGGGGCGGTGGAACGTTGTAGCAGAGGGAGGAACGCGTGCAGGACGCGCACCGTGCCGAATACGTTCGTCTCGAAGGTCCGGCGCATGAGGTCCGCGGTCACGTCCGCGGCGCCGATCACGGTGTTGGTCGCGGTCCATTCCGTGGCGATACCCGCGTTGTTGACCAGCACGTCCAGGCCGCCGTCGGCTTCGATGGCCGCGACGGCGGCCGCTACGGACGCGTCATCGGTGATGTCGAGCTGGACTGTCCGTCCCCCCAACTGTTCGGCGGCCCGGCGTCCGCGCTCGACGTCCCGGCTTCCGAGGTAGACGGTGTGGCCCGCGGCGATGAGCCGGCGGGCGGCCTCGAAACCGAGACCTTTGTTCGCTCCGGTGATCAATGTTGTCGTCATGATCACGGACGCTAAATTCTAGAGCGTGCTCGAAGTCAAGCCGCAGCCGGAATCCGGTCCGCCACAGCAAGGTATGAGCATCGCCGAGGCCGCCAGGCGGACGGGGGTCAGCGTGCACACCTTGCGCTACTACGAACGCGCGGGCCTGGTCGTCACCCCGGTCGATCGCGCGGCCGGTGGCTGGCGGCGCTACCAGCAGTTGGACCTGGACTGGATCACCGTCTGCACCAAGCTGCGGGCCACCGGCATGCCCATCAAAACCATCCGCCGCTACGCCGAACTCGTCGCCGCCGGGCGCGGCAACGAACCCGAACGGCTCGCCCTCATGGAGGCGCATCGCGCCGAGGTGGCAGCCAAGATCGCCGAGTTGCACGAGAACCTCGAACTCATCGACCACAAGATCGACGTCTACCGCGGCAGGCTCGCCGTTGGCGACGCCGATCGGTTGTGGGCGCCCAACCGCCGAGCCGACGCACGCTGAGCAATCGGCTCCGAAATGCTTGCACCACAGGGCTAGTGGTCGAGCTGGGACAGGGCGAAGGCGGTGAGGAACCCGGCCACCGTGATCATTCCGACCCACAGATGGGCGTCCTCGAAGGCCTCCGGGATCATCGTGTCGGTGATCATGGCCAGGATCGCGCCCGCGGCCAGGGCGGTGATCGCGGCCAGCGCGGCGGGCGCGGCGTCACCGAGCAGTCCGTAGCCCGCCATGGCGGCCACACCGCTGATCACCGCTATCCCAGCCCACAAGCTGAACACGTAGCGCGGGCTGCGGTTCGCGCGGCGCATACCGGCCGCGCTGGACAGCCCCTCGGGAATATTGCTGATGAACACCGCGGCCACGGTGACCGCGCTGACGGTTTCGCCGCCGAGCAAACTCGCCCCGATGACGATGGACTCCGGTACACCGTCGAGCAGCGCGCCCAACGCGATGGCCGTGCCCGAGCCGGACTGCTCGGATTCGCTGGGTTGCTGGTCTCCCGAGCGCTTGCGGTGGCGGGCCCCGCGGCGGGCGAGGGCGACATTCGCCAGGGTGTAGATCCCCGCGCCGCCCACCGCGCCGAGGGCGGTGGGCGGCAGTCCGGCCTTCTCGTGCGCCTCGGCGATCAACTCGAACGACACCGCCGAAAGCAGTACTCCGCTGCCGAATCCCATCACGCTGGCCACGATCTTCGTGGGAACGCGCGCCCAGAATCCCACGAGAGCGCCTATCAGCAGGGCGGATCCGGCCAGTAATCCCCATCCGCCCGCAGCCCACAACCCCGACACTCAACCGTCTCCTCACCGCTCGGAACGCGTCGACCAGCGCGGATCATCGCCGGCCACCTGTCCGAGCTACCCGCACCCGCCGGGACGGAAACGAAGCCCAGGAACAGCGGGGGAAGGGGCGGCGCATCGGGTCAGGGTGTGGCGGTGCGCGTCGCGGTGATCGCCACCGTCGTGTAGGGCAGGGTGAAACTCCCGCCCATCGCATCGATCGCCGCGCCGACACCGTCGAGCACTTGTGTCAGTTTGTCCTCTGGGAGGCGGGTCATGGAGCCGTGCGTCGGAAGTTGATCGAGCCACTCGTCGCGGGTGTAGGTGCGCTCCCACTGGAAACTCGATTCCAGTGGATCTTCGAATCGACCGGTCTCCCGGATGCCTTCGGCCGCTTTGTCCAGCATCTGCCGATACACCTCCAAGGCTCGCGTGCCCGGCTGGAGGGTGAACGGCGAGTCGGGCGCCACCCGCCGGTACACCACGCCATACGCTTCCGCCACGTCGGTCGGGAGATGGAACACATGCCAGAATGCGGAGAGCACGCCCCGGGGACGCAGAACCTCCGCCGCTTTCGCCGCCCCCGCGACCGGATCGACCCAGTGCCAAGCCGTTCCCGCGATGACCGCATCGAAGACGCGGCCTGCGCTGTCCCAGGTTTCGAAGGTCGCCACGTCGACCTCCAACCCTCGGCCTCGTGCGAATTCCGCCATCCGCGGATCCGGTTCGACCCCCAGCACCGTGCAACCGGCCGCCTGGAACTGCCGGGCTTCGACACCGGTGCCGCAGCCGACATCCAGGACCGCGCGCCCGGGACTGATGGAAACGATGTGCTCTATCAGGGCTTCGGGATAGCTGGGCCTGGTCCGGTCGTAGCGTTCGGCATTCACCCCGAAGGACTCCGCGATCTGCCGGTGCCGGTGCGGCGTTTCCTCCGGCGAAGGTATAGTGGGCATGCGCCCACTTTAAATGGGCATGCGCCCACTCGGCAACGGGTGGGCTCGATCCGAACAGAAAGAGGCACCCGTATGCCCACCGGAGTCGCCCTCCGCGACGTGCGCGAGCAGTTGTTCGACGCCGCCGACCGGATCCTGCTCCGCCACGGGCCGAGCGCGCTGACCAGCCGGGCGGTCACCGCGGAGGCGGGCTGCGCCAAAGGCGTTCTGCACCGGCACTTCACCGACTTCGACGACTTCCTCACCGAACTGGTGACCGCCCGTATCGTCGAGATCGAGCGACGGGCTGCCGCTCTGCGGGAATCCGCCGGGAGCGGCGCCGTGGTCGAGCACCTCACCACCGCGCTGACGGACGTGTTCGGCCCGGTCACCACGGCCATCGTCGGCTTGATCACGTTCCGGGACGAATTGCGCGCACGCCTGCGCCGCGACCGGCCGACCGGCGTCCCCGTCCTCGCGGAAGCGACCGCCATGATCGCCGGGTACCTCACCGCCGAACGCGACCTCGGCCGGATCGCCGCGACCGCCGACGTCGACTCGCTCGCCCCCATGCTGATCGGGACCGCGCACCTGTTGTTCGCCGATCGGGACGCCGGTCCGCCCTCGCGTGAGGCGGTCGGCGGCGCGGTGAGGGCGGTCGTCGTGGGGGTGCTGTCCGGCTAGTGCGAGCGCCGAGGTGAAGTCTCCGGCCCGGTGCTCGGCGTCGGGGCTCGGTCAGTGCGCGCCGAGCGCGTCGAGGATCATCGGACGCGCGGTCGCGAGTGCTTGCTGCCAGTAGGGCCAGGTGTGTGTCCCGTCGACGGTGTCGACGCGGGCGGTCATCCCGAGTTCCGCGAGCCGATCACGGAACATCTGGGCGGCGATCGTTGTCATCGACTCGAGGCCCATCGCGTTGACCGTGTTCCCGACTCCGAACGGCACGTCGAGCGGGCCGGGCAGCCCGTTGCCGGTCGAGACGTATATCGGCAGTCCGCGCAGCAATTCGGCCTGTTCGGTGGCGTCGTTGCGGCTCCAGGCGGGGTCCCCGACCGGCCCCCACATGTCGTCCACATTGAAATTGCCTTCGTCCCGCATGGCGGCGCGCATCGCTTCGTTCCAGAGCGGGAACGTCGGGTGCAGGAACCCGGAGAACGATCCGGCGAACTTGAACTGGTTGCGATGGTATCCGGCCAGGATCAGCGCGGCGTTGCCGCCCATGGAGGCGCCGACGACGGCATCGTTGGTTCGCGACACGCCGAACCGCTGGAGGTAGGCGGGCAGTTCCTGGGTGAGGAAGGTCTCCCATTTGTACGTCGTCTCTTGGCCGTTCGTGCTGCTCGGCTGGTACCAGTCGGTATAGAAGCTCGAGTGGCCACCGACCGGCAACACCAGGGTGACGTTGTCGTCCGCGAATTGGGCCAAGGCGTCGGTATCGGTCGTCCACTGACTGTGGTCGGCGGGCGCGCGCAGGCCGTCGAGCAGGTAGAGCGCCGCGCTTCCGCCGCGGGCCGCCCATTGGACCTGGACTTTGATCGGTCCCATGCTGGACGGCACGGAGAGCTCGCTGAAACCGCGCGCCGGTGCGCGCAATATCGGCGCGTGGATCGGCGCGGCGGTAGCGACGGCTCCGCCGAGGGACGACATGAGCACGGCTGTTGCCATGACAGCGCCGGTCTTCCTCATTCGACCGCGAATACCCCGCTGCTTTCCAGACCGCGCCGCTGCGCCCACCCGCATACCTCCTACCCGTTCCTCGCTCGAAAACGAGATCCAATTCATTTGTAGTTCAGTACGATTCGCTTTCCCGGCATGCGCCTCCGCGCCCATGAACGCGAATTCATCCTACGTTGCGCCGTATTGGCTACCGGATCCATTCCAGTCAAACCTGGGAAGTCCGGGCTGCCCACCGGTGCGAGTGGTGTGCAGCGCACCGACGTCGGCCGGCTGCTGTGGCCCGGTCGGGCGACGAATCGCCGGTCGGGGAAACGCCGGTCGGGGAAACGCCGGTGAGCGCCTCGCTCTAATGGTAGCTCGACAGTTGCTATGCGACGGACCTTCGGCGTGTTCGAAATGCGGCGTGTCGCGACCGGGAGCCCAGTCGTCGGGATCCCGCAGTAGGACCGGGCCGTTGCGCGCTGCCGATCCGGTGCGGGGCGAGAATGGTCGCATGGCGATCTCGCTCGACCAGGCAGACTCGGTCCTCGCCGCGGCCCGCGAGGCGGCGACCGGACTCGGCGAGGCCGTGTCGCTGGCAGTGGTGGAACCCGGCGGAATCGTGGTGGCCGTCGCGCGGATGGACGGTGCGCCTGCGCGGGCGAGCGAAATCGCGAAACACAAGGCGGAGGCGGCCATCGCGCTGGGGTTCGACACCGTGCACGTGACCACCGCGCCGCGAGAGCAGTCGCTGTTCGGCGAACCTCGGCGACCGGACGCCCACGCATTGGTGCCCAACGGCGGTGGCGTCCTCATCCGGATCCGCGGTACGGTCCTCGGTGCGCTGGGAGTATCCGGCGCGGCCTCCTCGATCACCGATCACAAGATCGGCGCAATCGCTGTCGCTCAACTGAATTGATCGCTCACTGCCCTCCATCCGGTGACACGGGCGCGTTCTTCGGCGGCAGCCCACCGGAAGCGACCGGACGGGGCTTGTCCTGCGCGCCTTCGAGGCCGCTGCGACCGAGGCGGGCATGCCCAGCGGTCAGGCGTCGAGCGCGCGCGGCTGCCGTCGCACCACCGGTGGCTCGGTGGACCACGGGAAATTGATCCACCGGTCGGTGCGCCGCCACACGTATTCGCTGTCGACTTCCGACCACGGCTTCTGGTAGATCACCGCACAGCGCACCTCGGCGACCTTGCCGGAACAGAAGTCGCGCACCAGTTTCAGGGTGGCGCCGGTGTCGGCGACGTCATCGGCGACCAGCACGGTGGCGCCTGCCAGATCCACCGCCTGCGGCACCGGCGGCAGCATCACCGGCAACTCCAGGCGCTGGTCGACGCCGGTGTAGAACTCGACGTTCATCACGTGCAGGTTCTTCACGTCCAGGGCGTAGCCGAGTGCGCCCGCCACGAACAGCCCGCCCCGCGCGATCGAGAGGATCAGATCGGGCTCGAAGCCGTCAGCGGCGATGGTCGCGGCGAGTTCCCGGCTCGCGGAACCGAACGACTCCCAGGTCAGTACTTCGCGATCCGTCACAGGCTCTCCCATCTCGCTGGACGCGACGCAGCGAGCATACGAGTGGCCGCGCAGGTTTCCCGGGCGGTTGCTCACTGCCATGGGAAGCCGGAGGCAAGATGGCCGGAAATCTCGATATCACGTCCGTATCTCTCGTCCGGCCTGTGTGTTCGCCGCCATACGCTCGAGCGCATGGACAGCCACTACGACGTGCTCGTCATCGGTTCCGGCTTCGGCGGCAGCGTCGCCGCGCTGCGCGCGACCGAGAAGGGATACCGGGTCGGCGTGCTCGAGGCGGGCCGGCGGTTCGCCGACCACGAGTACGCGAAGAACTCCTGGCATCTGCGCGAGTACCTCTGGGCGCCGAAACTCGGCTGCTACGGCATCCAGCGGATGACCCTGCTCAACGACACGTTCATCATGAGCGGGTCGGGAGTCGGCGGCGGGTCGCTGGTGTACGCCAACACGCTGTACGAGCCGCCGGAGAAGTTCTACCGCGACCAGCAGTGGGCGCACATCACCGACTGGCGTTCCGAGCTGGCGCCGTACTACGACCAGGCGAGGCGAATGCTCGGTGTGACCGAGAATCCGGCGACCACTCCGACCGATCGAATCCTGCGCGAAGTCGCGCAGGACATGGGCATCGGCGACACTTATCGCCGCACGCCCGTAGGAGTTCTGTTCGCGGACAACGGTTCTCGGCCGGGACAGCAGGTCGCCGACCCGTTCTTCGGCGGCGTCGGACCGGCGCGCTCGACCTGCACCCACTGCGGCGAGTGCATGACCGGCTGTCGGCACGGCGCGAAGAACACACTGGTGAAGAATTATCTCTACCTGGCCGAAAAGGCCGGAGCCACGGTGCATCCGCTGACGACGGTGACGGACGTGCGGCCGCGACCGGAGGGCGGCTACGAAGTGCGGACGGTGCGGACCGGGCGGTGGGCGCGCAAGGGCGAGCGGACGTTCATCGCGGACCAGGTGATCTTCGCGGCCGCCGCGCTCGGCACCCAGACACTGCTGCACCGGTTACGCGAGAACGGCAGTCTGCCGCACGTCTCGTCGCGGTTGGGGCATCTGGCCCGCACCAATTCCGAAGCCGTGCTGGCCGCGCGGTCGCTGCGCAAGGGCACCGACTTCACCAAGGGCGTGGCGATCACCTCGTCCATCCACCCCAACGAGTACACCCACATCGAGCCGGTCCGCTACGGCAAGGGCAGCAATGCGATGAGTTTGCTGGCCACCGTGCTCGTGGACGGGCATGCGGGCAGGGCGCGCTGGTGGCTGGGCGTGCGGGAATTGATCGCGCACCGCCGCCACCTCGTCCGGCTGCACAACCCCCGCCGCTGGTCCGAGCGCAGCATCGGCGTGCTCGTCATGCAGAACGTCGACAACTCGATCGTCACCTACACCAAGCGCGGCTTGTTCGGCAGGCGCATGACGACCAAGCCGGGCGACGGCGCCGCACCGCCGACCTGGATTCCGGAAGGACACGAGGTGACCAGGCGCATCGCGGAGAAGATCGGAGGCCTGCCGCAGGGTGGCTGGACCGAACTGATGAACATCCCGATCACCGGCCATTTCATCGGCGGCTGCGCCATCGGCGACTCGGCCGAGTCGGGCGTCGTCGACGCCTACCACCGGGTCTACGGACACCCCGGCCTGCACATCACCGACGGCTCCACCATCTCGGCGAACCTGGGCGTGAATCCATCCCTGACCATCACCGCCCAAGCCGAACGCGCCATGTCGTTGTGGCCGAACAAAGGCGAGGACGACCTGCGTCCACCTCTCGGCACGGCCTACCGCAGGCTCGCGCCGATCGAGCCGAAGAACCCGGTGGTTCCGGTCGCCGCGCCCGGCGCGTTGCGCCTGCCGATCACCCCGGTCTGAGCGGGCGGTAAACCGGTCGTGTGCGGCCGGTCCCGGTGCCAGGATCGGCGCATGCCCCGCCATGTCGTCCTCGAACCGCTCGACGAAGCGTTGCTCACCGATCTGCTGCACACCGCGGTGGCCGACGCGCATCCTGGCGAGGTCATGCCGGTGGAAGCGCCGGACGCGAGCTGGAATGCCGACCGAGAGGCGGATTTCCGAGCCTTCCACCGCGGCCGCGCGCTGGCGGAGCAGCCCGTCGAGTCGACCTACGGCATACGGGTGGACGGCGAGGTGGTCGGCGCGGCACGACTGTGCCGGTTGCCCGCCTCGGACGGCGCAGCCGAGGCGGGAGTCTGGCTCGGCCGCTCCCGCCGAGGCACGGGAATCGGCACCGCCGTGTTCGCCGCATTGATCGAGCGGGCAACCGCCGAGGGCTACTCGGGGCTGTTCGTGAGCACGACGCCGGACAACATTCCCGTACTCCGCCTGTTGACCGCACGCGGAATCGACTACGTCCTGAACGGCAACGAGGCCACCGCTTGGATTCGCTGCGGCTGAAGCCAGTGTCTCCGCGACTGAGTGAAGCGAGACCGAGCTTGCGCCGTTCGCGGCCCGGCTCGCGTCCGAGATGCGACTGCATGAGCGGCAACCACGCGCAGCCCGGTCACTTCAACCGCGCGCGACGTCGCAGCATTGATACCGACGCGCCCCGCGCACCTCCACCACGTCTTTCGAGCGAAGCGAGACCGAGCACCCGCCGTTCGCGGCCCGGCTCGCGTCCGAGCGGCCGCCGCGTCCGCGACGAAGTCGCCAGCGGCGGTAGATCGGAATAGCCCACGG
>NZ_JBEXME010000035.1:0-48136 GCF_040610355.1 Nocardia sp. NPDC004168 | reverse complement strand
ATGCAGTTCTTGCCGGGGACGTGGGGGGCTTATGCGGCGGATGGTAACGGGGACGGGGTGGCCGATCCGCACAATGTGTTCGATGCGGCGTTGGCGGCGGGGAAGTATTTGTGTTCGGGGGGTTTGGATCTGCGGGATCCGGCGCAGGAGTTGCGGGCGGTGTTGCGGTACAACAACTCGATGGCGTACGCGGCGAATGTGTTGAGCTGGGCTCGGGCGTATCGGTCGGGTGGTTCGCCGACGCAGGTGCGGGTGTCGCCGGATCTGGTGGCGCCGGGGTCGTTGCCGCCGGTGGGGCCGGGCACGGACATGACCGCGGTGCGCACCACCACCCCGACCACGGATCCGGCCGGACAGTATCGAGCGCCCCGGCCGCGACCGCAGCCGACGCAGGTGATGATCACGCTTCCCGGTCTGCCGCCGATCCCGTGCGGGATCTTCTGCCCGGCTCCAGCGCCGGTGAATCCCTGTGTCGGGCAATCGGTTCCCGCTCCGATGCCGTTCCCGGACCTACCCGGAACCGCCCGCGTACCGCTCGCACCGCAGCAGCCTTACAGCGCCACACCGGCCGAGCCGCGCAACCCGGGTTCCACCGATCCCGCCGGGGCGGACAAACCCGCGGAGGCCGCTACAGCGGGACAACCCGGCACCGCAGGACAGCCCGCTCCCGCAGGACAACCCGGCACACAGGACCAGCTCGCCGCCGGATGCGGACAGCCGGACACCACGCTCGCCACCGCCGAACCTGCCCCCATCCCGGGCGACCTACCCGCCCGCGACAACGAGTCTCGCCGCGAATCCGAACCCGCCGCCACCACCACACCACCCGCACCGGAACCCGAATCGGCGACCGCCGCCGAACCCACACCCACGCCGCCGCCCGGAATCACCCTGCCGTTCGGCATCGTCATCCCCCTTCCCGCGCCACCCGCGCCCCAGCAGTGATTCAAACCTGGCATCAGATCACGAAGCAGTAACAAAAAGATCTCGGATGCGGTACCCTTCCTCTTGGTTCCGTAACAAAGGGCTCACAGCGAGCCATGGGAGGGTCACCACACCGTGGGGCGTCATCGAAAACAACCGCCTGCCACCGTTCGACGGAGTTCCGTCATCGCGTTGACCGGATTGGTTCCCGCAGGGCTCGTATCCGTCACGGCCGCCTCCGAGGTAGGCGAGGCAGCGCCGCTCGCGACCGCCGTCCATACGCCGGAGGGCCAGGACGTTCAGGGCGCCGCGCAATCGATGGTCGAGCCTGTCGCCGGGACCGAATTCCTCGCTCACGCAATGGCCAAGGCCGCGCCCACGGCGACGCCCGTGGTGAAAACCGTTGCGCTGCCCAGTGGTCGGCAGGCCGCCGCCATGCAGGCCGGGCCGCTCGGCGTCCCCGGCATCGCCGTCGCCGCCTATCAGAACGCGGAACGGGTCCTGGCCGCCGAGAACCCCGTGTGCGGCATGCCGTGGTCGCTGCTGGCCGGTATCGGCCGGGTCGAGTCCACCCACGCGTACGGCGGCAAAGCCGACGCCGACGGCAACCCGCTCAGCCCCGTCTACGGCCCCGTGCTGGACGGTTCGCTCAACGGCAACCACGTCGTCCGGGATTCCGACGACGGCGCGCTGGACGGCTTGGACAGCTACGACCGCGCGATCGGCCCGATGCAGTTCCTGCCCGACACTTGGAAGCGCTACGGGGCCGACGGCAACGGCGACGGCATCGCCGATCCGCAGAACCTCTTCGACGCCGCGCTGACGGCGGGGAGGTACCTCTGCGACGGCGGCCTGAACATGCGCGACCTGGCGCAACAGTCCAAGGCGATCCTGCGCTACAACCACTCCATGGCCTATGTCGCGAACGTCATGGCATGGGAGACCTCCTACAGCACGGGGGTCGCACCCCGGGCCGGAGACCTGCCCAAAATTTGACACGCCTAAAATTCCGGCCATGCCAGTGGTTACGGAATCGGATGTGCGGGGTGCCCTCGCGAAGGTCGACGACCCGGAGATCCGCAAGCCGATCACCGAACTGGGCATGGTGAAAAGCGTCGTCATCGGCGCTGATAGCGATGTCCACGTGGAGATCTATTTGACGACGGCGGGCTGCCCCCTGCGCACCGAGATCACGCAGCGGGTGAGCAAGGCCATCGCCGACGTGCCTGGTGTGGGCGCCGTCAGCGTCGACCTCGACGTGATGGACGACGAGCAGCGCACCGCACTGCGCAAGCAGCTGCGCGGCGACTCCGCCGATCCGGTCATCCCCTTCGCCCAGCCCGGCTCGCTGACCCGCGTCTACGCCGTCGCCTCCGGAAAGGGCGGCGTCGGCAAGTCCAGCGTGACGGTCAACCTTGCCGCGGCCATGGCCGCGCGTGGCCTGTCGGTCGGCGTGCTGGACGCCGACATCTACGGTCATTCCATCCCGCGCATGCTCGGCACCGACGCCAGGCCGACGCAGGTGGAGCGGATGATCATGCCGCCGGTCGCGCACGACGTGAAGATGATCTCGATCGCGCAGTTCACCCAGGGAAACACCCCCGTGGTCTGGCGCGGCCCGATGCTGCACCGGGCGTTGCAGCAGTTCCTCGCCGACGTGTTCTGGGGCGACCTCGACATCCTTTTGCTGGATCTGCCGCCGGGCACCGGCGACGTCGCGATCTCCATCGCACAGCTGATCCCGAACGCCGAGATCCTGGTCGTCACCACCCCGCAGCCCGCCGCCGCGGAGGTGGCCGAGCGAGCGGGCGCGATCGCGTTGCAGACCCGGCAGCGCATCGCGGGCGTGGTGGAGAACATGTCCTGGCTGGACCTGCCGGACGGCACCCGGATGGACCTGTACGGCTCCGGCGGCGGGCAGGCCGTCGCCGACCGGCTCACCCGCGCCGTCGGTGCGACCGTGCCGCTGCTCGGCCAGATCCCCATCGAACAGGCGCTGCGCGAAGCGGGCGACGAAGGTACTCCGATCGTGCTGCGCGATCCGGAGAACTCGGCCGCCAAGGCCCTGCTGGAGGTCGCCGACAAGCTCGCCGTCCGACGTCGCGGCCTCGCGGGCATGTCGCTCGGCATCGACACCACCCGGCATTTGTAGGGCCACGCGCGAGCCCGACTGTCGGTGCTCGCTAATAAGCTCGGTCCCATGCTCACCATGCTGTTGTACGTGCTGATCGTCGGCTTGGTCGCCGCGGTGCTGTTCCTACTGGCCAGTGCGGTGTTCGGGCGGGCAGAGGAACTCGGGCCGCTGCCGGAGGGTACGACGGCCACCGTGCTGCCGGTGGAAGGGATCACCGGGGCGGACGTGCGCGCGTTGCGATTCCAGCAGGTGGTGCGCGGCTACAAAGCCGGAGAGGTGGATTGGGCGCTGGCCCGGCTGGCCGCGCGGATCGATGAGCTCCAGCACCAACTGGCCGAGGCGCAGGCCGCGCGATGGCAGACGCCGATCGCGCCGGAGTCGAAATGAGCGCCCTCGCCGACGACGGACTGATCCGCTGCGCGTGGCCGTTGGATTCCCAGCTCTACCGGGACTATCACGACTACGAGTGGGGCAAGCCCCTGCACGGCGACGACGCGTTGTTCGAACGGCTCTGCTTGGAGGCGTTCCAATCCGGGTTGTCCTGGCTGACCATCCTGCGCAAACGCCCGGCCTTCCGCGCGGCGTTCGCAGATTTCTCGATCGCGCGAGTCGCGGAGTTCGGTGACGACGACGTCGCCCGGCTGATGGCCGACGCCGGCATCGTCCGCAACCGCCTCAAGATCGACGCGGCCATCGCCAACGCACGCGTCGCGCGTGACCTCGACGTCGGCTTGGACGCGTTGCTCTGGTCGTTCGCCCCGCTGCCGCGCCCGCGCCCGCGCTCCGGCGCCGACGTGCCCGCCACCACGCCCGAATCCACCGCCATGGCAAAAGAATTGAAACGGCGTGGATTCCGGTTCGTCGGACCGACCACGGCGTACGCCCTGATGCAGGCGACCGGAATGGTCGATGATCATGTGGCCGACTGCTGGGTGGGCAGCGCCCGGCCCGAGACGGGCCGACCGGTCACTTTTTGAACTCAGCTATCCGTCCCTATCGGCGATAGGGAAGAATGGGACGGGTGTAGCTCGCCAAACGCCGGCGAGCTCGCTGGTTGGTGACAACTGGAGTTCCAAAAAGTGCGCAAGGACCGCGCAGATCTGGAGGGAGCAGAGGATGGCGGCCATGAAGCCCCGTACCGGGGACGGTCCCCTCGAGGCAACCAAAGAAGGGCGTGGAATCGTCATGCGGGTTCCACTCGAGGGTGGCGGGCGTCTGGTCGTCGAGCTCACGCCGGACGAAGCAGCGGCGCTCGGTGACGAACTGAAGAGCGTCACGAGCTGAGTGGCCCCGGCTGAGCACTCGGCCCTCGCCGACGCGGCCGACGTCCTGGCCTGCCCGGAATGCCTGCGGGCGCACCGGGACGCCGCGTCGCTCGCGCTCGAACCGCGGGATCGAGCACTGCGCTGCGGTCGCGGCCACAGTTTCGACGTCGCCAGGCAGGGTTACGTCAGCCTGCTGACCGGTGCGTCGACCAAGATGACCGGGGACACCGCGGCCATGCTCGACGCCCGCGCCGCCTTCCAGAGCGAGGGCCACTTCAGGCCGATCGCGGACGCTGTGGCGCGCGCCGCCACGGCGCGCCGGACGGACGGTCCGGTGCTGGAGGTCGGCGCGGGCACCGGCTACTACCTCGCTCGGGCACTCGACGCCGCTCCCCCGGCTGTCGGCATCGGGCTGGACGTGGCCAAACCCGCCGTCCGGCGGTGCGCCCGCGCGCACCCGCGCGCCGCGGCGGTGCTGGCCGACGCATGGCGCGGGTTACCGATCCGCGACGGCGCGCTCGCCTGCGTACTCTCCGTCTTCGCCCCGCGCAATCCCGGCGAGATCGCCAGGGTGCTCACCGAGGACGGTCGCTTCGTTGTAGCCACACCCACCGAGCGCCACTTGGGCGAACTGATCGAGCCGCTGGACATGGTGCGGGTCGACCCCGACAAGAACAGCAGGCTCGACGCCGCGATGACGGGACATCTCGAACCCGTGGACCGGACATTGATCGAGTATCCGATGACGCTCGCCAGAACCGATGTCGAACATGTGGTCGGCATGGGTCCGTCCGCGCATCACGCGGCCGCCGGAGCGGAGCGTCTCGCGCGGCTGCCGGAGACCGTCGAGGTCACCGCGTCGGTCGTCGTCGGCACCTACCGCCGAGCGGCCTGATCGCCCGGCTCAGCCTTTTCTGACCTCGTCGTAGACCGCGACCGTGCGCGCCGCGATGCGTGACCAGTCGAATTCGGAGATCGCGCGCTCGCGCCCCGCGGCGCCCAGCCGAGCGGACAGCTCCGGATCACCGGCCACTTCGTTCACGGCGGCGGCGAGTCCGTGCTCGTAGTCCTCGGCTGCGCCCGCGTCGTAGTGCACCAGTCGGCCGTTGCGGTCGTCGACCACCTCGGGGATGCCGCCCACGTCGGAGGCGACCACCGCGGTCGCGCAGGCCATCGCCTCCAGATTGACGATGCCCAGCGGCTCGTACACCGACGGGCACACGAACAGTGCCGACGCGGCGAGAATCTGCCGGATCCGCTCGGTCGGCAGCATCTCGCGCACCCAGAACACCCCACCGCGCCGCTGTCGCAGCTCCTGGACGGCCGTGGCGACCTCGTGCTCCAGCTCCGGCGTGTCCGGCGCGCCCGCGCACAGCACGAGCTGGATGTCGGGGTCGAAGTCGCGGGCGGCCGCCAGCAGGTGGCCGACGCCCTTCTGGCGCGTGATGCGGCCGACGAAGGCGACGAGGGGAAGGTCGGCCCGCACGCCGAGTTCGGTGAGCACCGACGGCTCGCCGCCCGCCGGGGGGCCGGGATGCCAGACCGCCCCGTCGATGCCGTTGTGCACCACATGCACGCGGTCCGGGTCCACCGCGGGGTAGGCGTCGAGCACGTCGTGGCGCATGCCCTCGCTCACCGCGATGACGGCGTCGGCGTGCTCGACGGCGTTGCGCTCCGACCAGGACGAGAGCCGGTAGCCGCCGCCGAGCTGCTCGGCCTTCCACGGCCTGCGCGGCTCCAGGGAATGGGCGGTCAGCACGTGCGGGACGCCGTAGAGGGCCGCGGCCAGATGGCCGGCCAGGCCGCTGTACCAGGTATGCGAGTGCACCACGTCCACATCGCCCACCGCGTCGGCCATCCGCAACTGGGCGGACATCATCTGCAGCGCGGCGTTGGCGGCGTAGAGCGACGGATCTGGTTGGTGGACCACGGCATCGGCGCGGTCGACACCCATGCAATGCACGGTCACCTCGCACAGTTGACGCAAATGCGCCGTCAACTGCGTGACGTGCACCCCGGCCCCCCCGTACACCTCGGGCGGATACTCACGGGTCAGCATCGCGACGCGAAGCCGGTCCCGTTCGCCGGAATCCACCGGCGAACGTCCGCCATCCGTGCCGAAACTCACCGATCCAAACTAAACGTTCGCGTCCGCGGCGGCCACTCACGGGCGCTTCACCCGGTAGTTTGGCAGGTGTGAGGAGCCAGCCGCACGTACTCGGAATCGTGCTCGCCGGTGGTGAGGGCAAGCGACTCTTTCCACTCACGGCCGACCGCGCCAAGCCCGCCGTCCCGTTCGGCGGCGCCTACCGTCTCATCGATTTCGTACTCAGCAATCTGGTCAACGCGGGTTTCCTGCGGCTGTGCGTGCTCACCCAGTACAAGTCGCATTCGCTCGACCGGCACATCTCGCAGACCTGGCGGTTGTCCGGTTTCGCGGGCGAGTACATCACCCCCGTGCCCGCCCAGCAGCGGCTGGGACCGCGCTGGTACACCGGCAGCGCGGACGCGATCCTGCAATCACTGAACCTGATCTACGACGAGGACCCGGAATACATCGCGGTTTTCGGCGCCGATCACGTCTACCGGATGGACCCGGAGCAGATGGTGCGCCATCACATCGATTCCGGTGCCGGTGTAACCGTGGCCGGCATCCGGGTGCCGCGCAGCCAGGCGAGCGCGTTCGGCTGCATCGATAGCGACGAGTCCGGCCGCATCACGCAGTTCCTGGAGAAGCCCGCGCATCCGCCCGGCACCCCGGACGACCCGAACGTCACCTTCGCGTCCATGGGCAACTACGTCTTCACCACCAAGGTGCTGGTGGACTCGATCCGGGCGGACGCGGACAACTCCGACTCCGACCACGACATGGGCGGCGACATCATCCCGGCCCTCGTCGCGGCGGGGCAGGCCGGTGTCTACGACTTCGCCGACAACGACGTGCCGGGCGCCACCGACCGCGACCGCGGCTACTGGCGCGATGTCGGGACCATCGACGCGTTCTACGACGCGCACATGGACCTGGTCTCGGTGCATCCGGTGTTCAATCTCTACAACCGTCACTGGCCGATCCGCGGGGCGACCGAGAACCTTCCGCCCGCCAAGTTCGCCCAGGGCGGCCTGGCGCAGGAATGCATCGTGGGCGCGGGCAGCATCCTGTCGGCCGCCACCGTCCGCAATTCGGTGCTCAGCGGCAACGTCATGGTCGACGACGGCGCCACTGTCGAGGGGTGCGTGCTCATGCCCGGCGTGCGGATCGGGCGCGGCGCGGTGGTCCGGCACGCCATTCTGGACAAGAACGTCGTCGTCGGCGAGGGCGAGATCATCGGAGTGGACCTGGCGCGCGACCGCAGCCGCTTCGCCGTGAGCAACGGCGGTGTCGTCACGGTCGGCAAGGGTGTCTGGGTGTAGTACCGCCTGGATCGGGCTAGGGCGCGCCCTGCTCGGGCGCGGGCGAATTGATGCAGAACGGCGCGCAAGGGCCCGGGGTGCGTGGCACGGTGGATTTCGAGGCGCCGCCGAAATCGGCGGTACTCACCAAATAGACCACCAGCACGGCGAACAACAGCACCGCGGCGAAAGCGATCATGGTCCGGCCCCAATGAATCGGCTTCGGACGACGCTCGTCTTCGTCCCAGAGAAACATCATCATCACCATGCCGCACCCGCCTCCGGATCCACTCGGAACATGACTTCCACCAGTATCGGGGATCTTCGGTCTTTCGCGGCATCATGCGCCGAACCGTGCTCGTTCGGTGGCTGTTTCGCGAACGCCGGCGGGTGGTGCGGCTGCGATGAAGAAACGGCACGGCGGCCAGGAATTCCGGAAAAACTTCGGCGGCAGGCCTATTCGGCCGGAGTACGCGCGCGGTCGACGGCGGGATTACGGGGCGGGCGGGGCGACGTTCTGGGTGCAGAACGGCTCACAGGGACCGGGGGTAGGCGTGGTTTTCGCCGGGCCGGTGTCGAAATCGGTGTTGCTCACCACCACCATCACCAGCACCGCTCCCAGAATCACGAGCAGCAGGGCCATCATCGTCGGCCGCAACCAACTCGTGCGCCGTTCGGTCACGACTTCCCCCATAGCCGCTACTTCGAGGGGTGTTAGTTCACGCATAACTGTTTTCCTCACTGAGTTCTTTCTCAGCGCATACCCCGGATTCCGGGGTGGAATCAGACTGCTCCGCGAATCGCTAACCGCGTGAGGCGCAAAGCAATCCGTCGCCGACCGGAATCAGCACGCAGGTGAGTTCCGGATTCTCCGCGATGGCGCGGGTGGCGGCGCGCACCGCCTGCGTGGCCGGATCACGTTGCGCCGGATCGGGTACGCGCCCGCCCAGCAGCGCGTTGTGCAGCAGGATGGCGCCGCCGTCGCGCAGCAGCCGCACGGCCTGAGCGACGTACTCCGGGTGCTCCAGCGGCGCGGCGTCGATGAAGACCAGGTCGTAGGCGCCGTCGGCCAGCCGGGGCAGCACGTCCAGCGCCCGCCCGTTGATCAGGCGGGTGCGCGCGGGCGGGATGTCGGCGGCGCGGAACGCCTCCTTGGCCGCGCGCTGGTGTTCCGGCTCCGAATCGATGGTGGTGAGCGTGCCGTCCTCGCGCATGCCGTCGAGCAGCCACAGGCCGCTGATGCCCGCGCCGGTGCCGACCTCGACCACCGCGCGCGCACCGAGCAACTGCGCGTACATGCTCAGCAGCGCACCCACCGAGGGCGGCACGGGTATCGCGCCGAGTTCGGTGGCCCGTTCCCGCGCGCTGACGAGGATTTCGTCTTCCACGACGGATTCCTCCACATAGGCGAGATTCCGCTCCAGATTCGATGCCACGGGTATGAGGCTAACGCCGGGCGGGTGATCTCGGCGTTCCGGACAACACGCGCCGCCCGCCATTTCCGCCGCCGGTTTTCTCAGGTGACCCTCAGCATCTCCATAACCCGGCCATATCAGGACCAGAAAGAGTATGGGCATCGCAAGACCACCGACCGTGCCTTAACACGGGACGCGGGAACAACGACATACCGGTTGTCGGTTGTATCCGTACGTGACGGACCGTAGACCCGGCCCCGAGCGAGTTCCCGACGTTTGCGGTCCCTAGTAGGAGGTAGCCCCATCCACATGGTCGATGCGGCGCGCGAATACGCCACCCTGCCCGAGCAGATCCTGCCGGTCGAGGCCGAGTCCGCCGAGGACGCGGTCGAGCTGACCGGGACTGCTGCCTTCGATGCCACCGGCGACCGGTCGGCGATGCCCACGTGGGACGAACTCGTCCGCGAGCACGCGGACCGGGTCTATCGCCTGGCCTACCGACTCTCCGGCGACGCACAGGACGCGGAGGACCTCACCCAGGAGACGTTCATCCGGGTGTTCCGTTCGCTGTCGAATTACCAGCCGGGCACCTTCGAGGGATGGCTGCACCGCATCACCACCAACCTGTTCCTGGACATGGTGCGCCGCCGCAACCGGATCAGGATGGAAGCGCTGCCCGAGGACTACGACCGGGTGCCCGCCGAGGGCCCGGGGCCGGAGCAGGCCTACCACGACGCCCGGCTGGATCCCGACCTGCAATCGGCTCTGGATTCGCTCGCGCCGGAGTTCCGCGCGGCCGTGGTCCTGTGCGATATCGAGGGGCTGTCCTACGAGGAGATCGGCGCTACGCTCGGCGTGAAGCTGGGCACTGTGCGCAGTCGGATCCACCGTGGACGCCAAGCCCTGCGCGACTACCTTGCGCATAATGGAAGTGAGCAGCGGTTCGCCGCTGACGCGAACATAGGGTGATTCGTCGGAAGCCGGCATCGCCCGAACATCGGTCGATGTCGGTTGGAAGGGTGAGCACCGAATGAGTGGCGACTTCAGCACGTCCGGTCGTCGTCCGCCCCGTTTTCGCCCCACCGAGCATCTGGCGAGCGAGGCGATCGCGGCGTACGTGGACGGTGAGTTGCGGATGAACGCCTACCTGCGTGCCGCTCAGCACCTCTCGCTGTGTCCCGAATGCGCGGCCGAGGTCGATGCCCAGCAACAGGCGCGCATCGCACTGCGGCACGCAGGCCAGGTCGCGATTCCGACCGGGCTGCACGACAGCCTGACCAGGATTCCCCTCGCGGAGTTGCCCGGCGGCACGTCCAGTGGCCGGACGCCGTCCTCGACCTCCGGTCAGTCCGGGCGTAACGACGCGGTTTTCGGGTTTCTGACCGATTCGTTCACCGCGACCCGGTGGACCACGTGGTGGCGCAAGTAGAGTTTCCCGAGTGACCACCGAATCGACGAATTCCGGATCGGCCGACACCTCGGATTCGGCGGCCAACCGCGGGAATCTCCGTCCTCCGGACGCACCCGTGCTCGGTCCGCGCCCGGTCTACCGGCCCCATGTCGACACGCACACGGCGCGGGCCTTCCGCAGACCGTCCGGCCTGTCCGGTTCGTTCGCCGAGCCGCTGCCGCTCCGTAAGGCGGGCGCGGCGCCGCAATCCGGTCCCGAACTGCAGAACCGTCCGCCCGACGCGGTGCTGGCCGAGGCTTTCGGCCGTCCAGAAGGCTCCAGCGAACTCCTGCAGCGCGATCCCGACGCGGCCGGTGGCCAGGCTCCCGCTGCCGGACCGGCCGATCCATGGCGCGACCCGGAGGCGGTCGCCCGCCTCGGAGCCCCCGCGGTGCCCACACCCAAACCGCAGGCGCTGCCGCAGGCCGAGAAGCTCAGCGCCCGCGAAGTGCTGTTCGGCTCTCGAGTCGCGCCCAAGGCGCTGGCCCTGCTCGCGCTCGTCGCACTCGTCATCGGCCTGCTCGGCGGGCTGGTCGGCCGCCTGACCGCGGAAACCGCCTCGACGCTCACCTCCCGCAAGGTGGCCCTCGAACAGGGCGGCGACGGCAACCGCCCGCACGGCCTGATCGCACAGGTCGCCAACGCCGTGTTGCCCTCGGTCGTCTCCATCCGCGTGACCGTCGGTGAGAACGGCGCCACCGGCTCCGGCGTGGTGATCGACGGCGGCGGCTACGTCGTCACCAACAACCACGTCGTCTCGATGGCCGCCCAAGACAAGACCAACCGATCCGCGATCCAGGTGCAGTTCTCCGACGGCACCAGGGTGCCCGCCCAGATCGTCGGCCGCGACCCGAAGACCGACCTGGCCGTCCTGAAGGTCGATGTGAAGAATCTCACCGTCGCTCAGCTCGGCAAATCCGGCAACGTACAGGTCGGCGACGACGTGCTGGCCATCGGATCGCCGCTCGGCCTGAGCAAGACCGTCACCTCCGGCATCGTCAGCGCCTTGCACCGCCCGGTGAAACTGGAGGGCGAGGGCAGCGACACGAAGGCCGTGATCGACGCCGTGCAGACCGACGCGTCGATCAACCCCGGTAACTCCGGTGGCGCTCTGGTGGACATGGACGGCCGGGTCATCGGCATCAACACCGCCATCCGCAGCGAGACCGGCGGCTCGGTCGGCCTCGGCTTCGCCATCCCGGTGGACAAGATGACCGAGGTCGCGCAGACCTTGATCCGTGACGGTGTGGTGCACCATCCGACCATGGGTCTGTCCCTCCGCACCAAGACGGTCGCCAATGACGTCATGAGCGGAGCCGCGGTGGCCGACGTGTCGCCGAACGGCCCGGCCGCGCGGGCGGGCATCGTCGAAGGCGATGTCATCGTGCGCGTCGGCGATCGGGAGGTCACCAGCTCCGACGAGTTCACGGTGGCCGAACAGTCCAGCAAGATCGGCCAGACCGTGGTCGTCCAGCTCATCCGCGACGGCCGCCGAGTCGACGTCCCGGTGACCCTGGAATCCGACTAGCAGTTCCCTGCGCCAACTAATAACGCAGAACCCCAATTATTTTCGCTAGACGCCGCAAAACCGCGGCGGATAGAGTCACGCTGTCGAAATCCAGCAGCACGGGGAGGGCTGTGATGCGTCATCTCGCCATTTTCATTCTCGGATCCACTATGGCGGCGGTCGCCACCGTGGGGCTGTCCGCGGCACCGGCCGGCGCTACCACGAACGACACTTACGTCGACTGGTTCGACTGCCGCCCGGGTGGAGGGCACACCGCGGTCGCGACGGACGGCGTGGAGTACTGCTACGGCGGAATACACAACGGCAAGATTGTGATCTACCCCACATAGATTCCTTTTCTTGTACGTGCGGTGGGTGCTGCACGGCCTGGAAAAGCCCGGACAACACCCACCGTTCATTTCCCGGTCGGCTATCAATGGACGACCCGCTGACCGGGCCAGGTAGCCTGGTTACGTGTTCAGCAACATCGGCTGGAGCGAGATGGTCATCCTGCTCGTCGCCGCCCTCGTGATTCTCGGCCCGGAGCGCTTGCCCGGTGCCGTGCGCTGGACCACGCGCAGCCTGCGGCAGGTGCGTGATTACGCGAGTGGCGCCACGTCTCAGCTGAAAGAGGAATTGGGGCCGGAGTTCGAGGATCTGCGTAAACCGCTGGCCGACCTGAACCAACTGCGCGGTATGACGCCGCGGGCGATGGTGACCAAACATCTTCTCAACGGCGATGATTCGCTGTTCCGGGATTTCGACAGCGCGCTGCCCGATCCCAAGGACCTGTACAGCACGAACAGCGGGATGCCGGACTATCCGATGCCCAAGTTGGATAAGCCGTTGGAGCGCAACGAACGTCCTCCGATCGACACCGACGCCACCTGAACGTCAAGAAGACTAGACACATTGAGCTGTTCAGCTGTCTAGACTTCGCACATGTCGGCCGATGACGTGGCGCGCGTGTTCGCGATCGAGGACAAGGTCGAGCGACTGAAGGCGGCCACCGACGGGGTGGCGGCGGCCCAGCAGACCATCAACGAACTGACCAGGATTCGGCGTGCCGTGATCCGGGAGCTCCATGCCGAAGGCTGGACGTTCGCCAGAATCGGTGCGGCGGCCGGGCTTTCCCGGGCCCGTATCCACCAGGTGAGTACGCAGGGACCCGCGCCGGAAGGACTGTTCTTCGGGCACGGCTCGCTCACCGTGCTCGTCCCGGAGGTGCGCGCAGGGCGGGTGATCGGCGCGCCGGATCCCGCGGCGCCGCAACGATTGGCCGAGCTGCTACGCGAACTCGGTTTCAGCGTGGCGGTCGAGCATTTCCTACCGGGCCGTCCGGTCGATTTGCGGCGGGACGGCTTGATCGTGCTGGGCGGGCCGGAACTGTCCCCGAGCTTGCGTCAGTTGGTCGCCGCAGACCCACGATTGCGCCGCGCCGTAGCCAGAATGGGTGACGCGCGCCGGGGCATCGAGGACCGGGCGGCCCGACGGGTCTACCGGCCGGGCGGACCCGAACCGCACGACATCGCCTACCTGGGCAGGCTTCCCAGGCCCGACGGGCGGGGCAGCGTATTGATGATCGACGGCATGCATCCGCCGGGCTCGCTCGGCGCGATCCGGCTGCTCGCCACCCGGCTGGCCACCCTGCACGAACGAGCGAGCAATCACCTGTTCTCCGTGCTGATCGCCTGTCGCTTCGACCGTGCCACCGGCGAACCGCTGGAGGCCGAGCTGCTCACGCCGGTCTACCGCCACGATCCCGAGAACAGATCGCCCGCAACGGGTCTGCGCCGCTGAGCCGCGACCCGGGTGAAGGCGCTGCGGATCCGCCCCGAGATGCCCGGCGCGTCGGACATACCGAGACAACGGATTTCAGCAAATATCTGGTCATCATGACCGAGCGCAGAACGCGCGCAATCAGCGCAGCAGAAAAATGACTCGAGCCGCCGAACGGGCACCACTAGCTCCGCTGATCACCTGTTCACAGCGACTCTCTCGACTTAAAAAGCAGCCGCACATTATGTGCCCCAGGTCACCACCCCTCCCCCGAGTGCGTTCATACGCGGATGATTGAATAGCTGGACGATAACCGCTCTCCGAGAAACGGCCGCGTGAGGCGTCCGGCAAGGAGGAAATCGTGAATCCGCTATTGCTGATCGGCGGGGCCGTCCTGGCGGTGGGCCTGGTCGGCCTGATCATCAGTGTGCTGCTGCGGCCGACCGGGTCGAAGGCTCATGTGACCGTCGCCGATCTCCAGGCCCGGCTCGCGCGGGAGCAGTCGGCTCCGTCGCCCGAGGCGGACGGCCCGGTGGACGGTGAACCGGAATCCGGCTCGCCGAATACCGACGCCGAGTCGGTCGATCCCGGGCGCGAGGAACGCGAGCAATCCGGCACCGAGGCCGACGAGCCCCGTGACGCTGCCGCGGATTCGGCGACCGAGGACGATGCGAACCAGGTACTGCTGCCGGATCATCGTCGCCGCAACCAATAGCCTTCGGTTAACCAGCGGCCGACACAGCGGAAATTCACCGATTTCTCGGGCTCAACGCGCTGCGGCCGGACCCGATGCGCGAAGCGCCGGCGCCAAGCGCGCGGCACTCGGGTAATTGCTCACCCTGCTGTCACACGAGTCGGTCACGTCGGCACACGTGGTGGAACGGACCCCGTTCGAAGCCGCGTTGACCGGTCCAGCGCCCACGGCCACAGGCCGTCGGATACGCCGAGGCAGTCGTCCTGACGTCGGGGCATACAGTGCGGAACAGCGACGGGGACTCGGCGCGGACGAGACGGCCATCTCCATCGTCGCCCAGATTCCGGCCGAGCGCGGCGGCACTCCACTTCCCCGATGCAGCGGATCGAGGGGACCCATTCACCGGCTGATCAGCTCGAAGTTCGTACGTGGGGCGGATTGGACCGCCGGTCGGCGGGAATACCGGCCCCAGAGCCGCAACTACCGGTCGGCGGCGCGTCCAATCCCACTTGCACGACGCGCTCACTCGGCCCACACTTGATTTGCTGAAAATTAACTGCACGTTGGTGACGGTGCGTTGCGCTTCGGCCCCGCCACGTTCTGCCCGGCCCGCCCCACCGAGAGGAGAAATGCGCCGTGACCGCCACCCAGATCGCCGTCCTCTGCTCGCTCGTCGGCGCGGCGAGCCTGCTCGCCACCATCGGGTTGCTGCACGGACCGGCGAACCGGCGGCGCCGGGTCGGCGTCACCGAGCACGTGATCGCGGAACAACTGCCCGCCCCCGCGCTCCCGGTCTGTCCGATCGGCAGGCCGCAGCGACTACCCGTCGAGCCCTTGACGGTGGCGGAGGCGCACGAACTCATGCAGCGCCACCGGATCTGTGAACCCTCCGAGTGCGTCTACAAGTACGCGGCCTTCCGGACTCTGATCGAGGCGGGATACATGCGCGACCCGCATGCGGAAGGGGCCTGACCGCATCCGCATGCGGCGCGAGAACGGATCAGGCCGCAGCGCAGGCCGGCCGGAGGGTGTTCATCGGCGGGCGGTCCAGCAGGGAGACCTCGGTGCGGTGCGCGGTGAACTCGTCGCCGATCAGCGGGAACTGGGTCAGCGCGGCGCCGGAGTCCTGGATACCGCTGCGACCGAGCACGGTGCCGAGGATCTGGCGGCTCATCACCCCCAGGTCGGCCAGCGGACGGTTGCGATGTGTGCGCACACCCAGGTTGACCTGGCCGATCGCGGACATGCCGAGCCGGTCGTAGGTGTCGAGCAACAGCCCGATCTCCACCCCGTAGCCCGGGGCGAACGGCACCGAGGTGAGCAGTTCGCGGGTGCCCGCGTACTCGCCGCCGAGCGGCTGCAACACCTGCGACAGCTCCGGTCGCAGCGCGGCCAGGAGGGGCCGGGCGACCAGTTCGGTGACGCGGCCGCCGCCATGCGCGTCCACCGCGCCGCCTTGCCGCAACGGCCTGCGGTAATACGCTTTGGCCAGGTGCATGTCGTCCACCGTGAGCAGCGGACCGAGCAGCTTCGGCACGAAGGCGGGATCCGGGTCGATGAGGTCGGAGTCGACGAAGGCGATCAGATCGCCGCTGGTCACCGCCAGCGAGCGCCACAGCACTTCGCCCTTGCCCGCAACCGGCTCCAGCTCCGGAACCGCCTGCTCGCGGCTGATCACCTCGGCGCCCGCGGCGCGGGCCCGCTCCGCGGTGGCGTCGGTCGAGCCGGAGTCCAGCACGATCAGCTCGTCCACCAGTGTGCCGAGCAGCGGCCGGATGCTGGCCACCACGTCGGCCACGGTCCGTTCTTCGTTCAGCGCGGGCAGCACCACCGACACGGTGCGCCCGGCTTTAGCGGAGACGAGTTCGTCCACGCGCCAGTTCGGGGTGTCCCAGGTATTGGTCGTCGCCCAGGCGGGCTCACGGTGTTGAAATGTCATGCCAGACCTCGCAAGGTTCGTGCGGGGGGCCGGATGCCCTGGATAGCGGCGATCATGTCCACGACCCGCCGGGTCGCTGCGACTTCGTGGACACGAAAAACTCTGGCGCCTGCCGCCGCCGACCACGCTGTCGCCGCCAAAGTGCCCTCCAGCCGTTCGGAAAGACCGACACCTAGAGTCTCCCCGATGAAATCCTTGTTGCTCAGCGCCATCAAGACTGGCCATCCGGTTTTTACAAGAACGTCGACTCGGCGCAACAGTTCGAGACCGTGATAAGTGTTTTTGCCGAAATCATGCGTCGGATCGATCAGGATCGAATCCCGGCGCACTCCCGCGGCGAGCGCTTCCTCGGCGGCCCGCACCACGGTTCCGGTGACCTCCTCCACCACGTCGGTGTAGCGGACGCGGTGCGGCCTGGTGCGCGGCACCGCGCCACCGGTATGGCTGCACACCACACCCGCACCGTGCGCGGCGGCCACCGGAACGAGATCGGGGTCGGCGCCGGCCCAGGTGTCGTTGATCAGATCCGCCCCCTCGCCCACCGCCGCCAACGCAACATCGGCGCGCCAGGTGTCGACGCTGATCAGTAGCTGCGGGTACTTCGCGCGAATGGCCGCGACGAACGGCACCACCCGGCGCGTCTCCTCGGCCGCGTCCACCGAATCACCCGGCCCGGCTTTCACCCCGCCGATGTCGACGAGATCGGCGCCCTCGTCCACCGCGCGCGCCACGGCATCCATGGCCGCCGCATCGGTGAACGTGGCGCCGCGGTCGTAGAACGAGTCCGGGGTGCGGTTCACGATCGCCATCACGAGCGCCCGATCCGTCGCCACCGGCCGCCCGCACAGCGTGGGAAGCGGGGCCGCGGTCGAGCTGAACATGTCGCTCTCCCGCCTCTCCGCGAATCAGGCCGTACAAATCAGGAGACAGGGATCGCGGACAGGTCGTGTCGCCGGGGCTTGGGCGTACCCCACGAGTGACCCGTGTGCTCACGAAAGCAGTGGTCTCCTAATTCTCAGACCGTACCAGTCGAGTGCCACAAGATCAGCCAGCAGTCCTCTGGCGGAGGTGGGGGAACCACCGCCACCAGCTCTTTTCCGCAGATGGCCGTCAGTTCTTCGGGGCGCGGCCCGCGGCTACGTCGGCGGCGTAATCGGCGTAGGCGGGGATGTATCCCTCGGTGCGGCCCGCGAGCACGTACAGCGTGCTGTCGGGATCGTCGGCGTAGCCCTGCTTGCGCAGGTCCACCTTGCGGCTCTTGAACGTCGAAGTCTGTTCCAGCTCGTGCACGATGCGAATGAACAGCGGCACGGCGTAACCCGGCAATTGGTCGTAGGCCAGCTTCGCCACCGCCGCACCGTCGAATTCCGCGCCCGGATGCAGCGTCACCGCGGCCATGCCCGCCTTGCCGTCGGTTCCGGGGATGTCCACGCCGTAGACCACCGCCTGCTCGATCGACTCCGCCTTGCTCAGCGCGCCCTCCACTTCGGTGGTCGCCACGTTCTCCCCCTTCCAGCGGAACGTGTCGCCGAGCCGGTCCACGAACGCGATGTGGTGCCAGCCCTGGTCGCGCACCAGGTCGCCGGTGTCGAACCAGACGTCCCCGGATTCGAAGCCGTCGCGCACCAGCTTGGCCTCGGAGGCGGCCTTGTCGGTGTAACCATCGAACGGGGAGCGGTCGGTGACCTTGGCCAACAGCAGGCCGACGCCACCGGCGCCGACCCGGCGCAGGCGGCCGTTCTTGTCGCGCTTCGCCTTTCCGGTCTCCTCGTCGTACTCCACGACGGCATACGGCAGCGGACCGAAACCCGCCGTCCGGTCCACGCCGAATGCGTTGACGAAGGCGATGTTCGCCTCGCTCGCACCGTAGAACTCCACGATGCGCTCGATGCCGAACCGGGACTTGAACTCGTCCCACAATTCCGGACGCAATCCGTTGCCGACGGCGAGCCGGATCAGGTGCTGCCGGTCGGTCGGCTCGGCCGGCTGGTTGATCAGGTAGCGGCACAGTTCGCCGATGTAGATGAACGCCGTGGCCTGTTCGCGAATGACCTCGTTCCAGAACCGGGACGCGGAGAAACTCCGGCCGAGGGCGAACGTGCCGCCCGCGGCCAGGACCGCGGACAACGCGACCGTGAGCGCGTTGTTGTGGTACAGCGGCAGGCAGCAGTACAGGGTGTCGTTGCCGCGCAAGCGGATTCCCAGGCCACCGAGTCCGCCCATGCTCTTGGTCCAGCGCAGGTGGGTCATCACGCTGGCCTTCGGCAGTCCGGTGGTGCCGGAGGTGAAGATGAGGAACGCCCGCTCGCGCGCGGTGACCTCCGCACAGCTCGGCGGGTCGCCGTCGTCGGCGTCGCGGGCCGCGTCGCGGAGTTCGTCGGCCGCGAGCACGTTGGCGGGCGGTTCGGGCAGCGAGTCGATCGCCTCGGCACACTCCGCGCCCACCACGTTCAGCACGCTGTCGAGCAGGCCGAGGCTGTGCGCCAGCACCTGGTCGCGCTGATGATGGTTGAGCAATCCGACGGTGGCCCCGAGCTTGACCGTCGCCAGCACGACGAACAGGGTTTCCGGCCGGTTGGTCATCAGCACGCCCACCACGTCGCCGCGCCGCACCCCGCGCGCGGCGAGCACGCTCGCGTACCGGTTCACCTCCGCGTTGGCCTCGCCGTAGGTGTAGCTCGCGCCCTCGAACCGCAGGAACAAGCGGTCCGGATGCCGGTGGGCGTTGCGCTGGAAATACAGCCCGACCGACGACTTGGAATCCGGCGTCACGAGCATGTTCAACGCGTTGCGGAGCATGCCGGGCGCGTCAAGGGCCATCGCGGGGAGATGCCGGGCGAGGTCGATCAAACTCACCGTCGAGCGGGCATCGGTGCTCACGTCTTCAGCTCTCCTCACGGGGTAGGCGCGCCTCCAACGCCGCGAAAGCGGACGGGAGATCGGTCACCACGGTAATCCGGGACAACGCTGTCTGGGGCACGAACTTCCGCTCGTACAACTCGTCCAGCCAGGAGAACAACCCGCGGAAGAATCCATTGGGATCCAGCACAACAACGGGTTTCTCGTGCTGTCCCAGATATCCGCCGGTCCAGGTTTCGAAGAACTCCTCGAGTGTGCCGATGCCGCCGGGCAGGGTGAGGAAGGCGTCGGCGCGGTCCTCCATCACCTGCTTGCGCTGGCGCATGGTGTCGGTGACGACCAGTTCGTCGGCGTCGACGTCGGCGACCTCCCGGTGCACCAGGTGCTTGGGGATCACACCGATGGTGTTCGCGCCGCCTGCGCGCGCCGCGGTGGCGATCGCGCCCATCATCGAGACGTGACCGCCGCCGGACACCAGTTGCCAACCGCGCCGGGCGATCTCGGTGCCCACCCGGGCGGCCAGCGAAAGATAGTCCTGGTCGGTCGTGCTCGCCGAACAGTAGACACAGACGGCGAAAGGCCGCTCGCTCACCACTGATCCTCCGTCCCGATCGCGTCCTCGGCGCCGCCCGCTATCGCGGCCGCCTGAATGATGTTCACGACCTCCTCGACGCTGTCGGTCACGTGCAGCAGTCCGAGGTCGCCCGGAGAGATCTTGCCGGACCCGCCCAGCGAATCGCGCAACCAATCGACCAGCCCGGACCAATACCTGGTGCCGAACAGGATGATCGGGAACCGGGTGATCTTGTGGGTCTGCACGAGCGTCAGCGCCTCGAACAACTCGTCGAGCGTGCCGAAGCCGCCGGGCAGGCAGATGAACGCCTGCGAGTACTTCACGAACATCGTCTTGCGGACGAAGAAGTACCGGAAATTGATGCCCAGGTCGACCCAGTCGTTGAGGCTCTGCTCGAACGGCAGCTCGATGCCGAGACCGATGGAGTAGCCGCCCGCCTCGCATGCTCCTCGGTTGGCGGCCTCCATCGCGCCGGGACCGCCGCCGGTGATCACCGCGAAACCCGCCCGCGCCAGCGCGGCGCCGATGGCGAGTCCGGCCTGGTACTCCGGGTGGTCGGCGGAGGTGCGCGCCGAACCGAAGACCGTCACCGCTCGGGGCACCTCGGCGAGAGCGCCGAAGCCCTCGACGAACTCGGCCTGGATGCGCAGCACGCGCCATGGATCGGTGTGCACCCAGTCCGTGTCGCCGCGCTTGTCCAGCAAATTCCGGTCGGCGGTGCTGACACCGTCGGCACGGTCGCGGCGGAACATGATCGGCCCGCGGAACTTCGGTCTCGACTTCGGTTCGGGGGCGACCTCACGGTCCGCGGCGTCGGTGGACATGCGTTCCACGCTACCGCCCGGCAAGAGGGACTCACGGGCCGGACGAGAGAAGTCGTCCGACGTTCAGCCGGACGCAGGCAGGGCGAGACACCATCGCAATCTCGGCGCTCGAGGCGCACGTCACCGTGCGAATCAGGCGGGCGGCGAGTCGGAGTCGGGCACCCGCGATCGCGGCCATCAGCGGGAATCGGGCCGCGTGGCCGGGTCGGCAGCAGCCGAACCTCCAGCCGCGCCGCTGCGCGCCCGAAGCCATCCAGGTGCACTCGGACGGGCTCGCCGGACCTCTTCGACCTCTGATCGACGCCGTCGCGGAGATCGCCACGAACGAGATCACGCGGACGGACGGGCGCGGGAAGTTCGTGCCCGGTCGATCACGCGCGCGGCGGCAGTACGGCGGTCGCGACGATCCCGGGCCGGATGCGGCGGCACCCGCGGCTTCGCACCCGCCGTTCAGTCCGGAGTGCCGCTCAGGTAGCCGCGCAGCATGGCGGTGACCGCGGTGATCTGGTCGACGGGAACGTGTTCGTCGCGCTTGTGCGCGAGGTTTGGATCGCCCGGACCGAAGTTGACGGCGGGGATGCCGCGGGCCGCGAAACGCGAGACGTCGGTCCAGCCGTACTTCGCGCGCACACCGCCGCCGCCGTGGCGCTGTACCGACGCGATCAGGTCCTTGGCCGCCGGAGCGGTCAGCCCCGGCAACGCGCCCGGCGCCGAGTCGGTCACTTCGAAGGACAACTCGAGCCCGGCGAAGACCTCGCGCACGTGCTCGACGGCTTGGTCGACGGTGCGGTCGGGCGCGAAACGGAAGTTGACGTCCAGTTCGGCGGCGTCCGGCACCACGTTGCCCGCCACGCCGCCGGCGACCCGGACCGCGGACAGTCCCTCGCGATAGACGCAGCCGTCGATGTCCACTTCCCGGGCGCGGTAGTCGGCGAGCCGCTGCAAGACCGGGGCCAAGCGGTGAATCGCGTTGTCCCCCAGCCATGCTCGCGCCGAGTGCGCGCGCACGCCCGAGGCGCTCAGCCGCACGCGCAGCGTGCCCTGGCAACCGGCCTCGATCCAGCCGCCGGACGGTTCGCCGAGCACCGCGAGGTCGCCGCTGAGCCAGTCGGGCAGGTCGCGTTCGATGTGCCCGAGGCCGTTGAACTCGGCGGCGATCTCCTCGCCGTCGTAGAAGATCAGGGTCAGGTCGTGCACCGGATCGGCGACGGTGGCGGCCAGATGCAGGAAGACCGCGTCGCCGGATTTCATGTCCACCGAGCCACAGCCGTAGAAGACCTGTTCGCCTGTCGGGCCCACCGCGAACCGGCCGGGCACGTTGTCGGCGATCGGCACGGTGTCCAAGTGCCCGGCCAGGATCACCCGGGTCGGCAACCCGCGGTGGGTGCGTGCCAGCACCACGTTCCCGTGCCGGAGGATCTCGAAGCCCGTCGTCTGCTCCACCAGTGCCCGCTCCACCGCGTCGGCGATGGCGGCCTCGTCGCGCGAGACGCTCGGGATGTCGACGAGGGCGGCGGTCAGTGTGATCGGGTCCGCATGCAGGTCGATGGTCACGCGCTTCACCCTACGACCGGTCACCCGCGAGGCCCGCCGGTACCGGTCGGTGTGCCGCCGCATCGTCCGGGACCGTCATCGTGCGCCGGCATCTCGCCGGAGTCGTCCAGGCGATGGTGCGGTCATTCTCGGCCCAGACACTGTTCGGCGTGCGACAGTGCGGCCACCGTTGCGCGTATCTCCGGTCGGCGCAGTGGTCTCGTTGATCGGGCGATCGAGCGTCGGCGCGACTGCTGACCAGCGCACTCGGCCGACCGGTTCTGGAGCTGGAGGCGTATCGAGCCTGGTGATCGCGCTCTCCGGAGCAGCCGCACCATTGCCGGTCGCGGGTCGGTAACCTCTAGGCCGTGAGTATCCAGGGAGCAGCAGCAATCGGTATCGCCAACGTGACCGCGGACGGGACCGTGCTGGACACGTGGTACCCGAACCCGCAGCTGGGCGAGTTCGCCGAGACCGGCAGCAAGCGGCTGGACGAGGCGCCCGCGGAGTACGCGGCTCTGCTCGGCTTCGACGACGCCCGCGGGGTCGACGTGATCGCGGTGCACACCACGATCGCCGACCTGTCCGCCGCCCCGGTGGACGCGCACGACGTCTACCTGCGCCTGCACCTGCTCTCGCACCGCCTGGTCAAGCCGCACGAGGTGAGCCTGGACGGCCAGTTCGGCCTGCTCACCAACGTGGTGTGGACCAACCACGGCCCCGCCGCGGTGGATGGCTTCGAGGCCACCCGCGCCAAGCTGCGCGCCCGCGGCCCCGTCACGGTGTACAGCGTGGACAAGTTCCCGCGCATGGTCGACTACGTGCTGCCCTCCGGCGTCCGCATCGGCGACGCCGACCGGGTCCGCCTCGGCGCGCACCTGGCCTCCGGCACCACCGTCATGCACGAGGGCTTCGTGAACTTCAACGCGGGCACCCTCGGCGCGTCCATGATCGAGGGCCGCGTCTCCGCGGGCGTCGTGGTCGGCGACGGCTCCGACATCGGCGGCGGCGCGTCCACCATGGGCACCCTCTCCGGCGGCGGCACCACGGTCATCTCCATCGGCGAACGGTCCCTGCTCGGCGCGAACTCCGGGCTCGGCATCCCCCTCGGCAACGACTGCGTCCTGGAGGCCGGCCTCTACCTCACCGCGGGCACGAAGGTCACCACACCCGACGGCACTCTGGTCAAGGCCGCCGAACTCGCAGGCCGCGACAACCTCCTCTTCCGCCGCAACTCCACCACCGGCGCCGTCGAAGTAGTCCCCCGCAAGGGCACCGGCATCGAACTCAACGCCGACCTCCACGCCAACGACTGAACGTTCCGCGAGTGGCACATGGTTGTGCCACTCGCGAAGTTCGGATCAGGCCGAAGGCGCTTCCGAGAGCCCGAAGGCGATGACTCGGTGGGGATGGATGCGGATCATTTCGCGGGAGACGCCGGGGATGTACGGGTCGACGTCGGTGAGTGCTTCGGCGGTGCCGCGGATCTCGAGGCAGCGGACGCGCCACGGTTGGACCGACGCGACGTCGTCGACGACGAAGGCGACGTGGTCGTTGGTGGCGAGGTTGCGGAATTTCCACGAGTCGCCCATGTTCCAGCCCGCGATGTCGATGGTGCCCAGGTCGGCGTTGTAGCGGAAGCCGACGGGGTTGTTCTGCGGGGTGCCGTCGGGCCGGACGGTGGCCAGCCGGCCCAACCGCTGGGTGTGCAGGTAGTCGATGTGTTCGGTGGTGAGAGTCGCAGTCATGCGCCGACCGTAGAACCTCTACCTAACTCGAGGTCAACCCCGCGGTCAGCCCAGCTTCTTCTTCTGCACCTTGCCCATGGCGTTGCGCGGCAGCGCGTCGACCACGCGGATCTCGCGCGGTCGTTTGTGCACCGAAAGTTCTTCGGCCACATGGTCGATCAACTCACGCTCGGTCGCGGCGACGCGCAGCACGACGAAGGCGGTGATGCGCTGGCCGAGATCGTCGTCGGGCAGGCCGACCACCGCGGCTTCCGCGACCGCGGGGTGACCGAGCAGCACCGTCTCGACCTCGCCCGCGCCGACCCGGTAACCACCGGACTTGATCAGATCCACCGATTCCCGGCCGACGATGCGATGAAAGCCTTCCGGGTCGATGGCGGCGACGTCGCCGGTCCGGAACCACCCGTCCTCGGTCCAGGTCCGCGCGGTCGCCTCCGGGCGATTCAGGTAACCGTCGAAGAGCATCGGTCCGGACACTTCCAAGCCCCCGATGCTCTCGCCGTCGTGCGGCACCGGAGCACCGGACTCGTCCCGGATCCGGGTGCGCACACCACGCACCGGCAATCCGACCCAGCCCGGTCTGCGCTCACCATCGGCCCGGGTGGACAGCGTGATCATGGTTTCGCTCATGCCGTAGCGCTCGACCGGCGCGTGTCCGGTCAACTCGCGCAATCGCTCGAACACCGGAACCGGCAGCGGCGCGCTACCGGAAACCAGCAGCCGCGCGTCGGCCAATTGCTTCGCCGCGTCGGGGTCGTCGACCACCCGCGACCACACGGTGGGCACGCCGAAGTACAGCGAACCCTTGGCCGCCGCGTACGCCTGTGGCGTCGGCTTACCGGTGTGGATCAGCGGACTGCCCACCCGCAGCGGACCGAGCAGGCCGAGGATCAGCCCGTGCACATGGAAAAATGGAAGCCCGTGCACCAGCGTGTCCCTCGCGGTCCAAGCCCATGCCTCGGCCAGGGCGTCCAGACCCGCGGCGATCGCGCCGCGACTGAGTAGCACGCCTTTGGGCAGGCCGGTGGTTCCCGAGGTGTACAGCACGAAAGCCGTGGTGGCCGGGTCGGGTTCGGGGTAGGTGTGCCATGACCTGGCGTGCCGCCGCACCGGCACCACGGGTAGGTCGGCGCCCTCCGGCGCTTTCCCCAGCCACGCCTGAGCGCTCGAATCGGCCAGGATGTGCGCCCGTTCCGCGGTTCCGGAGTCCGGGGGCACCGGAACCACCGTGACGCCCGCGATCAGGCAGCCGACCACCGCGAGCACGGTTTCCACGGTCGGCTCGGCGAACACCGCCACTCGTTCCGCGCGCGCGACGCGTTCGGCCACCGAAGTGGCGGCGCCCAGCAGATCGCTGCGGGAGAGGGTGGCGCCGTCGATGGTGACGGCGTCGGGGATGTCCGCTCCGCCTGCGACGGCGAGCGGGTTCAGGGAGCTGAGCAGCAGCGGCGGACCGAACGGCATTCGCTCACGCTACTTCGCCGGATCAGCGGCGGTGTCGCGGCATCCCGCGCCAGCCGGCGTCGAATGTGACGGTTGACACTCCCGCTGACGTGGTGAGAACGTTGGTGCATAGCTTTCTCAGCACTGCGAGGTCGACGATGACGAGGCCACTTTCCGCGACGCATCGTCCCGAATCGCCGGACTCCTTCGACATCGGGCGACACCTCGACGGCGTGGCCGGCCTGTTCGGCGGCGTCGCGAACGTCATCATGCAACTGAGCGCCCCTCCGGTCGGTTACGGCGTGCTGGAGAGCACCGTCGACAGCGGAAACGTCATGTTGCATCCGGTCAAACGGCTGCGCACCACGTTGACCTACCTTTCCGTAGCGATGCTCGGCACCGACGAGGAACGCGCCGCCTACCGAGAAGCGATCAACGTCTCGCATCGCCCGGTCCACTCCACCGACTCGAGCCCGGTGCACTACAACGCCTTCGATCCCACCTTGCAACTCTGGGTCGCGGCCTGCCTGCATTGGGGAGCGCGGGATCTGTACGAGCGCATGCACGGCCCGATGGACGAAGCGACGGCCGACGCGTTCTACCGTCTCGGCGCCAGGCTCGGCACCACCCTCCAGATGCCCGCAGCGATGTGGCCTCCAGACCGCCGCGCCTTCGCCGAGTACTGGAGCGCGAATCTCGCGGCGACCAGCATCGATCCGACGGTCCGTGCCTACTTCGACGACCTCATCGACCTACGCATGCTGCCGCGACCCGCGCAGCTGGCTTTCGGGCGCCTGCACCGCTTCTTCGTGACCGGATTGCTGCCCCGGCACCTGCGCGAAGAGATGGGGATGACCTGGACCGACCGCGACGAACGCGTACTCGGCCACCTTCTGCGCGCCGTCGGGGCCGCCGAGTCCCGGCTACCGCGAACGATCCGCGCATTCCCGCTGAACGCTTATCTCCTGGATATGCGCATCCGGCGTCGACTCGGCCTTCGTCTCGTCTGAGCCAACCCTCGTTTCATTCCAGTTACTGGTGGGCAATCGCATCTCGTATTGCTGATCGTGCCTGCACAGCGCCGTCCGACGCGACGTGACGCCACCAGCCAGGAGGAGACGATGGGCTACCGAACGACGTTGACCGCGCTGATCGCCTGCGGGTTCCTGGCGCTGGCCGCGCCGGTCGCCCTTGCCGAGGAATCCGCCGAAACCGAAGTGGCCGCGGTGCCGCCGCGCACGGCGATCTCCGTACGCACCTCGGTCGGCATCGGCTGGGGAACACCGAACGAACACGAGTCACGCTCGAGTCTGTCGCTGTCGAAGCTCTTCCTTGCCGACTACGCCCTGCGCCACGGCGACGGCTCGGCCGAGGACCGCATGCTGGGCGAGCAAATGATCCGCTACTCAGACGATGGAGCCGCGACCGTGATGGAGGCCAAGTATCCACAGGCCATCGCGGCCATCGCCGCCGAATACGGCCTCGCCCAGACGGTGCCAGGACCCAGTTGGGGCGCGGGGGCGACCAGCACGGCGAACGTGTCCGACTTCCTCGCCACCAAATTGCGCACCGATCCCGGATCACCGATCTTCGGATGGATGGCCGCAGCGGGATCGACGGCCCGAGACGGCACCGAGCAGAACTGGGGCACGGCACGATGGCCCTTCGTCCAGGGCAGCAAATGGGGCTGGTCGGATTTCGGCGAGCCGGAGGTCGCCTCGACGTCCTACGGCCCCGGTTTCGCGGTGACCGCGCACACCCACGGCACCGCGGCCGAGCAGACCGCGGATGTCATGGCCGCGCTCGGGGCGATGCTCTTCGGCCTTCCGCAGCACCGCTGAAGTCAGCGCACCCGGAAGGACACCACGACGTGGTCGCGGGCGAACTGCCGGATCGATGCGTCGTCGCCGAGCGGGATCACGGTCTGCGGGGTCAGCGCCAGTGAGAGCGCGGTGCGAGCGATCATCTCGGCCAGCGGCTCCGGATCGTATTCCGGCAACTTGCCTTCCCGCTGCAACCGTGTGATGAACTCGGCCAGGTAATCCCGGCCGAGTTCGATGACCGGCGCGCCCTGGGTGGTGAGGTACGGCAGCACGAGTTCGGGCTCGGTGGCCAGCAGCCGGTGGATCAGCTGGTTTCCTCGTAGGCCGTTGATGAACGCGGCGAACAGTTCGACGATCTGGTCCTCGGCGCTCGCGTCGCGATCGACCTGACGCTGGAGCGCGGCGTCGACCTCCTCGATGAAGTCGCGCGTCTGCCGCAGTCCGACGGCCCGGATCAGATCGGATTTGCTCGCGAAGCGGCGGTAGAGCGTGGCCAGCGACAATCCGCCGCGACGCGCCACTTCCACCATGCTGGTGCGCTTGATACCGAAGTCGAGGAACGCCAGCAGCGCCGCGTCCAGTACCCGCGCCTGGTTGCGATCCTCCGGGGCGGCGCTGCGCACCAGCGGCAGCAGCCTGGTCAGCCTGGCCATACCTCAACCCTATCCGCGACAGCGACACGATGACACTTTCAGCATTGCACACCATCACCGCCGCCTACCCGCGGCGATTGACAGCTCACCGAGTCGATGAGAAAGTTAGGGCATTATCTTCTCATCGACCGATTCTCTGGGATCGGGCGGACACGAAAGACGAGGTCGACGATGACCGCGCCGCTGCGCACCGCCGAGCACGAACCGGATCCGAGCCAGACCCTCACCCCCGAGACGGTCGCGCAGTACGTCGACGGCGTCGCCGCGTTCCTCGGCGGCGCGGCGAACGTCATCATGCAATTGAGCCTGCGCCCGGTCGGCCGCGGCGTGCTGGAGAGCACCGTCGACAGCGGCAAGGTCACACTGCACCCGATCAAGCGGCTGCGCACCACCCTCACCTATATCGCCGTGGCGCTGCTCGGCTCGGATGACGAACGCGACGCCTACCGGGAGGCCGTCAACGTATCGCACCGGTCGGTGCGCTCCACCGCCGCGAGCCCGGTCAAGTACAACGCCTTCGACCCGAATCTCCAGCTGTGGGTCGCCGCGTGCCTGTACTGGGGCATCGATGACCTCTACACGCGGATGCACGGCCCGATGGACGACGCGACCGCCGACGCCTTCTACACCTACGCCGCCCGCCTGGGCACCACCCTGCAGATGCGGCCGGAGATGTGGCCGGCGAATCGCACGGAGTTCCAGCGGTACTGGGACGAGAACCTGAAGCAGCGCGGCATCGAGCCGGAGCTTCGGGACTACTTCAACGGTCTGATCGACCTGAAGATGATGCCGCGACCGGTGCAGGTGGTCTTCGCCGGATTGCAGCGCTTTATCGTCACCGGCTTGCTTCCGCAGCACCTGCGCGACGAGATGGGCATGACCTGGACCGACCGCGACCAGCGGCGGTTGGACCGGCTGCTGCGGATCCTCGGAGCCGTGCACGGTCGGCTGCCCGCGGCGGCACGCATGTTCCCGCTCAACGCCTATCTGTTCGACCTGCGCAGGCGCCTGCGGCAGGGAAAGCCGCTGGTCTGATCACCTCTCCATGTGCGGGTAGCGGAAGTCGACGGGCGGCACGAAGGTCTCCTTGATCGTCCGCGGCGCGACCCAGCGCAGCAGGTTCAACGGCGAGCCCGCCTTGTCGTCGGTGCCGGAGGCGCGTGCGCCGCCGAACGGCTGCTGCCCCACCACCGCACCCGTGGGCTTGTCGTTGACGTAGAAGTTGCCCGCCGCGAAACGCAGTGCGGCGTCGGCCTCTTCGATCGCGTACCGGTCCTGCGCGAACACCGCTCCGGTCAGCGCGTAAGGCGCAGCCGACTCGACTTCGGCGAGTATCGCACTGTAGGAGCCGGGTTCGGCGTCGTCGTAGACGTACACCGAAAGGATCGGGCCGAAGTACTCGGTGGCGAACGATTCGTCGTGCGGATTGTCGGTCAGGAATACGGTCGGCCGGACGAACCAGCCTTCGCTGTCGTCGTAGGTTCCGCCGACCGGGATGGTGACGCCCGCGTCCGCGGCGCGCCGGATGGCCGCCGCATTCTTGTCGTACGCGCGCCGATCGATCAGCGCTCCACCGAAATTCGACAGATCCGCGACGTCGCCGTAGCTCAGCCGGTCGGCGTCGTGCAGGAACTCGTCGCCCATCGCGCGCCAGACCGACCGCGCGATGTAGGCACGTGAGGCCGCCGAGCACTTCTGACCCTGATACTCGTAGGCGCCGCGAATCAGGGCGGTGCGCAGCGCGCCGGGGTCGGCCGAGGAGTGCGCGACGATGAAGTCCTTGCCGCCGGTCTCCCCCACCAGGCGCGGATAGCCCTGATACCGACCGATATTCGCGCCCACTTGCTGCCAGAGGTACTGGAACGTCTTGGTGGAACCGGTGAAATGGATACCGGCCAGCCGCGGATCGGCCAAGGCCACCTCCGACAGTTGCACCCCGTCGCCGGTGACCATGTTGATCACGCCGGGCGGCAAGCCCGCCGCCTCCAGCAGCCGCATCGTGTGGAACGCCGACAACGTCTGCGTCGGCGACGGCTTCCACACCACCGTGTTGCCCATCAGCGCGGGCGCGGTCGGCAGATTCCCGGCGATGGCGGTGAAGTTGAACGGTGTGATGGCGTAGACGAACCCTTCCAGCGGCCGATAGTCCATCCGGTTCCACACCCCGGCGCTGGAGCCGGGCTGTTGCTCCAGGATCTCCCGCGCGAACGCGACGTTGAACCGCCAGAAGTCGACCAGCTCGCACGGCGCATCGATCTCGGCTTGCTGGGCCGACTTCGACTGCCCGAGCATGGTGGCCGCGGCGATCGTCTCCCGCCACGGCCCGGCCAGCAGGTCCGCGGCGCGCAGCAGCACCGCGGCGCGCTCCTCGAACGGCAGCGCCCGCCACCCCGGGGCGGCGGCCGTCGCGGCGTCGATGGCTCCGTGCGCTTCCGAATGGGTGGTGTCGGTGTAGGTCCCCAGCACGTGCCGATGCCGATGCGGTGTGACGATGTCGTGCCGTTCGCCGAGGCCGGGTCGATGCTTGCCGCCGATGACCAGCGGCACGTCGACGGGTTCCGCGGACAGCTCGGCCAGCTTGCCGAGGAGTAACTCCCGTTCGGGGCTTCCGGGCGCGTAGGAGTGCACCGGCTCGTTGCCGGGCGTGGGGACAACCGTGACAGCGTCCATACCTCAGGCTAGCTCGCCGGGCAGGGCGGGCGCGGACGCCGACACGCCTCGCTGTGCCCGTTGCGCGACCGCGGCCTCGAGCGATGGCCGCGCCCGCGCACAGCGGCGACGAAGGTGTCAGCCCGCGGCGAGCCGTTCGGCCGCCGCCCCGATCCGCTCGTCGGTCGCGGTCAGCGCGATCCGCACGTGCTCGCTCGCGCCGGGGCCGTAGAAGTCGCCGGGCGCGGCGAGGATGCCGCGATCGGCCAGCCATTCCAACGTGGTCCGGCACGGCTCACCACGCGTCGACCACAGATACAGGCCCGCCTCGGAGTGATCGATCCGGAAACCCGCGGCCTGCAAAGCCTTTCGCAACACGTCGCGTCGGGCGCGGTACCGCTCGCGCTGACGCGCCTCGTGCGCGTCGTCGCTGAGCGCGGCGGTCATCGCGGCCTGGATCGGGAACGGCACCATCATGCCCGCGTGCTTGCGCACTTCGAGCAGTTCCGCGACCAGCTCCGGGTCGCCCGTCACGAATCCGGCGCGATAGCTGGCCAGGTTGGAGGTCTTGGACAACGAATGCACGGCCAGCAGGTTGGTGTGGTCGCCGTCGCATACTTCGGGGTCGAGCAAGGAGACGCCGCGACCCTCCCAGGTCAGTCCCAGGTAGCACTCGTCGGAGGCGACGATCACGCCGCGCTCTCGCGCGAAGGCGACCACCTTGCGCAGATGTTCGACGCCGAGTATCCGGCCGGTCGGGTTGGACGGCGAGTTCACGTAGATCAGCGCGGGCGTCTGCGGACCGAGCCGGGTCAGTCCGTCCGCGCGCAGCACCTGCGCGCCCGCCAGCAGCGCGCCGACCTCGTAGGTGGGGTAGGCGACCTCGGGGATGACGACCAGGTCGCCCGAGCCGAGCCCGAGCAGCCGGGGCAGCCCCGCGATCAGCTCTTTGGTGCCGATCGCGGGCAGCACCGCCGCTGGCTCGAGTCCGGTGATCCCGTAGCGCCGCTTCAGCGCGTCGACCGCGGCCGCGCGGAGCTCGGGGGTGCCATGCGTGGTCGGGTAACCGGGGACCGCCGCGACGGAGTTCAGCGCCGTCCGGATCAGCGGGTCGACCGGGTCGACCGGAGTGCCGACGGACAGGTCGACGATCCCGCCGGGGTGGGCGGCCGCCTTCACCTTCACCGAAGCGATGGTGTCCCAGGGGAAATCGGGCAGCAGACTGCTGACCCGGCCACGCGGTGACACGTCAGGTCTCACTCACTCGCCATCGGGGGCAGTTCCTTGATGAACGGCGGGTCGTAGTCGACCTTGCCGACCTTGGTCGCGCCGCCGGGCGAGCCCAGCTCGTCGAAGAAATCGACGTTGGCGTTGACGTATCCGCTCCACTGGTCCGGGGTGTCGTCTTCGTAGAAGATCGCCTCCACCGGGCACACCGGCTCACATGCACCACAGTCCACGCATTCGTCGGGATGGATGTACAGCATGCGACCACCCTCGTAGATGCAGTCCACGGGGCATTCCTCGATGCATGCCTTGTCCTTCACGTCAACGCACGGTTCAGCGATGATGTACGGCACTGCCGCTCTCCTAGTCTGTCCTCGCCTGCGGGATAGTCCGCCCGGCGAAACCCTATCCCGGCAACCACACGTTACTACTGGTCAGCCTGCCCTAACTTCGGGGATCGCGCACGCCGACGCGAGGCCCGATTCGACTCCGCCACCCGAGGTACGCGCTGGGGGCCGCGTTGTGGGAGGTAGCGCCGGAGCGTGCCACGGCGGGTCCGGTATTGCGCCGGTCCCGGCTGCCCGCGGCCGACCGGAAATCCGATCGCACCGCGGGCTGGAACCTATCGCCGTCGCCGCGCCGCCCGGCGCAGCTCCCTCGTCAGTCGACCAATACCGCCTGAAGCCCCGGAGCGGCCGACAACCGCTTGTGCTTCGGGACGCCGTAGGTCGTCGTCCGTTCCCGGGCCGGTCGTCCGATGCCGGAGGCGATCTCCACCAACTCGGCGACCGTCTTGGCCGAGCCGTGCTGCGAGCCCGCCATCCGGGAGATGGTCTCCTCCATCAACGTGCCGCCCAGATCGTTGGCGCCACTGTTGAGCATCACCCGCGTTCCGGTGGTGCCCAGCTTGACCCAGCTGGTCTGGATGTTGTGGATCCGGCCGTGCAGCATGATCCTGGCCAGCGCGTGCGCGGCGCGGTTGTCCCGGTTGGTCGGCCCGGGCCGCGCGGCGCCCGCCAAGTACAGCGGCGCGCTCTGGTGCACGAACGGCAGCAGCACGAACTCGGTGAAACCGCCGGTCTCGTCCTGGATTCCACGCAGCACCCGCAGATGCCCGACCCAGTGCTTCGGGTTGTCCACGTGGCCGTACATCATGGTCGAACTGGACCGGATGCCCACCTGGTGCGCCGTGGTGATCACCTCGATCCACGCCGAGGTGGGCAGTTTGCCCTTGGTGAGCACCCAGCGCACCTCGTCGTCCAGGATCTCCGCGGCGGTGCCTGGGATGGTGTCCAGACCCGCCTCCTTCAGGGCGACCAGCCACTCCCGGACGCTCTGGCCGCCGCGCGAGGCGCCGTTCACGATCTCCATCGGGCTGAAGGCGTGCACATGCATCGACGGCACCCGCTGCTTGACCGCCCGCACCAGATCCGCGTACCCGGTGACCGGCAGGTCGGGGTCGATGCCGCCCTGCATGCACACCTCGGTGGCGCCGTCGACATGCGCCTCCCAGGCCCGGTCGGCCACCTCGTGCGTGCTCAGGGTGAACGCGTCCGCGTCGCCCTTACGCTGGGCGAACGCGCAGAACCGGCACCCGGTGTAGCAGATGTTGGTGAAGTTGATGTTCCGGTTCACCACGTAGGTGACGTCGTCGCCGACGGTGTCGCGGCGCAGTTGATCGGCCAGCGCGGCGACCGCGTCCAGCTCCGCGCCGTCCGCCGTGGCCAGCGCCAGATACTCGGCGTCGCCGAGCCCGGCCGGATCGCGTTCGGCGGCGCGCAGCGCGGCGAGCACGTCGGAGTCCAGCCGCTGCGGAACGGCGACGGCGAGATCGCGGGCCTGTTCACGAATGGTGTCCCAGTCGCCGAAGGCGCCCACGATGTCCTGCCCGAGGGCAGCGTCGCTGCGGGCCTCGGTGTTGCGGCCCTCGGTGTCGATGGCGGTGTTGAGGTCGACGCGTCCGGCCGACTCCCAGGACTCGTCCGGCTCCTGCCAGGGCAGGCCGACCGGGATCGCGTCCGGATTCGCCAGCCCCGTCACCGGGTCGGTGAGCGCGGCGACGTGCGCGCCGATCCGCGGATCGACCCACGGATTACCCGCTCGCACGTACTTCGGGTGCGCGGAAGTCCGCTCGACCAGCTGATAGCCCGCCGCCTCGGTGATCTCCCGCAACGTGTCCAGGTTCGGCCACGGCCGCTCCGGGTTCACGTGGTCGGGCGTCACCGGCGAGACGCCGCCCCAGTCGTCGATGCCCGCGTCGATCAGCGCGCGGCACTCGGCGTGCGAGACCAGGTTCGGCGGCGCCTGCACCGGCACGTCCGGCCCGAGCAGCACGCGGGTGACCGCGATGGTGGCGAGGAATTCGTCCAGGCCCGCGTCCGGCACGTCCCGCATGGCGGTGTCGTCCTTGGCGCGGAAGTTCTGCACGATGACTTCCTGGATGTGCCCGAAAGCCTTGTGCTGCTTGCGAATCGCCATGATCGACTCGGCCCGCTCCGCCATCGTCTCACCGATGCCGACCAGGATCCCGGTGGTATAGGGCACCGAGAGCCGTCCCGCGTCGGTGATCGCCCGCAGCCGCACGGCCGGGTCCTTGTCGGGGCTGCCGTAATGGCAGTTGCCCTTCTCGGTGAACAACCGGGCCGAGGTGGTCTCCAGCATCATGCCCATGGACTGCGCCACCGGCTTGAGCCGCGCGATCTCCTCCCACGACATCACGCCCGGGTTCAGGTGCGGCAGCAGGCCGGTCTCCTCCAGCACCATGATCGACACGGCGCGCAGGTAGTCCAGCGTGGAGTCGTAGCCGCGCTCGTCGAGCCACTGCGCGGCCTCCGGCCAGCGATCCTCGGGCCGGTCACCCAGCGTGAACAGCGCCTCTTTGCAGCCGAGGGCAGCGCCCCTGCGTGCGATGTCGAGCACCTCGTCGGGTTCGAGGAACATGCCCTTGCCCTCGGCGCGCAACTTGCCGGGCACCGTGACGAAGGTGCAGTAGTGGCACTTGTCCCGGCACAGCCTGGTCAACGGGATGAAGACGTTGCGGGAATAGCTGATCGTCTTCGGACGCCCCGCGGACGCCAGCCCGGCGTCGCGCACCCGCGCGGCGCTGCGACAGAGGTCGGCCAGGTCGTCGCCGGTCGCGTGCAGCAGCACCGCGGCCTCGTCCACGTTCAACGTGACACCGTCGCGGGCCCTGCGCAGCGCCCGGCGCATGGCCGATGGACTGGGCGGCGCGGATGGGACGCTCGGGTTCGGTAGGTCGGTCACGCCCTCGATCATGCGCTACACATCCGGAACTGTCTCCCTCCAGTGCTGGTTGCGACGAAGCGGACGAGTCACGGCTCCGCTCGCCACGGAGCCCACACGGGGACGTGGAGCACCGTTGAGCGTTGACAACTGTGCGGTACCCGAGGCTATTCCGGGGCACCCGCGCCGCGCGGCCCGCGTTCGGTCGTCGAGCGTGGCCTCGGTGAGCGCCGCCGATTCGACCGTTCCGGCACACCAGACCCGCGCAGGTGAGGCCGGGGGCCAACTCCTCGGCGACCGCCCGATGCGCCCGAAACGGTTGTCACACAACGAGGCTCATTCCCGGTAGAAAGCCCTCTGCGACCCTCGCGCTCACCCGTCCGCCGGGTCCGCGCCGTCGCGGTAGGCCGCTCACCATCGACCGCGACGGCGACCGCGTGATCGTGCAACGATTGGCGGCATGTCGCAGCCGCGCACGATCATGGCCGATCCGGCCTGGCGCCCCAGTCCGAAGGCGAAGCTCCTGTGGACTGTGCAGGCCGTCCTGACGTGGGTGATCCCGTTCGCGGCCCTGCTGGTGTGGGCGGTGGTCGACTCCGCGCATCGCGGGTGGCAGCTGGGATTCTTCCTGGTCGCGCTCGTGCCCGCCGCGCTGAACATCGGTGTCGCGCCGTGGTGGCGGTACGCGGTGCACCGCTGGGAGGTCACCGACGATGCGGTCTACACCCGGGTCGGCTGGCTCACCCAGGAGAGCCGGGTCGCGCCGATCTCCCGCGTGCAGACCGTCGACACCGAACGCGGTCCGCTCGAACGCCTGCTCGGATTGGCGACCGTCACCGTGACCACCGCGTCCTCCGCGGGCGCGGTGCAGATCGGCGCGCTCGACCTTCCGGTCGCCGAGGAAACCGTGGCCCGGCTCACCCGGATCGCCGCCCAGCACCGCGGAGACGCGACATGAGCCCCGAGACGACCGGCGCCGAGCAGGACGGGCCGCCCTGGCAGCGGCTGGACAAGCGGATGCTGCTGGTCCATCCGATCACCGAAGTGGTGAAGTTCATCCCGGTGCTGATCGGTTCGGTGATCCTCGGGACCAGCAGCGGCAACCACGTGTGGAGCGTCATCCCGCTCGCGTTGATCGTCGGGTTCGCGCTGACCCGCTGGTTCACCACGACGTATCGGGTCGGGCCCACACACGTGGAATTGCGCACCGGGCTGCTGGAACGCAAGAAACTGTCGGTGCCGCGGTCGCGGATCCGATCGGTGGACATCGAAGCGGACCTGCTGCATCGGGCTCTCGGCCTGGCGGTGCTGGCGATCGGGACCGGCCAGCATGCCGAATCGGGCGAGAAGTTCAAGCTCGACGCCCTGGATGCCCGCGTCGTCCCGCCGTTGCGCGCCGCGCTGCTCGCCCATACCGCGGCCAGGGTGGGTCCGGACGAAGAACGAAAAGAGCCGCAGCAGAACAGCTCCGGTGGTTTCACGGCCCCGCGTACCCGGGCGGGAGAGATCGGGCACTGGAGTCCGGCGTGGGTGCGCTACGCCCCGTTGTCGCTGACCGGGTTCGCGATCATCGCGCCGATCGTCGGCTTCGCGCTGCAATACGGGCTCGGTGAGATCGTTTTCCGGTCCGACGCGGTGCACGACGTGGAAGACGGCGGCGTGCTCGTCCTCGCGCTCGCCGCGGCCGCGCTGCTGGGCGTCATCGTCGTCGTGGTCAGCGCTGCCGCGTGCGCGCACTATCTGACCACGTATTTCGGGTTGCGCGTCCGCGACGACGGCAAGACCTTGCAGCTGCGCCACGGCCTGTTCACCACCCGCCAGATCACCCTCGATCGAGCCCGGCTGCGCGGAGCGACGGTCTCCGAACCGCTGCTGCTGCGCCTTGCGGGCGGCGCCGAACTCGAGGCGATCATGACCGGGCAGAACCCGCGGCAGCGAATCCTTCCGCAGGCCCCGCGTAGCGCCGTGGAGCACACCCTCGGCCATCTGCTCGCCCCAGAGGAAGTGCGAGACAACGAGTTTCCTGTCCAGCCGGAGGCGAGGCCCACCGGTTCGGGCGCGGCGGACGCGCACACCGTCCCGGCGCCGGGCAGCGCCCCGCTGATCGCGCACGGTCCGGCCGCACGGCGACGCAGGCATACCCGCGCGCTCGCGCCGGTCGTGCTCATCGCCGCCGCGCTGGTCGTCATCTTCCTTGCTGGACAGCACTATTCGCCGTGGTGGTGGCTACTGCCGGGCCTCACGCTCGCCCTCGCGCTCGCCCTCGCCGAGGACCGCTATCGCGGCCTCGGACACGCGGTACTGCCCCGCACAACCACCAGCCCAACCTGGCTGATCACCCGGTCCGGATCACTCGACCGCGACCGCGACTGCCTCGAGGCCCCAGGCATCATCGGCTGGACAGTGCGTCGAACCTTCTTCCAACGGCGTGCCGGGGTCGCTACGGTCGTCGCGGCCACCGCGGCGGGCAAGAAGCACTACTCCGTGGTCGACCTCCCCGCCGACCGAGCATGGGAACTCATCCAAGCCGTCACACCAGGGCTGCCCGGCACCCGCTGAACCCGCCCCCAGTGTCGCTGATCGGTTGCCGAGCGGCGGCGGAGTTCAATGGACGCTGTGGTGACCAAGACCGAGCCGCACCATACGGAGCCGCGGATCGCCGACCGCCGGGTTCGGCAGATGCAGCGAGCGGACAAGTTCCGTTTGACCGCGGTGGGCGGGCTCGCCGCGCTCTCCCTGGACGCGTTGTCCAGCGTGGCCTACGGACCAGAGGCGATCGTGCTGGTGCTGGTCGCGGCGGGCGCGGCGGCCGTCTCCTGGACGCTGCCGGTTGCCTGCGCGATCGCCGCGCTGTTGCTGGTACTGGTGCTCTCCTACCGGCAAGTGATCGCCGTGCACCCGGACGGCGGCGGCGCGTACGCGGTCGCCAAGAAGCAGCTCGGCAGGCCCGCCGCGCTGCTCGCGGCCGCCAGCCTGGTCGTGGACTACGTGCTGACCGTCGCGGTGAGCCTCGCCGCCGGCGCGGCCAGCCTGGCCAGCGCCTTTCCCGCCCTGGCCCACGAACTGCTACCGATGACGCTGATCGGCCTCGCGGCGCTGACCGTGATCAACCTGATCGGAGTGGCGGAATCCGCGCGGGTGCTGATGGGGCCGACGATCCTGTTCGTCGTCCTGATCGGCGGTGTGATCGTTGTCGGGCTGCTTCGGCCGGAGCCGGTCGCGATGATCGGCGGCGACCCGGGTCCGATCGAGCCGGTCGAGGCGCTCGGAATCGTCCTGCTGCTCAAGGCCTTCGCGGCGGGATGCTCGTCGCTGACCGGTGTGGAAGCGATCGCCAACGCCGTGCCCGCTTTCCGCACCCCCGCGGTGCGCCGCGCGCAGCACACCGAGGTGGCGCTGGGCATCCTGCTCGGCGCGATGCTGCTCGGCCTGGCCGTGCTGATCCGCGAGCACCACGTCACGCCGCGCCCGGATGTGACCATCTTGGCCCAGCTGGCGGCGGCCGCGTTCGGCACCGGCTGGCTGTTCTACCTCACCAATCTCGCGGTCACCGCGGTGCTGCTGCTCGCGGCGAACACCAGTTTCGGCGGGCTCCCGGTGCTGCTGGCGCTGCTGGCCAAGGACCACAGGGCGCCGTCGCTGTTCGCGCTGCGGTCGGAGCGTCCGGTCTTCCGGTACGGGGTCACGGCACTCGCCTTGCTGGCCGGGCTGGTGCTGCTGGCGGTCGACGCCGAAACCCACCGGCTGCTGCCGGTTTTCGCGATCGGCGTCTTCATCGGGTTCACCATCAGCCAGACCGGTCTGGTGCTGCACTGGTGGCGAGTGCGCGACCGCGGGTGGTTGCCGCGCGCACTGCTGAACGGATTCGGCGCGACGCTCACCGCCGTCGCGGGCGTCGTCTTGCTCGCGGAGAAGTTCACCGAGGGCGCGTGGCTGCTGCTGCTCATCATTCCCGCGCTGGTTGGCCTCTTCTTCCGGATCGAGAACTACTACGCCGGCGTCGCGCGTCAGCTGCGACTGCGTGAAATCCCGCCGCCGCCGAGACCCGCGCCGGAGGCCAAGGAGTTGGTGGTCGTCCCGGTGGTCACCATGAGCGAGGTGACCTATCGCGCCTTGGAAGCCGCGCTGCGCATGCGGGGCGAGATCGTCGCGGTGGCCGCGGACATCGATCCGGCCACGACCAAACGGCTCAGCGCCCAATGGAAGGAGTGGGATCCCGGTGTGCCGCTCGCGGTGCTCCCCTGCCCGCATCGCAGCCTGGTGTCGACGCTCGTCGGCTACGTCCGCAAGCAGACCGCCGCCGGGCTGGGTGTCACCGTGCTGCTGGCGCATGTCGAAGCCCGGCACTGGTGGCAACGCCCGCTGCACAATCCGCGCGGACCGGTGCTCACAGCCGCGCTGCGCGTTCGCACCGAGGCCGTGATCGCGACCCTGGCGGTCCGGCTCGCGTGAGTCAGCGGCGGCCGAAGACGTGTGCGTTCGCCTGGATGTAGAGGTAGGCCAGCGGCGGCAGCAGCCCGGCGAACAGCAACAGCGCCGTCCGCCAATCACTGCCGAGCAGAATGTCACCGCCGGGCCCGGCGCTCGCACAGACCAGGAAGCCGAACGCCCATGCGACCAGCGGAAGGCCCAGCAGCGCGGGACGCCGGGTCACTGTTCGCGCACCCGCGACGAGCAGCACGTTCACCACTCCCGCCACCGCGGCGGAGACCGGGAAAACGACCGAGCCCAGATAGGTCGGCAGGTAGAGCACCTCGAGCGCAAGGGTGAGCAGGGCATCCACGATCAGGATCGCGAGGATCACCGAGCCGAGGAGGCCTACGGGGATACGGGTGGCGCCGGATGCCACGGGAGCGCGATCGCCTGCGTGGTCGTCGATCTTCGTCGTCACGGCACCGGCGGGTAGCCGAGGAGGGTCAACAAGTGGCTCTGCATGTCGGCGAACGCGTACAGCACCGTCATATACAGGTCGTGCTGCTCCTGCCAGTGCGGCCGCATGCTGTCGACGAACGCCGCGATCGCGTTCTGGACCTCCCAGTTGTACATACTGCCGAGTCTATTCCGGCGCGATCGGGCGCACGATCAGTTCTCCCGGTCGGCAGGCAGGGCGGCGACCACCGGAGGTTCGCCGGTCGGGTCGCCACGCTGCGCCGCTATGGCCAGCACTCGTTTACGCGCGGCGAACCAGCCGACGATCAGCGCGGGGACGATCAGGGCGATGGTCGCGACGGTCCAGGTCCCCACCGGATAGTCGAACCCCGTCAGCACGACGACGAAGAACAGGAACACCAGCGTGAGCAAACCGGTGTAGGGCGCGCCGAACATGCGGAAGGCGGGCCGCTGGATGCGTCCCCGGGTGGACCAGCGCCACAACTGCAGCTGGCACAACACGATGGTGGCCCAGGAGGCGACGATGCCGAGCGACGCCATGTTCAGCACGATCTCGAACGCCTGATCCGGGACGATGCCGTTGAGCGCGATGCCGACCAACGCGATCAGGCTGGTGAGCAGGATGCCGCCGTAGGGAACGCCGTTGCTGCCCATCACCCCGGTGAATTTCGGCGCGCTGCCGTTGATCGACATCGACCGCAGGATGCGGCCGGTCGAGTAGAGGCCGGCGTTCAGGCTGGAGAACGCCGCGGTCAGCACCACGAGATTCATCACGCTGCCGATGCCAGGGACGCCGAGCATGGTGAAGAAGGTGACGAACGGACTCTCGTCGGCCGTGTACCGCGTGTACGGCAGCAGCAATCCGAGCAGGACCAGCGAACCGACGTAGAAGACGGCGATCCGGACGATCACCGAATTGATCGCCCGTGGCATGACCTGCTCCGGATGCTCCGTCTCCCCCGCCGCGGTGCCGACCAATTCAACAGCGGCATAAGCGAATACGACACCGGACACCACCACGACCAGCGGCATGACGCCGGTCGGGAACAGGCCGCCGTGATCGGCGATCACGCTGGTCCCGGTCGCGGCGCCCTGCACCGTGAAGCGGCCGAGCAAGAAGATCGTGCCGACGATCAGGAACGCGCTGAGCGCGAATACCTTCACCAGCGCGGCCCAGAACTCCATCTCACCGAACCACTTCACCGAGATCAGGTTGACGCCCAGCACGAGGACCAGCGCGATCAGCGCGAGCAACCATTGCGGAACGGCGGAGAACCCGGACCAATAGTGGAAGTACTGCGCGATCGCGGTGGTGTCGGCGATGCCGGTCATCGACCAGTTCAGGAAGTACATCCAGCCCGCGACGAACGCCGCCTTCTCACCGAAGAACTCGCGCGCGTAGGAGACGAACGACCCGGACGACGGCCGGTGCAGGACCAATTCGCCGAGCGCGCGCAGGATGAGGAACGCGAAGAACCCGCACACGCCGTAGACCAGGAACAACCCGGGTCCGGCACTGGCCAGCCGCCCACCGGCGCCGAGGAACAGGCCGGTGCCGATGGCGCCGCCGATCGCGATCATCTGTAGCTGGCGCGGCTTCAGACTCTTGTGGTATCCGTGGTCCTCGATGCTGAGGTGGGCGTTGTCGCCGCGCGCTGTCATGAACCGACGGATCCTCCGTTTCGATGTGCCGAGATCACGCCGAACCGTACCCGCCGCGCCGATACCGCCAACTGCCAGCCCTGGGGGTACAGGAGCTCGCTGCCCGGACAAGTTCCGAAAACGGCGGGCGAATTATGTGAAATGTCCGGAAATCGCGGGTAGCGGACGCACCGCCGCCGGCGGGATCCGTCACTCCGGGGCGGCGAACAAATCGTGCTCCCGCCCGTCCGGACCGAGCGGACCGCGCCGACCCCGCACCAGGATGAAGTGCTCCTCGGGCAACACCGGCTGAGCGATACCGTTCGACAAGGCGAATTCCCGGCCGGACGGCGCGACCGTGACCTGTGTGGCGTGCGCCCGCAGCGCGGCGCGCTTGGCCGAAAGCACCTCGGAGACGTCGATCGTGGTGGTCACCGCGTCGCTGGGCACGCTCGCCAGTTCGCCCTCGGCGGGCAGTCGCCAACCGGGCGGCAGCGCGCCGGGCAGGCCCGCGGCCGTGCGCCGGGCCAGCGCCGCGGTGTGCAGACGCAGCATGTCGGCGTCGGTGACGGTCCAGTAGTACTTCGGGACATCCCAGCCTTCGCCGGCGGCGGCGTGCACGGCGGCCGTGGTGATCTCGTGCGCCCGGATGTGGTCCGGATGGCCGTAGCCGCCGTTCGGGTCGTAACCGACGACCACGCGCGGCCGCAGACGAAGGACGACGTCCGTGAGAGCCCGCACCGCCTCGTCTCCGGAGCGCACGAAGACGCGCGGCTTGTTCGCGGCGGGTGTGCCCGCCATTCCGGAGTCACGCCAGCGTCCCGCGCCCCCGAGCAAGTGCGGCGGACCCGCGCCCAGCGCGTCCAGCGCGCGGGTCAGCTCCAGAATGCGATAGCCGCCGAGCTGGTCGGCGTGATCCGCCGCGAGCAGCGCCCAGTCGTCGCCGATCACCTCGCCCTCCTCACCGAGGGTGCAGGTGATCACGGTGACCGGCACGCCGCGACGGCGGTAGTGCGCGATCGTGCCGCCGGTGGTGATGGACTCGTCGTCCGGGTGGGCGTGTACCAGAAGCAGCCCACCGGTCTCCGCGGTCACGGGATCCTGCGCCACATGGACGCGTCGCCGAAGATCCCGACCTGGATCGCGCCGCTGAGCGAGGCGCCGTCCAGCCGAGGACCGGACGCGGCGACGGCGTTGTCCTGCACGATCGGCAGCACGGTCGCCATGGCCCACAGTTTGGGTTCGGCCTCGGCGAGCACCCGTCCCACGTCGCCGCCCCGCAGGGCGTCGTCGATCGCGGGTTGCAGGGTCGGATCGCACACGCCGGACAGGTTGCTCGGCGCCCGCTGCGCCGCCTCGGCGATGGCCTGCGCCGGGCCGGTGACTCCTGGCAGCGCGGGCGGCGGGCAGCCATACCTGGAAGCCAGCACGGTCGCCGGATCGGAACCGGCCACCTCCCAGCCGACGATCGCGTCGACCGTGCCCTCGAGCAGTTCCTTGCCGTACAACTCGTCGGCGGCGACACTGCGCACCGTGGCGTCGATGCCCGCGCTGCGCAGCTGGTCGGCGGCGGTATTGGCCACGGCCAAGGCGGTGGCGTCCCGGTCGACCGCGCCGATGCGCACGGCCAGCGGCTTGCCGTCCTTGCCGACGGTGCGCGGCTGCGGGGCGGGCGAGGTCGGGGAGGTCGCCGGCGGCGGCTCCGGCGCCCGGCCGTACCCCGCGGCGGCGAGCAGCGCGAACGCCTCCTCCGCCGATGGACGCGGCGGAGCGGTCGGGGCGTATCCGGGATCGGATGGTGCGAGCACCTGCGCGCGCGCCGGTTCCACCCAGTTGCCGGTCTGCGCGCCGACCGTGGCCAGCAGGGCAGGGTCCAGCAGGGCCAGCACGCCCGAGCGGACCCGGGGATCGCTCAAGTCGCCTTTGCGTCCGTTGAGCGCCATCTGCAGCACTCGCGACTGCGGCATGATCGTGGTGCGCACGGAGGGAATCGCCCCCAGTTGCGCCTGGGTCGCCACGCCCCCGTGGACCAGCGCCATCTGCACGTCGCCGGTGCGCAGCGAGCCCGCCAGCTGCGCGGTGGTGCCGCCGCGGCGGAGCAGGATCTGGCCCGGCATCGCCGGTGTGCCCCAGAAGCGGTCGTTGCGTTCCAGCAGCATCTCGTCACGGCCCGGGTCCGCCGAGCGGATCCCGAACGGCCCCCCGGACACCCGGACACCGCTGACCTGACCGTTCATCCCCCTGGCGAATCCGCCGGGCGCGTCCTTGAGCAGATGAGACGGCAGCAGATCGGTGAACAGCTCCCGCCAGCCGGGGTAGGGCTGCGTCATCACGACGGTGACCGTCTTGCCGCCCGCCGACGAATTGACGTCCGAGATCATCCGGTAGCCGGCCGGGTCGACGACGCCCGGCTCGGAGATCATCTCCTGCCACAGGTAGCGGAAGTCCTCGGCCGCGATCGGCGCGCCATCCGACCAGGACGCTTCGTTGCGCAATTTGTAGGTGATCGTGAACGGTTCCTGCGCGGTGACTTCGGCGGAGACCAGCAGCGACGAATCCGGCACCCAGGCCGTCGTCCCCGGCCGCGCCGGATCGAGCACCGGCCGGAACGGACTCGGCAGGACCAGGGAGGCGATCGCCGAGGTCGCGGCGGATTGGTCCGAGCGCAGATGCGGGTTGAACGCGGTGCCGATGGTGTCCAAAGCGACGACGACGGTCGTCTCCGCGGGCTTGACCGGTGTGGTCTTCGGACTGTCGGTGCTCTCGATGGGCGGCGGCGGATTCGCCGCACAGCTGCTGATCAAGGTCAGCACTGCCACGGCCGGCAACAACGTGCGCCACGCTGCGCGTTTTCCTGCGCCCACTTTCACGCTCGGGAACTCTACCGTACGGTCGAGTCCGTTCCCAGATTCCTGCTGACCAGCGCGGAAACAACGCGGTCGAACGGATATGCGTAGCGGGGAAACACAGCAGCGTCGCAGGGTCGTGACATCACCCATACAAACCGTGTCGAACCTCGGCAAATATTCGGCGTACCGTCGCGGCACAATAGCCCGCCGCACCCGACGCACCGCAATCCGTATGCGCATCGGTGTCGTTTAGGCAACCACACGCGCTACCGACTCGGACATGAAGTGAACATTTGCGCCGACACGCCGAACGGGAGACGAATCTTTTCGTCGAAGCACCATCCGGCCAACACGGCGACAACCCACACAGGCGCTGGCCCGCCCGCGCGTCGAGGCCCCTCGATAGCATGAGAAAGCTCATTGCGTGCACAGCTCTGGATGACCACGGGTGCCGACAATATAAAACAGGCGCACGGCACAGCCAATTATTTTCACCCGCCACCACTACCCCATGACGGGTAGTGGTCGACAATTACCAAATTTTCCCACCAGCCGTCGCCTCGGAAACTTATTCCACGCGAACGAACCGATTTCGGACCCGCATACCAAGGGCCGAGACGATCACAAATCGAAATTACCGACAACGAAACCGATCAGCCCTCGAATATGTGGCACCGGACTTCACCACCGCACGCATCACGGGGCCGTCTCGAATTTCTCCCGATTGCCACCATGCCTGGTGATGCGAGGAATTGCGATCACACCCGAGGAGCCCGAGTCGAACGCGAGGCTGGCGGTACACCCGCACGATGCGAGCGCCCGCGACTGCCCGACCAGCGGTTCTGCCCGGTATTCGGTGCCACCCGCGGTGACACCGAATACCGTGGCACACAAGTTGTTACAGCGCCGCGCGGTCGCGCGCCTTGCGCCGGGACAGTTCCCGTGCGCGCTCGTTCTGCCCGAGGACCACCTTGCGCACCCGGACCACCTCCGGGGTGACCTCAACGCACTCGTCGGCGGCGCAGAACTCCATGGCGCCTTCGAGATCCAGCTGCAACGGCTTGGCCAAGGTCTCGATCACGTCGGCGGTGGAGCTGCGCATGTTGGTCAGCTTCTTCTCGCGCGTGACGTTGATGTCCAGATCCTCCGCGCGCGGATTGACGCCGACGACATGCCCCTCGTAGGTGTCCGCGCCCGGCTCCACGAAGAACTGCCCGCGGTCGGCCAGCTGGATCATCGCGAACGGCGTCACCGAGCCCGACCGGTCGGAGACCAGCGAGCCGGTGTGCCTGGCCCGGATCTCGCCCGCCCACGGCGCGTAGCCGTGCGACACGGCGTTGGCGATGCCGGTGCCGCGGGTCTCGGTGAGGAAGTCGGTGCGGAAACCGATCAGGCCACGGGAGGGAACGATGAACTCCATCCGCACCCAGCCCGCGGCGTGGTTGCTCATCTGCACCATCTTGCCCTTGCGGGCGGCCAGCAACTGGGTGATCGCGCCGAGGTACTCCTCGGGGCAGTCGATGGTCAGCTCCTCGTACGGCTCGTGCACCTTGCCGTCGACCTGCTTGGTGACCACCTGCGGCTTGCCGACGGTCAGCTCGAAGCCCTCCCGGCGCATGGTCTCGACCAGGATGGCCAGCGCCAGCTCACCGCGGCCCTGCACCTCCCAGGCGTCCGGGCGCCCGATGTCGAGCACGCGCAGCGACACGTTGCCGACCAGCTCCTGGTCCAGGCGCGCCTTCACCATGCGGGCGGTCAACTTGTGCCCTTGCACCCGGCCGACCAGCGGCGAGGTGTTGGTGCCGATGGTGACCGAGATGGCGGGCTCGTCGACGGTGATGCGCGGCAGCGCGACCGGATCATCGATGTCGGCGAGGGTGTCGCCGATCATGATGTCCGGAATGCCCGCGATGGCGACGATGTCGCCCGCCACCGCCAGCTCGCCCGGCTTGCGCTCCACGCCGACGGTCTGCAGCAGTTCGGTGATCTTCACCTGCTTGACGCCGTCGGCGTGCATCCACGCGACGTTCTGCCCCTTGCGCAGTTCGCCGTTGTGGATGCGGACCAGCGCGAGACGACCCAGGAACGCCGAGGCGTCCAGGTTGGTGACGTGCGCCTGCAGCGGCGCGGACGCATCACCCTTCGGCGCGGGGATGTATTCCAGCAGCACGTCGAACAGCGCGTCCAGATTCTCCGCGGCCGGGGCGTTGCCGTTCTCCGGACGCTCCTTGGACGCCTTGCCCTCACGACCGGAGGCGTACAGCACCGGAAGGTCGAGCGCGAGCTCGGCGGCCTCGGCGGCGGCGTCGTCGAGATCGGAGGCCAGGTCCAGCAGTAGGTCGTGGCTCTCCTCGACGACCTCTTCGATGCGGGCGTCGGGGCGGTCGGTCTTGTTCACGACCAGGATCACCGGCAGCGACGCGGCCAGCGCCTTGCGCAGCACGAACCGGGTCTGCGGCAGCGGCCCCTCGGACGCGTCCACCAGCAGCACCACGCCGTCCACCATGGACAGGCCGCGCTCGACCTCGCCACCGAAGTCGGCGTGGCCGGGGGTGTCGATGACGTTGATCACGGTGACCGAGCCGTCCGGGTGATGCCGGTGCACCGCCGTGTTCTTGGCGAGAATGGTGATGCCCTTCTCGCGTTCCAGGTCGCCGGAGTCCATCACCCGATCGACGGGCTCGGCCCGCTCGGCGAAGGCGCCCGACTGGCGCAGCATGGCGTCGACCAGGGTCGTCTTGCCGTGGTCGACGTGAGCCACGATGGCGACGTTGCGAAAATCGCGTGCAGACGACACGCCTGAATCCTCCTGCTGTTCGGTGTTGGAGCCGACGGTGCTCGGTGTCCGGCGTGCACGGACTCTCCGTGATTACGCAGGCTGCCGCCTCCGGGGCCTGACGCACACGCCGGTCTCCCTGCGAACAGGTGGAGAATCGAAACTCACCAGGCATCGCGGCGAGCTATACCCTACCGGCAGTCGGTTCGAGGCACCGTTTCAGCCTTTGTACTAAGGGTATGCTAACCGCCGTGGGCAAGGTCAAAGCCAAGAAGGTTTCGAGCCTGAAACCGAAGAAGAAGTGCTGTCGGAAGAAGACGCGCTGCGTGAAGTGCCCCGTGGTCATCATGCGGATGAAGAAGTGCGAAGCGCCCGGTGTCACCGGTAAGGATCTGAAGAAGGCACTCAAGCAGGCGCGCGCTGCCTGACCCCCGCCGCCACCCTTTCCGGGGCGGCCCGAGGCGAGTAGTAAGGAGTGTTATGGCGCAGCAGGCACTGCTCTCCGAACCCGAAATCGTAGACGCTCTCACCGAATTGCCGGAGTGGTCCAGGTCAGGGGACAACCTGACGCGCACCGTCGAGGCGGCCACCTTCCCCGCGGGCATCGAACTGGTGCGCCGCGTCGCCGAAGTCGCGGAGGAGGCGAATCATCACCCCGACATCGATATCCGCTGGCGCAAGGTCACATTCAGCTTGTCGACACACTCGGCGGGCGGGCTCACCGCGCTGGATGTAGCACTGGCACATGAAATAGACCGGCTCTGTTGATTTTGCAGCGCCTTCGGCGCTGCGTGTTCGCGGCCCTCTTATGGCTCGCGTCCGAGCGACCGCCGCTGGCGACTGCGTCGCGGAGGCGGCGGCCGCTCGGGGCCGGGGCCGGGCGCGGACGGCGCCTGAGCGGGGAGGG